>DASULB010000601.1:0-9460 GCA_036278455.1 Chitinophagaceae bacterium | reverse complement strand
AGTCACATCCGTTTTTGTCATAGTGGATTATTTTCTGGCAATGCGCTCGTCGTAGCCGGCAGGCAGATAAAAAAATCAGATCAGGTGATAAAGGCTTATGCGTCTCCGGGACATCCGGGTGCTCCCGTCTCACGCTTCATCGGCGCTGGGTCCGTAACTGCCCGGAATGGGCACATTCAGCAGGCGGAGAAAAACACCCAATTGCGCACGGTGATGCACGATCTGTGAAAAGGCCATACGAACGGTTTCCCCGGCGCTGGTGACACTAAGGACGGTATCTCCTTTGCGCATTGTCCAGTCCTTTTCGAGGTCCTTTTCCGTGGCTTTCTCCAGATGTGCTTTTCCATCAGCCAATGTTTTTTCAAAGTAATCCAGCAGTTCGGCGGTATTGTTTATTTCTACAGTCTCAAAGGAATCTTTGGCAAAGTCAAAACCATCTGTGGTAAGGGCCAGGATGATCCAGCGGGGCAACTCCGCGATGTGGGTTGCCAGCTGCCGGATGCTCATGCTCCTTTCATGCGGCTTCCAGTCATATTTATCATCAGGTATTCTGGATAACATTTTTCGTGTTGTTGCAGCTTCGTTGTCCATCTCTTTTAAAAGCATCGGAATCGTCGACATCAAGTTTAAATTTTTTTGTGAGGCCCAAAATACAAAATTAATGGCGGCGAACCGTTTTGTGAAGGCTAATTACCCGATTTTTTTTATCTTGGAAAAAAAACTGCATGCTCAGTTATTGGGAACGCCAATCCTTTGTTCATTACGATGTTGTGGTCATCGGCAGCGGCATCGTGGGACTTTCCACGGCCCTCAGCCTGGCGGATCGAGACCCCGCACTGAACATCGCGGTGCTGGAGCGGGGTATTTTTCCGGCAGGGGCCAGTACGCGTAATGCCGGCTTTGCCTGCATTGGCAGTTTTACCGAGATACTTGATGATCTGAGCCATTGCCCGGAAGACGGCGTACTGCAATTGATCGGTATGCGCATCAAGGGCCTGAAAATGCTGCGGCATCGGTTAGGAGATAACGTTATCGGATATGGGGAGCGTGGCAGTTACGAGCTGATCTCCGAACAGGAACTTCCTTTGCTGGACAGGCTGAATCATGTAAACCGGCTGCTGAAAGCGGAATTACAGGACAATGCATTTTCATTGGCCAGCAAAAGGATCCGGGACTTTGGGTTTGATGTCGGCCGGGTAAAGGCACTCGTTGAAAATCATTTTGAAGGGGAACTGCATACAGGCAAAATGATGCAAGGCCTGCTGCAAAAGGCGATGCAGGCGGGCATCGCGGTAAAAACCGGGTGCGCCGTTCGGTCCCTGGAGGAAAAAAAAGCGCTGGTGGAAATAAGGGTGGCCGATCCTTTGGGCAAAGACGCCCTGCTGCTTCAGGCGGGACAGGTGGCCGTTTGCACCAACGCTTTTACAAAAGATTTACTACCGGATGTCGAACTAAAACCCGGACGTGGGCAGGTCCTCGTGACGGAGCCCGTCACGGATTTGAGGTTCAGGGGTATTTTTCATTTTGATCAGGGCTATTACTATTTCAGGGAGCTTGATGGCCGGGTGCTTTTGGGCGGTGGGAGGAACCTGGACTTTGCAGGGGAAACCACCACGGATGTCGCATTGAATGAGCGGATCCAACGGGACCTGGAAGAAAAGTTATTGACCGTTATTTTACCCGGCAGGGACGTCCGGATCTCCTGGCGATGGTCGGGGATCATGGCTTTTGGCAGGGAAAAGTTTCCATTGGTAACATCCTATTCGGATCGCATTTTCCTGGGTGCCCGTTTGGGCGGAATGGGTGTCGCCATCGGCAGCGAGGTAGGAGAGCGTCTGGCGCTGATGATGCTTCAAAACAGGTGAAAGCGGAGGGTATTCTTTGTAGCGGGATGGGAGGTAAAAACGCGTGGTAATCTAAGGGACAGGGTCATCAATGCAGTGTCGCGAATGTCAAAATGCTAAAATTAAAATATGAATCCTTTTGATCAAAGCGTTAAAAAAGAGCTCCAGCTAGAGAGCGGCTTATCTTTTTCAGTGACGCTGTGTTTGCCATCGCGATTACCCTGCTGATCATTGATATCCGCATACCCTATTATGAATCCTTTACCGATAAGCAGTTGCTTCGGATCATCGGTGGTAAGGTGCCTCAGCTTTTTGGTTTTTTTATCAGCTTCTTTTTATGGGGGATACTGGATCGTCCATCATAAGATGTATGAGTATGTCAGGCGTTTTGATACGCGGCTGGTCTGGCTGAATTTATTGTTTCTCCTCTCTATTGTACTGCTGCCGTTCACCACCAGCATTTTGGGAATGTATGGCTCCTTACTGACTGCTTTTTCGTTTTATATTTTGAACGCCATATTTACCCGGATCACGAGTTTTTTATGCGGGTGCCATATTTTAAATCCCCGCAAAAATCTCTCTGAGGGCATGGAAGAAGCATCGGCCCGGCGCGGCGCTTATGTCAGGTCAGTGACCATGCCTGTATGGTTTTCTATTGTTGGATCATCGCTCTGTGCACCGGCAGCGCTGTCATAGGTGGGTTTTGCCTTCCCCTGATTGCGGTGGTATTCATGATCATCGGTAAAAGTTTAAGCAAGCCTGACCGGCGGGGCGAAAAGCCTGGAAAAGCCTGAAGGGTCCCCGCATCCCCGCCCTAAAAGCGGTATCTTAGACAAAACTCGTGATGAGGTCATGCTTCCCACCGGGGGCTTTCCTTCCTGTAACTGTGGAATTTATTGCGGACAAGAAATCATCCGGGGCTTCTCGTATAAACGTTGTGATTGAGAGACAGTACCGTACTTCCGGTAGCAGTGGGTATTCTGGCGTGGCCTGCACGCGGAACACCCTGTTATGGCATGATTTTTTAACAAGCAATAAGAAAACGACATGGAACTTAAGAGTCCGGCTTTCAGCGAAGGAGAAGCCATTCCCAAAAAGTATACCTGCGAAGGGCCAAATTTAAGTCCGCCGTTGCAATTTTTAGAAGTACCGCCGGAAGCGCAAAGCCTGGTACTGATGATCGAAGATCCGGACGCGCCTGCAAAGCCGTGGGTACACTGGCTGGTATTTAATATTTCAGCCAAATGCCAGGGATTTGATGAAGACAGTATTGATCCCGGTTCACAGGAAGGGTTGTGTAATGGCAACACCTTTGGGTATGAAGGCCCCTGTCCACCCGAGGGTGAACATACCTACCTTTTTAAGCTCTATGCACTGAAAGATGTGTTGAATCTTCCCCCTGAATCTGACCGAAGCCAGGTATTGGCCGCAATGACAGGCGTCATGCTGGCGGAATCCGTTCTCAAGGGTACCTGCCGGAAGGAGAATGCCTGATACTCAATTTGACTGCTCATTTTGCCTGCCCCGGATGTTAAAGGATTTTCAGCCTTTGTTTCTAGCCTGAAATTTATAACCACCGGTACAGCAACTGATCTCAGGAGATGCCCAACAGCTAACCTTGTCTATAGACCTGTTGACCGGTACGCTTCTTTTTAACTTCACTACGCTTTTAATTTAAGAAGGCCTTCATGCTTAAATTCTTGATGAAGCGTGTGTTCTTTTTGCAGGGCCGGCCGGTGGCCGGCTTTACCCTTTTGTCACCTCGTTAAATATCCCGATCCCTGACGATTTGATGATCCGCTGTTTTAAACTGTATATTTGAGTGATCAATGACCGTTTCATACTTATACTCATGTAATCATACGTTTCATCGTGGTTACCGGTTGAATAGATATGCAAATACTCAGTTTGAAGGGAGCGTCTGCAGCGGCCGTTCCCTCTGGAAGCCTTTAGTACAGGGGGATTGAAGCGGGTGTTTCTCCGATGCTTACAGGCAAAATAACGTTCAATATTTTAAAAAAATGGGAGATATAAAAGCATCATTGTTTTATGAGATCCCCTGCCGGTTAGGGGAGGGATCGATGTGGGACGCGCGCCGTCAGAAGCTTTTCTGGGTCGATATCGAAAAAATGGAACTGCACTGCATCGCTCCGGGTTCTATGGTGCACCGGTCATGGAAGCTGGAAACCCGTATCGGCACGATCGTTCCTGACACCAAAGGAAATCTCGTCATGGGCATGCACGGTTATGTGGCGCGGTTTAATCCCGATACCGGGGTCTCCGAAACCCTGATCACGCTGGAGGGAGGGCCGGATATCCGCTCCAACGACGGTAAATGCGACCCGGCGGGACGTCTCTGGCTGGGCACCATGCACCTGAAGGAAACCGCTCATTCGGGAAACCTTTATTGCATCTTTGCGGACCTGAAAATCATTAAAAAGATCAGCGGTACCTCCATTTCCAACGGCATCGTATGGACCCGGGACAAAAAAAAGATGTATTGGATCGATACCCCCGAGCGGGCAATACGGGAATATGCCTACGAGGAGGCGACCGGCGAAATATGCTTTGTCAGAAAAGCTGTGGAGGTGCCGGCCGACCTGGGATACCCCGATGGCATGACCATCGATGAGAACGACCAGCTTTGGGTGGCGCATTGGGGCGGCTCCGGTGTTTATCACTGGGATCCGGTGACCGGCGAGCTGATAGACATCGTGGAAGTACCCGCTCCCAACGTCAGCTCCTGTGTCTTCGGAGGGCCGGACATGCGAACCTTGTATATGACCACTGCCAGGAATTCCATGGAGGCCGCCGACATGGAAAAATACCCGTTAAGCGGCAGTGTGTTCACCGCACAAACGTCGGTGCGCGGTTTCGCGCCCTATGCGTTCCAGGGCTGAATCATTTTCTCGCAGGCCGTTGTCATTTGTCAGTTTTGTTCACCAGTCATAAAACGATTCGGTTTTTTTTAGAATTAACTAAAGGATTTGCCTATTTTTAGCCCTTCGTTTAAAATAAGTGTACTGACTGATTAACCACCTTTTTTAATTACGCTTTATGCATCTTGAATTTGTCGATTATCTGATCATCGGACTATATTTTGTTTTTGTCTTAGGCATCGGGGTTTTCATCAAAAAAAAGGTAAAGACGAGCAGCGATTTTTTGATGAGCGGCCGCTCCATCCCTATGTGGATCACCAGCCTGGCGTTTATTTCAGCCAACCTGGGTGCCCAGGAAGTGCTGGGCATGGCTGCTTCCGGTGCCAAATACGGCATCATGACCAGCCATTTTTACTGGCTGGGCGCCATTCCGGCCATGGTCTTTCTGGGCATCTTCATGATGCCTTTTTATTATGGCAGCAAGGCGCGTTCGGTGCCCGAGTACCTGGCCAAGCGCTTTGATGAAAAAACGCGGGGTTTCAATGCCTTCACCTTTGCCATCATGACCATCTTTTCCTCCGGTATTTCCTTATACGCGCTGGCGCTTCTTTTCCAGATCATCCTGGGTTGGAAATTTGAGTTCTCCATTTTCCTGGCCTCGGGCATCGTGTTGATCTATACTTTCCTGGGCGGTCTGACCAGCGCTGTCTATAATGAGGTATTGCAGTTTTTTCTGATCGTGCTGGGAATTGCCCCTTTGGTGTATATCGGGTTGCACCAGGTTGGCGGATGGAATGGCGTGGTGGAAAGGCTGCCCGACGCCATGACCCATACCTGGAAATACATGGGAAGTGCGGCCGATAATCCGATGGGGGTGGATGTATGGCAGATGGCCATGGGCCTCGGCTTTGTGCTTTCCTTTGGCTATTGGTGTACGGATTTTCTGGTGGTGCAACGCGCCATGGTGACCCGGAATATGCGTTCAGCGCGGAATACGCCCATCGTGGCGGCATTTCCCAAAATGCTGATGCCCTTTATTGTAATTGTTCCGGGTCTCATCGCCATCACCCTGGTGAACATGCATGGTTCCGGCTACGTGATTCCGGCGCAAAATGGTGTCACCAATTATAACCTGGTATTACCCTCGCTGCTGAACAGGTTTTACCCCAGCGGCATCCTCGGAGTGGGGATGACGGCGCTGTTTGCATCCTTTATGTCGGGGATGGCGGGCAATGTGACTGCTTTTAACACGGTGCTGACCTATGACATCTACCAGTCCTATTTCCAGCCAAACAAAAGCGATAAACATTATCTCAATGTGGGGCGTCTGGCGACGGTTTTTGGAATTCTTGCTTCCATAGGTACGGCTTATCTGGCCAAGGGCTTTAATAACATTATGGATTTCCTGCAGCTGGTGTTTGGATTTGTGAACGCCCCGCTGTTCGCCACCTTTTTCCTTGGCATGTTCTGGAAACGATCCACCGGACACGGCGCTTTCTTCGGGCTCGTCGGGGGTACAGCTGCGGCTGCGCTTACCTATAACATAACCATGGCGGAGGGCAAAGGCGGCGGGATCGCCAACCTGCATACCTTCAGCTCTACCATGGCCCAAAGCTTCATGGTCGCCATTGTCGCCTTCACCACTTGTTTTGTGCTGACCATTCTGATCAGCCTGTTCACAAAACCACATCCAAAGGAAAAACTTGTGGGACTGGTTTACAGCCTGACGCCGCGTCCGAAGGCCGAAAAGGCAGTATGGTACAAGCGACCGGTAGTGCTGGGGATCATTGTACTGGCGTTAACGGCCGTTTTGAACCTGATATTTTTGTAAATTGAGCAGCGAAAGGCGGAAGGAAGCTCATGTACGCGCTTTCGCCATAATAAAACGTTTTAAATGAAAAATATTCTTGATCTCCGTTTTGTGATTGGTCTTTTCTTCCTGCTGGTAGGCCTCTTTCTGCTGATCACTTCTTTTGTCGTCATTCCTTCCGGGGATAAAACCGAAGTAGTGAATCGTTGGTCCGGGATCGTCTACATGATTTTTGGCGGGATCATGCTGGTGCTTTGGAGATTCGGAGGCGACGAAGCTGTCAGGGAGGATGAACTATGATCTATCAACGCGGATCGGAAAAACAACATAAGCAATGCCCCGCTATTTATTAGGTTACGATATTGGATCTTCATCGGTGAAAGCGGCGCTGTTGGACGCTGAAAGCGGTAAATGCGTCGCCGTGACGTTCTCACCCGAAAAGGAGATGCAGATCCAATCCCCTCATCCCGGATGGGCTGAGCAGGATCCTGAGTTGTGGTGGCAGGAACTCATCCGTGCGACCCAAAAACTGCACCTGCAGATATCCTTTAACCCCGATGAGGTCATCGCCATCGGTATCAGCTATCAGATGCACGGACTGGTGTGCGTGGATAAGAACGGAAAAGTGCTTCGTCCCGCCATCATCTGGTGTGACAGCCGTGCGGTCAAAATCGGCGCGCAGGCATTCGAGGCCTTGGGTAGTGATTATTGCCTGGACCATTATTTAAATTCTCCCGGGAATTTTACGGCCTCCAAATTGAAATGGGTAAAAGACAATGAACCGGCGATTTTTGAGCAGATCGACAAAGTAATGCTGCCCGGCGACTACATCGCTTACCGTTTGACGGGCCGCATCGCCACGACCGTGAGTGGGTTATCCGAAGGCATCTGCTGGGATTACATTACCGGTTCTTATGCCGAAAAATTATTTTCCTACTATGGCTTTGACAGGAGCATCTTCGCCGACACCGTCCCCACCTTTGGGGAACAGGGTCTGCTTTCCGGGCTTGCGGCCGGTGAATTAAAGCTTCAAAAGGGGGTGCCGGTGAGTTACCGCGCAGGTGACCAGCCAAACAACGCTTATTCTCTCAGGGTGCTGGAGCCGGGAGAAATGGCGACCACCGCCGGAACCAGCGGCGTGGTCTATGGCGTGACCGCCCATACCGGGCCTGATCCGCTCTCAAGGGTCAACACCTTTGTACATGTAAACAACGAAAAAAACAAAACGCGGAACGGCGTGCTGCTTTGCGTTAACGGTACGGGCAGTGCCTATAGCTGGATCCGGAAGAACATGGATTATGCCAGCTATCAGGAGATGAATGAACTCGCGGGAAAATCCCCGGAGGGGGCGAATGGCTTAATGTTCTTTCCTTTTGGCAACGGGGTGGAGAGGGTGCTCAGAAATCAGCATGTAGGCGCCCGTTTGCTGGGGCTTGATTTTAATATTCACGGACGCGGGGATGTTGCAAGGGTCGTTCAGGAAGGAGTAGCCTACGCCCTGCGTTACGGGCTGGAGGTCATGGAGCAGATGAACATGTCCCTGAAGGTCTTCAGGGCGGGACATGCCAATATGTTTCTGAGCCCTGTGTTCCGGCAGGTATTTTCCAATATCACCGGTGCCATGGTGGAGATCTATGATACCGATGGCGCGCAGGGAGCGGCGCGGGCCGCGGGTGTGGGCGCAAACTATTATGCGAACTATGATGAAAGCTTTGGCGGCTTGAAGAAACTCATGCAAATAGAACCGGACGCCAAAGTGATGGATGAATACCGGATGAGGTATCTCAGGTGGAAGGATAACCTGAACCAATTTCTGGATCAATGATGCGGGGAATGATCATAGGCGGGGGCATTGGCGGACTTTCCACCGCCATCGCCCTGCAGCAGGCCGGCATGGTGGTCAGGGTTTACGAAAAACAGCCGGAAGGCCAGATGCCCGGGACCGGCATCCTGTTAGCGGTGAACGCCCTGCGCACATTGGATAAAATGGGGCTGGCCGATGCCGTTTGCACCCATGGAAATGAATTAAACGGGCTTAACATCACCAATGAGCGCCTCCTGCCCCTTTCCAAAAACAACCTCCCTTATTTTTTACAGAAATACGGCTATTCCAGCGTGGCGCTGCACCGGGCAGACCTCGAGCGGATACTCCATGATGCGTTGATCGATGATACGGTGGAGCTGGATAAGCACTGCACGCGGGTGACCCTGAAAGACCGCCAGGTCATCAGTCGCTTTGAGGATGGCACTTCGGCGGACGGGGACTACCTGCTCGCCGCGGATGGCATCCACTCCGTCGTCAGAAAACAGCTTTTCCCCGATGTGGCCGCCAGGGGCACCGGACAGCTTTGCTGGCGCGGTTTGCTTGAATTCGAGCTGCCGGTTAAATATCAACGGCACGCCATCGAGGCCTGGGGAAAGGGAAAACGTTTTGGATTCGTACCCGTGCGGTCCGATACGGTTTATTGGTACGCAACGCTTAACAAACATAACAACGAGTTTGACTACGGGGCCAACCTGACGGAGGAATTGGCCCGGCAATTTTCCCAGTTCGCACCCCTGATCTCCCAACTGATCTCCGGAACCCTTCCCGAAAAAATCATCCGTTCTGAACTGATGGATATAGGGCCGGTTCCCCGGTGGTTTCAGGACAGGATATGCCTGATGGGCGACGCCGCCCATGCCATGACGCCGGATCTCGGACAGGGCGCCTGCCAGGCGATAGAAGATGCCTGGGCGATGGCTTCACTGTTAAAAGAATCTAAAAACCCCGCCATTGCTTTTCCGGCCTTTCAAAAGAAACGAAAGCCGCGAACCGATTATGTTACCAGGCTTTCCCGCCGTGTCGGGCAGATGGCCCATTATGAAAGTGGTTTGTTGGTCGGACTGCGAAACCAACTGATGAAAACACTTCCGCCTGCCTTGAC
>DASULB010000600.1:0-13716 GCA_036278455.1 Chitinophagaceae bacterium | reverse complement strand
GTCATGCTGCGCGGCTTCCCATCCGATCATCATGGCTTTACGGGTATCGCCCCAATGATAGCCGCCTAATGTGCCGCCGGACCGGATCACCCGGTGGCAGGGAATTAGGAAAGCGACCGGATTATCCCCGACGGCGCTGCCCACGGCCCTGGAAGCTTTCGGATCGTCGATCCGTCTGGCGATGTTGCCATAAGTAACCAATTTTCCCATGGGTATCTTAAGCAGGGTCTCCCATACCTTCAGCTGAAAATCCGTTCCCTTCAGGTGCAGTTTTATTTCCGCGGGTTTGTCCCAGTCACCGGTGAAAATGGAAAGCGCTTTTTGCTGGGCCAGGTCGGTCATTTGTTGGTAGGTCGCTTTCGGAAGGGCCTTTTTCAATTCCTGTAGCGCAGCCGTCTCCTCATCGGCAAAGGCGATATGGCAAATGCCCTTGGCGGTGGAAGCGATGAGTATCTTTCCGAAGGGGCTTTCTGCAAAGCTGTATTTGATCAGGAGATGCGCGCCGCCGTTTTTGTATTCTCCGGGCGTCATCCCTTCTATACCGATAAACAGGTCATGCAACCTGCCGGTGCCGGATAATCCGGTTTCAAAGGCGGTTTCAAATAAGGTCGCCTTGTTCTGTTTCAGCATATTTTTAGCATACTCCACACTGAGGTATTGTGTAAATTTTTTCGGACTTACCCCTGCCCAATCCGTGAACAGCCGTTGAAAATGAAAGGGGCTCAGATGTACCTGCCCGGCTATATCCTCCAGGTTGGGCTGTTTTTTAAAATTATTTCTGATATAGTCAATGGCTTCGGCGATACGGTCGTAATCGGTATCGCCCTGAATATTTTTTGCTTGCGTGTTCATGTCTTTTATTATACTACAAAAGTAGGAAGGATGAGCACCCCTGACAACCCGGAACTTGCGAATATTATAACCTCGGATGTGGAAAGAATGTTGTATTCTGTGAAGGCAAATTCATCACGACAAAATCTTGGTATGTTCCTGATCAGGAAGATAAATACGGTCTATTACTTTTACAATTATTGCTACTTTTTTGTCCAGCGGCGTGTATGGGGGAAACGTATCCGGTATCCGGGACCCATCAACGGTGTTTTGTTCACTGTTATCACTTTTATCCTGTATATTTTTCTGCTGGCGGTGGTTTTATGGCGTATGGGCCTTCATGCGCGTACGTCCGGGCCGGTGATGCTCTGGGTGGATCTGTGCATGGCCGTTTACGGCTTTTACTTGGGATCCCGGAAAGATCTTCAGCAGGCCTATTTTGAACGATTTTCAGGCCTTCCGTCGCATTATCGTGGATTTAGCGGCTTGATTTATTTTATTTTTTTTAGCCCGTTTCTGGTTATTTTACTATCGCTTTATCTGGCTAAACCCTTTATGGTACTTCATTTACACTAATGCCGCCTCGCAAACGGAGACGGCCATTTCCGACCCTCTGAAAAGAAATATTAAATAATAGTTGCTGGATTAGAAAATAGTCTTACCTTTGCGCCCGATTTGGATACGGTAATATAGCAATTGAGACCAAATTTGAATCTGCGCAGTGACACTTTTTTTCCCATGGCTATTTGCCTTTCCGGCAAATTTATCGCACTTTTTATCTTAAAATTTGACGTTATGAAAACTGACATATTACATGCTGCAAAAGGCATAGAAGTTGACCCTGCTATTACACTCGATGGCTTTATTGTAAAAGAGACCCTGGCTACCGGTGTTCTCGGAAAAACCACTGCAACACCCAAAGAGAAGTTGTTCACCGCTGCTGATTTGCGCAACATTCAGAAAAGGGGCAGAACGGCACGCAGGATGACCATCAGCCGTTCTTTGTAAGGATACCTTTGAAAACCTGGCTTTCGGGCCAGATGAATTCCAGGTAATCATTTTAATAATCACATGGCAGCACGCCATGATTTAATCAACGGCGAAGTTTTTTCGCCAGACATAAGGGAAAAATTATCCTGAGTCTATGCAGGCGCAAAACCCTCTAAAGGGTTTTGCGCAAGGAGAACAGGGAGAGGTGTTTCCGGTAATTTTCTCCCTCTAAATGGGCCAAAAGGACAACATTGAAAATTTCCCCGGACCTGATCGCTGAATATCAGTTCCTTAGATGATCTTCTGTATGAAGATCTTTTTTTTGCCCGGTGCTACCAATATTATTAGTACCTTCGCTAACATGGAGATGATGAATAAACCGGACTCCGGCGGTCTGACCGGAGGCTATCACAAAGGACGTGGGGCGCAGGTGAATCCGAAAAACCGCTTTCTGCCGGGTGAATATGTGCAGGCGCATGCCGAAGGGATCGATGAGTGGTGGCAACCCGATGGGAAAACCGAATACATCACCGAGCATGCCAAAACCATTGTCAATAAAGTGGACAGCCCCGACCTCGGAATGGGATACTCATTAAACCCCTATCAGGGCTGCGAGCATGGATGTATTTATTGCTATGCCAGGAATGCGCATCAATATTGGGGATTTAGTGCCGGCAGGGACTTTGAGCATAAGATCATTGTGAAGGAAAACGCGCCTGCGCTCTTCCGGAAATTCCTGGATAATAAAAACTGGACACCGGCGCCGATATCCATTTCCGGCAATACGGATTGTTATCAGCCCGTTGAGCGAAAGCTTGGGATTACGCGTCAGTTGCTGGAGATCGCTTTACGGTACAACCAGCCTATTGCCATGATCACCAAAAACTCCCTGATCCTGCGTGACAGTGATCTGCTGACCGAAATGGCACGGCGTAACCTGGTTTGTGTTTATGTTTCCATTACCGCACTGGATGAGCAGTTGCGTCTGGTGATGGAACCCCGTACCGCCACTTACGGGCAGCGACTAAAAGTCATCCGGGAATTAAGTCAGTCGGGTGTACCCATGGGTGTGATGAGCGCTCCGGTCATTCCGGGGATCAACGATCAGGAAATGCCGAAAATACTGGAAGCCGCCAGGGATAATGGCGCACGTACGGCGGGCTACACCATTGTGCGGCTCAATGACGCGGTGGAAGTCATTTTCAAGGACTGGCTGCAAAAGAATTTTCCGGACCGTTTCGAGAAGGTCTGTCATCTTATCGAGAGCTGCCACGGCGGTCAGTTGCATGATAGCAAATGGGGACGCAGGATGAAGGGAGAAGGTGGTATCGCGGAAATCATCGCGCGGCAGTTCAGCGTCTATACAAAGAAGCTGGGGCTCAATGCGGAAAGGACGCAATTGGACTCTTCAAAGTTTTGCAGGCCAGGTCAGCAGTTAAGTCTTTTTTAATATTTCGGCAGGCCGGCACAGTCCGATCGAATGGGAAAGCTTCCCCGTTTAGCTGCTTCTTTTGATGAGAAAACCGTCTTCAATCCTTTCCATACCGATTTTGGGATAATAATCCCTGGCGGCCGGTGCCGCGACGAGAATGAGGGTCACTTGCTCCCCTGCTTCTTGTTTGGTTAATGCGATCAGCTTTTTACCAATGCCTTTTTTCTGATAATCCAGTCTTACAGCCAGGTCGGATAAATAACAGCAATAGCAAAAGTCCGTCAGTGCGCGGGAGATCCCGACCAGTTTGTCCCTGTCCCAGGCAGTAATGATGAGATCCGAATGAGCATACATGTCACGGATCCTTTCGGCATCGGAAGTCGGCCTGTTGATACCGGAGCTTTCATAGACTTCGATGATGGCCGTGGTTTCAGGTATAACGCCTGTCTGGTATTTTATTTCCATTTTCAGGGTTTGGCAGGATCGACAATTTTTCCGCAGGGCATCCGCTCACCACTTTGCCATAAAATTACAAAAAGCCATGAATTACACAGGCCATCGTTTCGCGGTCAACCGGTGGTTACGCCTGTTGTCTGCCAATGGCTCCCCGCCGTTCAGCATCCTGTTCCGTCTGCTCCCCTTTTGGCCGCGCTGCCTGGTACCCCTGTCCTGATAAAGCGCATATGCCTGCACCATGGGACCGGATGATTATGCTTCCGGCGGAGCGGCTTCCCCGGTTTTATCATCATGGTTTTTGGCAGGATGCTCGTCTGCGGCTTTGGCTTCCATCAGCTTTAATTTCTTTCCATAACTCACCCGCATGATCAGTACATAGAGGACCGGTACTGAAAATATACCGACCAGCGTAGCGGCAAGCATACCACCCAACACCGTAAATCCGATATTGATACGGGAGGCAGCGCCGGCTCCTGTTGCCAGGCAGAGAGGCAGCACCCCAAAGATAAAAGCAAAAGAGGTCATCAGGATAGGGCGGAAACGCAGTTTAACTGCTTCCAGGGTTGCAGGGACCAATGGGACGCCATTATCCACCCGGTCTTTGGCGAATTCCACGATCAGGATTGCGTTTTTGGCAGCAAGCCCTATCAGGGTGATCAGCCCGATTTGGGAATACACGCTGTTTTGCTGGTGGCTGAGCGCCAGCGCTACAATGGATCCGAACAGGGCCACCGGTACGGCGAAAAGGATGGAAAAAGGTACCGACCAGCTTTCATAAAGTGCGGTAAGCAACAGGAATACAAAAAGCAGCGAAAGCATGAAGATCATGATTGTTTTATTGCCAGCCTCGATTTCCTGCTCCGAGATATTGGACCATTCATAGCCGAAATTTGCCGGCAACACCTTTGCTGCAACTTCCTGCAGTGCATTGATGGCGTCCCCACTGCTATAGCCGGCCTTAGCCGTACCATCGATTTCCACGTCCCGGTATAAGTTATAATGATTGATTACGGGAGGGCCACCCCCTTTACTGGTAGTCACCAGGGCGCTTAAGGGAACCATTTTCCCCGTATTGTTACTCACATAATAATGCGACAGGTCCGTAATGCTGGAACGAAAGGCCGTATCGGCCTGTACCATGACCCGGAAATTACGTTCAAAACGCGTAAAATCATTTACATAAGACCCCCCCATGAGTGTATGCAGTGCGGTAAAGACGTCACCGATTGAGATGCCCATTTGCTTGCACTTGTCCCGGTCTACATGCACATTATATTGCGGGGTGGAAGCGCTGAAGAAGGCATAAGCCTGTTGTATTTCCGGTCTCTGGTTGGCAGCGGCCAGGAATTTCTGAAGGACCTGGTTGAGGTCTGCCACACTGGATCCACTACGCTGTTCCAGGATAAAAGAAAATCCCGAACTGGTTCCAAAACCCCGTAGGGTCGGCGACGGGATGCAAATAATCTGTGCCGAGGAAATACCGGCAAATTTTCGCTGCAACTTTCCGATCACCGCCTTCATATCGTCTCCGTGTTCATAGCGTTCATCCCAGGGTTTCAGGCTGACGAAATAGGTTGCTGAATTGGGCTTTATGGCACCGCCGGCCGCAATATTAATGCCGGTGACCCCCATAAAGTGGCTGACTATGGTGGTGTCCGCCAGCAGGATCTTATTGATCTTTTCGGCGACGGCCTCGGTACGGCCGGTAGCGGAAGCGTCCGGCAGGTCCACCGCGATGATGAGGGCGCCCATGTCTTCCTGCGGAATGAAGGTGGTAGGCACTTTTTCAAATAAATAGTAAGTAACCGCAAAAATGATCAGCAATCCGGCTATGATATAGGGCATTTTGTGAATGGCGTTCTTCACCCCGTTGGCGTAATGTTCCGTGGTACGGGTAAACCATTTATTAAAATGGAAGAAAACCCAGTTGATCCCTTTGGAGCTTTTGTTGAATTTATCGGGGCGTAGCATGACGCTGCACAATGCAGGGGTAAGGGTCAGGGCCAGAAAGGCGGAAATGAGCACTGAAAAGGCAATCGTGAGTGCGAACTGCTGGTAAAGCCGTCCGCTGACACCCGGAATAAAGGCCACGGGTATGAACACGGCTGCCAGAATAAGCCCGATGGCAATAACCGGCGCCTGTACTTCCGTCATGGCTTTAAGGGTAGCCTCCCTGGGGGACATCTTGTCGGCATCTATGTGGTGCTGCACCGCCTCCACCACCACAATCGCGTCATCCACGACAATGCCTATGGCCAGCACAAAACCAAAGAGCGTGAGGGTATTGATGGAAAATCCCAGCAGGTTCAAAAACAGAAAAGCCCCTATGATGGAAACGGGAATCACCAGAACGGGAATCAGGGTGGCCCGCCAGTTTTCCAGGAAGATGAATACGACAAAGGCCACGAGCAAAAGGGCGATCAGTAAGGTTTCCACTACTTCGTGAATGGAAAGGCTTACAAAGGAAGTGGTCTCGAAGGGTACCAGGAAGTGCACATCCGGTGGGAATGACTTGGACAATTCTTTCATCTTGGCCATGACCCGGTCGGAGGTTTCCAGAGCATTTGCCCCTGGTGCCAGGTAAATGGCCATTCCGGTACCGTTTTTCCCGTCGGCCTTGATATTAATGCCATAAGAAAAGGTTCCCAGCGCGATGCGTGCGACGTCTTTTAACCTTACCAGGGATCCTGTCCCGGGATTGGTGGCTATGATAATGTTGCCAAATTCCTCCGGCGTAGACAGCCGTCCGTTGACCTTGATATTATATTCAAAGGCCTGGGTGCTGGAAGCCGGTGGTGCGCCGACGATCCCCGCTGGCACCTGCTGGTTCTGCTCTTGAATGGATTGAAGTACCTGGTTGGTGGTGATGCCCAGGGCGGCCATCTTATCGGGGTTAAGCCATATCCGCATGCTGTAATCCTGTGAAAAGGCGTTGGCGTCCCCCACGCCTTCTACCCTGGAAAGTTCGGGTAGCAGGTAAATATTAAGGTAATTATCCAGGAATGCGCGGTCATGGGTCCCTTTGGGTGAATTAAGGGCGATCACCATCAGCATGTCATTGGACCGCTTCCGCACGGTTACGCCGGTACGGCTGACATCCGAGGGAATGGAAGGTAAGGCCAGGTTCACACGGTTCTGAACATCCAGTGCGGCGATATCAGCATCCGTACCAACCTTAAAGGTGACATTGATGCTGCTGGACCCATCGTTGGTGCTGGTGGATTGGATGTACATGGCGCCGGGAACACCATTGATCTGGTTTTCAATAGGCGTGGTAACGGTTTGCTCCACTGTTTCAGCATTGGCGCCTACATAATTCGCCCTTACCGAGACCACGGGTGGTGAGATGTCCGGCAATTGGGCTACAGGAAGAGTGAAAATGGAGATCACGCCCAGGATTACCAGGATGATGGCAATGACAATGGTGGTGTTCTTCCGGTCTATGAATGTTTTTGAAATGGGCATGATGCTCGAGTTATGCTTGATTGGACGAGCAGTGGGTCGTCCCTACCTTTTATCTTGTTCCATTGGTCGTATCTGTCATCACATTGACGGTATCTCCCGGCCTGGCTTTCTGCAGTCCGTTTATGACCACCTTTTCTCCGGGTTGCAACCCTTTTACAAGGGTAAGACTGTCCAGTTGCGATCCTGGCACGACTGGTTTTGACTGTATGACGTTTCCGCTTCCGACCGTATAAACGCTGGTTTCCGCGAGTGTCTGGATCAATGCTTTGGTGGGGATGGCCATCGTATTACTGTCAGAAGGGTGGCTCACCAACACAACCGCATTCATTCCCGATTTCAACAAACCTTTTGTGTTCGGAAATTCCAGCCGGATCTGAATGGTGCCGGTAGTGGGATCCACAACATTGTTGATCACCAGCAGTTTTCCCGGTTCGTTATACTTCGAGCTGTCGGCCAGCTGCAAATGATATTTTATATCCGAGGATTTTTTACCAAAAAAGCGGTAATCGGATTGCGGGACATTAAAGTCGGCATAAATGGGGTTGTCATTTACAATCGTGTTGACAAGGGTTTGACCGGCATTGATGATGTCGCCGATCTTCACTTGCGCGATGCCGATCTTTCCGCTAATGGGCGCATGGAGAACAGCATGGTTCAGATCGGTGGCGGCCTTGGCGAGGGAAGCCTGGGCGGCGGCCATATTGGCCTGAGACGTCTTGACCGCCGTAGCCGCCTGATCCGCCACCTGCTGGGCAATGGCGTCGTGTTGGAGCAGATCCTGATATCTTTTCAGGTCCCGCTGCTTTTGGGCCAGGTCGGCTTTGGCCTGTTGTAAGGAAGCCTGCGCCTGATTGTAGGCCGCCTGGTAACGGCTTTTGTCAATGTCGTATAAAGGCTGTCCTTTCCTTACATCACTGCCATCCTTTACCCGGATGGCTTCCAGGTAACCGGTGACATCCGGTCGAAGCTGCACGACGCTATTGGCCATGAGGGTAGCAGCGAATTTTTCGGTGACCGTATAGACGGCCGGATTTGCAGTATAGACGGTCACAGTGGCGCGCGGCGGACGCATGCCGGCAGTTGGGGCGGGGCTACCCCCGCAAGATGACAACGCGGCGATTCCGGTGGCCAGCAGGGTGGCTACGACCGTTCCCCGCGGGATGCTTTTACGAAAAGCCTCTGGCAAGGTCTTCAGGTTAGAGTTTGCTTTTATGATATTGCCTATATATGTTTTCATGTCCTGCCGGAATTGAATTGAATGATATTTGAAATTTGAGATTCTCATGGTGCCTTAAGTCTAAAGGCTGGAAGTGGAAAAGTCTTTTTTTGTTCTGTTTTTTGTCCCGTATCCCTTCACCACGTGCTTCTTTTATGCCCCGCATTCCTCCGTTTCCCGGTCAGGGTGAAGACGGATTGATCCTGCCCATGGCCTGCTGCAGGTCGACCTTGCTCATCAGTGCGTTCAGCAGGGCGTCTATGTAATTGTTTTGCGCCCCCTGTAGTTCGTTTTCGGCGGAAAGCAGATCCAGGCTGGAGGAAACCCCCTGGTTGAATTTATATTGTATCCTGTCGTATACTCCCTGTGTAAGCTTCATGTTTTCTTCCTGGGTCGCGAGTTGTGCCTGGTTATTCTGGTAATTGACGTACGCGTTTTTAACCTCTAACCTGATTTGCTGTGCCAGGTGGCTCAGGTCGTTTTGGGATTGTTCCAGCGTAATCCTGGCTTCATTGGTCTGGTGAATGCGTTCCGTGCCGGAAAAGATCGGAAAATTCAGCGAAAGCCCGATGGCTGAATTGCCGTATCCCTTGCTATACAAATCAGAAAAGGTGGGCCCGAAGTAATTGTAACCGTAATTGACATATGCCGACAGCGAGGGCAAAAATGAAAGCTTCGTGCTTTTCAGGCTCAACTGGTTCAGTTGGGTCTGGATCTGCTGCATGCCATATTCGGGACGGTCGTTAAGGCTATATCCCAGGGTATCCATGCCGAGAGATCGCGGCGTGAAATCCTGCACTGTTTGCGAGAGATCCAGCGAGTCCTTTAGGGGAAGGCCCATCTGGAACTTTAACTGATCAAGGCTGTATACCAGCAAACGCAGCTGATTTTCAATGCCGGTGCGCGCGTTGTTGTACTGCACCTGTATCCTGTTCACATCCACCGTTTCGGATATACCTGCCTGGTATTTCGCCTTGATATCGCGCAGTGATTTGTCAAGATGATCCACATTCGAGCGGCCGATACGAAGGCTTTCCTTATTTACAAGTACATTGTAATAGGCTTTCGTCACATTCACACGGGTGGTTATTTCAGTTGTGTTCAGACTTTTTACGGACAGATCCTCATATACCTTGGCGGCTTTAAGCCCGATGAAATAGTTGCTGTTGAAGACCGTTTGATTGACCTGCCCGCTCACCGAAGAAGTATATTTGTTGCCAAACTGTACCGGGATTTTATGATTCAGATTACCGCTGGAAAAGTCTGGGATCAGGGTAGTGGCTAATTTCAGGTTGTCTACGAAGCTTCCGCTGATATCAGCATGCGGAAATAATTTGGCAGTATTTTCCTTTACCTGCTCGGTGGCATATTGCTGGTCAAGCCTGGCGTTCTTGACGTCATGTTGGTGTGCCAGGCCATATTGGATGCAATCGTTCAGATCGAAATGATGGATTTTGCTCTGCGCAGCGCTATCTGTTTGTGCTCCGGCCCGCAGCGCCATGAAGATGAGCAAAAAGGTGAATGAGGCCAACCAAAGCGTTGACCCGGGCCGGACAATCACCCGGAAAGCGTTTTCAGGGGAATGACACTTTGAAAATAACGACATAAATTCCAACGTTATAAATAGCAGGCAAAGGTAATTTTTTATAACGTCAGGAAAACGGCTTTGTTCGGAAATAGTGATGAATGGTAGGGGGATAACAAAGTTGAAATCAATCCGCTCCTTTTCGTTATCTTAGCGGTAGGCGGGCATTTAAACGTCTTATGGATATGAAAAAAAACACCTTTTTATCGGGTATGGCTTTGCTGTTTACAGGAAGCCTCTTTTTGACAGCTTGTGGCGGTGGCGGTTCCTCTTCGGTAAACTCCTCCGGTGACACCAGTGGCACCGGTAATACAAAGAATGCCCCGGCCAAGACCACCCTGGAGAAGGTCTGGGAGACGGATACCTCGGTTCGGGCACCCGAATCAGCACTTTGGGATTCGGCGCAAAAGATTCTTTACGTGTCAAACATCGATGGTGACGGGGCTGCCAAGGATGGCAATGGCTTTATATCACAATTGGCACCGGACGGGAAAATCGTAAAACTGCATTGGGTAGACGGACTGGATGCCCCCAAGGGACTGGGTATGTACCAAGGGATGTTATACGCCGCCGATCTGGATTCGCTGGTCATTATTGACATGAAAAAGGCAAAGATCAAGACAAAGATATATATACCAGGGGCTACCTTTCTCAATGATATCGCCGTAGATGACGCGGGTAATGTATACATGTCCGACACGCGTCAGGGTAAAGTCTTCCTGTACGCGAACGGAAAGATATCCATCTACCTGGGTAGCCAGGAAATGAAAGGCGCCAATGGCTTGCTCTGGAAAAACCGGAAATTGTGGATACTCGCGGCCGATGGGATTTATACCTACGATACCACTTCACGGAAACTGAATCTGTTCTCCGATGCGGTGAAAGGTGGTGACGGTCTGACGGCAGTGAACGACAGTGATCTCCTCGCATCAAGGTGGGTGGGAGAGGTCTATTATGTCAAGGCTGATGGGAGTGCCGACAAATTACTGGATACCCGAAAGAAACACTTCAATACAGCGGATATCACGTTTTTGCCCGACAGCCAGTTGCTTGTTGTCCCCACCTTTACAGGCAACACGGTAGCCGCGTATAAACTAACGCGATGATTCCCTCCTAAACGAAATACTTAAATTTTAATGTAAATCTTTCGTTTATCCAGCCATAATCCGACAAGCCAGCATACCAGCATAAACGAAAGGGCGAAAAGCAATGACCCCCAAGGCCCCGGGATGATTACCTGGTAAAATGAAGTGTTGATCCAGTTAAAAAAGTTACTGTCACCTCCGGCGTGGATCATAAATAAAACGACCACCAGCAACTCCGATAACAGATAAATAGAAAGCGGATTTCTTCCGAAAACCTTAAAAAAGTAAGTCCCTCTTTTCCAGCTACGCATTTCAATGGCGTAGATTAACAAGGAGATCACGATCAGGTCAATGCCGACGGTATACACGACGAAGGAGCTGGTCCAGATCTTTTTCCCGATAGGGAAGAACTGGTCCCAGAACAGGCCGAAGAAGATGAGCAGGGCACCCCACATCATCAGTTTGGCCACGCATTCAAAATTCTTTCCCTTACGCTGGATAAACTCTCCGGCGATAAAACCCGCGATGACATTTACGATTGCCGGTAAGGTGCTCAATACACCTTCGGGATCAAAAGGAATGCCTTCCCCATGGTAGAGATGTGCGGGACCGAATAAAAAGGTATCAAGTTTCAGCACGGCATTCCCTGTCATGGTCAGTTCCGCCCCCGGATTACCGAAAAGATAAAGCAGCGCCCAGTATCCCAGTAAAAGGATAACTGAAACGATAATGGCGGTCCGCTTTGAGAAAAAGTGAACGATCAGTGAACCGAAGAAATAGCATAGGGCAATGCGTTGCAGCACGCCCATGATGCGGGTGTGGGAGATGGGCTTCACCCCCCAGCTGCCATCCGCCAACTGGTGCACAAAAGGGAACCAGTACATGAGGTAGCCGATAAGAAAAATAAGCAGGGTGCGCCTGATGACTTTCCGCAGCACAGCGGAATTACCGATGGCTTCATATTTTTTGATGGAGAAGCTCATGGCGTTTCCTACTGCAAACAAAAAGGAGGGAAAAACCAGATCGGTAGGTGTGCAACCGAACCAGTGTGAATGATGCAAGGGAGCAAAGGCGCTGGCGCCGCTGCCCGGCGTATTGACGACGATCATCAAACAAATAGTAAGGCCACGAAATACATCAAGAGAAACAAAACGTTCACGTAAGGATGTCATGTATTGATGGATTAAAGAGTATAATTCTCCGAAAAGTACAAACAGTTATATTAATTTTCATAAATATTTTTGAGCCTGCCCCAGGGAATGTTAGAGGAAGGCTACTTTTTTTATGATTCCTCATTATCTTGTGGTTCCTGCCAAAGAGTGATGAGATAGAAGGGCAATAAATAATGAAAAGTAATGCCAACAGAAGTGCACCCTGATCATTTTTTTTATTGGAATTGGGGCGGAAACAAATGGTAAGCCTTGGATACAATGTAGGCATTTAGTTCAAATAATGATTTAATATTAACTCCTAATGAGGGTTTCTAAAAAAGGCGTTTGGTCAATAACACTACTGAAAGATTGCAATCGTTTACATATAGAATTAGGTGTCAAAATAATTAAAAGAAGGTAAAATTGAAACAGAATTGGGTAAAATCATATAATCCGATTCAATTTAAAGTGAGTAGCTTTACATTTGAACTATTATCATGGGAGCAACTTTTACCCCTCATAATTTCGACGATGCTTATTTATTATCCGGCCTCAAGGAGGGTGACCCGGTAGTTTTTAAGTTCATATATAAGTTGTACTGGGCTAAGCTTTATAATATTGCATTTTATTATACGCATTCTGAGCAGGACGCCGAAGACATCGTACAGGATGTCTTTATTTCTGTATGGTCACGGAGGGAAAGGTTAGAATTAAGGGGCCCTTTAGAAAATTATCTGGTACGATGCGCAAAGTATACTACCTTCTTTTATCTGAAAATAAAACAAAAAAAGGCTACCTCCCTTAACCGGACAACAATCCCCATTGCTGTCAATAACACGGAAGAATACATTCGTTATAAAGACCTGCAGGGGCATATCGTTTCTCTGTTTGAATCGGTATCTCAAAAAACACGGGATATCTTTTATCTCAGCCGTTTCGATGGGCTCACTTATGCGGAAATAAGCCAGACACTCAATATTTCGGTTAAGACTGTTGAATATCATATTTCCCAGGCCTTGAAGAGACTTTCGATGGAGAATTTGTAATGGGAGGAGTAAAGCAGAAACAATGAGACCCTGGAGGGGAAAGCAAAAGGATAATAGGTGTGGCCGGGCAAAAGAAAGAAGAAGATGGGACGGCGCTATAGCTCATTAAAATTGCCACTTTTCAGGTTTAATAGTTATAGGGATAGTATTTGAATCTTTGTGGATCATTATTTTCTGCATAAATCTTTGTCTAACAAAGCATAGATTATTTAAATATTTCACAACAACCCTTTTGCTCTCAATACCCCAATCCATTGTCCTTTTCGCACCGTCATAGTGTACCCTTTTCACCGCTCTGGGCGATAAACCATGACAGTATATATCTAAACTTCTCTGGATAATTTTGCATTCTGTAGGTGCGCCCCGAAGAGCCTTTTCCAAGTTTGCCTGGGAAATACAGTTCCATCAGTCCATCTTTTTTTTCTCATTCTTTAGGGTATAGCTTCTTTTTTGAACACT
>DASULB010000599.1:0-40223 GCA_036278455.1 Chitinophagaceae bacterium | reverse complement strand
AAAAAACGATCACTTCCCTTCACGTCGCCTGCTGAGATGGTCCGTCAGCAGGAGGTCATCGAATTATTTAAAAATGAGGTTGGCAGGTACAACCAATTTTTTAATCATGTAGAACAGGTCAAGAAATTTGAATTGCTACCTGAAGAATGGACGATCGGCGGTGGTGAACTGACGCCGACCCTTAAGATAAAACGAAAGGTCATTACACAGAAATACGCAGATGTCATTGGCTACATCTACCACTAGAAAATAAAAAGCCCCCTTCGATCCGAAGGGGGCTTTTTATTTGATGAGTTACTCACTGATTTTTCTTCTTGGCTTCATTGTATTTTTTCATCTTCTCCTGGTAATCCTTCATCTTTTTCACATAATTGAGCACCTGCGGCGCGACGGTATTATTCGGATTAATCGCCAGTGCTTTTTCTGAATATTCAGACGCTTTGGCCAGATCCTTTTCCTTAAGCGCCTTATAGGCGATACTGGAATTGATGTTGGACGCTACGGCGCTGTGCGGATTTAACCCAACCAATTTCCCGGCATACTCCAGGGCTTTGGCCTCATTGTTCTGGGTTTCATAACAACCTGCCATATAAGAATATATACTGGTCAGGATGTTCTGTTTTTGTTTCATCTCATCGGGCTTCAGCATACTAAGGTATTTGTTATACGCATCGATTGCCAACCCTTTAAATGTTGTATCCTGGGCCTTCTGGCATTGGCCGATGAAATAGTAGCCGATAGACTCGTCGGGATACTTTTTGGAAAAGGTCTGCCAGGTTTGCAAGGCATCATCCCAGGTTCCCAATCCGTTACTGGCGGCACCGTACTTAGAAAGGGCCCGGTAATAATAATCATAGGCCGTTATTTTAGAGGTGTCCGCCATTTTAAACAATTTGGCATACCACAGTTCAGCGGCCTTGAAATTGCTGCTTTCCCGCAGATTGTTAGCTTCCTTGCGAATGAAGTTAATATTGGTGGAAGTGTCTTTATCCACAAACTTGTTCAGATAAACCAGCGACAGGGAGTCCTGATTCAGTTTTTGCAGCACATCGGCGTAAAACTGATAGTCCTTTGGCAACACCTTGTCGGTATCCTGACGCTGGAAATAGATATCCATGTTCTTTTTGGCGTCCAGGGAATCACTCATCGCCAGCTGGCTGTAGGCGATTAACTTATAAAGGCGCGTTTTGGTCGGATCATTAATCGGCTGTCCCATCAACTGATTGGCCTGATCGATGGCCTGCTGGTAGCTTTTTTGAAGATACAGTAAATCAACCAGGTTGACCTGGGCGTTGAGCTTGTCATCGGAAAGTGCCATGTATTTGGTCAGGTAGTCCTTTGCCTTATTGACGTCGCGAAACCGGTAGTATGTGAAAAGCTGATATAAAGCCGGCGAATAATTCGCATCCGCGCTGATGGCGCTGTTCCAGAATTGGAGGGCGAGGCTGTCCTGCCTGGCGCGGTCCCACAGATTACCTTCCTCATAAAAAGCTCTGGCATATTTTGCATCAACCCCTTCGGCGGTTTCATAATTGGTGGCCGCCTTGCCACCACCGTCGGGCAGGTTGGCATACACATTACCGATCGCGGTATAATCCGCTGCTGTGAACTCGTATTTCCGGTTCTTGCGGTCGCCCTTAAACTGGGTCACCAGATCAAGCGCGTAATGCCCGTCGGCTTTCGGTGAAAGCGCAGTCGCCTGGAGAATAGCACGCAAAACATCAAAATCACGCCCTTTGCTCATCGTCCAGGCCTTCTGAAAAGCCTGTTTGGCAGCGTTATAGTCTTTATCCTTCACGATGGAGACCGCTCCCATACCTGCGTAATTCAACGCTGACTCCGCATCCGTTTGAATGCCCTTCTGGAAATCGGCCTTGGCCGAATCGTAATTTTCTTTTCCTATATCTGCCAGCCCCAGGTAATAATAGGCTTCTGCGCTGGGCTTGGAGGAAATTATCTTATCCAGATTTTGCTTGGCGGTATTGTAGTGTTCGTAATACAGATCCTTTTTCACATCATCCAGGGACTGAGAAAAAACAGCCTGCACTGTAAACAACAGCAATGCAGCCAGCATTAACATCTTTGATTTCATTGTTATCATTTTTTGTTTTTTATTGTATAGTTGCTTTACGTATTTGAATATTCAAGTTTAAAGTGAATAGCCGGCTCTTCCCGATGATCATCTGCCCCTTGTTGCCGCCTAAAAAATTTGCAAAACCCGTGCCTAAACCAAAGTAAGGCACCCGTGCGACAAAGTAGACGGTACGGGTAAGGGGATAACTTTTCAACGCGATATAGGCCTGGTAAGGCTTGAAAAAATATTGGCCGTATCCGGGATCATGCGGTTTGAAGCCCGGATTCTGACTGAGATAATGATAAATCGAATCGCTCATGATGCCCGCTACCCTGATCTTTTTTAAAAAACTCAAACCGGTAGAATCATAGGGATTGGAAACCCAGCTCACCCCGATGACGCCCAGGGCGTTTTGATGCTGTGCCACATAATCCACCACATTGGCGCTACCCTTTGCCGCCATGGTTCCGGGAGGCAAAGGCTTTCCGTTATTGATGGAATCCAGCACATAACGGACGAGGCTGGAATTCTCCTGATCAAAGACCAGTGTATATTTTTTAGCGCTGTCCGATCCTGCCATGATGGCCCTGACTTCGCGCATGGTCATGTCGGTATCGTTGTTCGCGGGATTGAGGATCAACGCCACCGCGTCGCGTGCGATGGGTTTGCTGGATATCGGCATTTGAATGCCTTTGAAATATTTTACCTCTTCCGCACTTAGCGGGCGTGTGGCAATGATGAGCTGCGCGCTGTCATTGATCAGGTCCTTGAAGCAATCGGCTTCCGGCTTGTAATCGGGAATAATGTGCGCATCGGGATACAGCGACTCGAACACGCTGATCTCCGTATCCAACAATGGCTGGAACGACTCATCGACACTAATCTTGATCGTACCTGAAGTGCTGGTATCCGGTGGCTTGTGCCCGGTATTACAACTCCATACGAACAACAAAAAAATCAACGCGATATGTAACCATGGCTTCTTCATGCGCTTCAACGGCCGATATTTTTCTTCTCTGCGAATTTCAATGATTTGTCCTGTAAAAATAGATGAATCTCTCTTAAACCTCCCAAAATACTAAAAAATATGTTTAATCGCCCTGTATATCCTGAATAATCCGTATAAGATCAATAAACCGCCCAGGGATAATAAAAAAGCCCTGGAAACAGGAACATTAAATTTGATGCCAAAGGTTTTCACTTCAATCACCAATACCCCACAGGCTATGTAGAGCAATCCCATTGCCATGTCAAAAATCATCCTGAATTGCACGTATGCCTTGCTTCGTTTATTTCTTTCCTTGATATCCATGTCAAAATTGGGAATCGCAATGATACAAAAAAATATGTTTTTTACTTAAAAAATCCTGCCTGTGGCCTTTTTAATCCTATAAAGGCTTTCAGCCCTGTTGTTCTTTTAGCAACATCCCTGCAGTTGTTCACCTATAGGGATGCATAAAATGTTAATTTCCATATGCCGGAAGCCTGGGACAGGAGAATGGACAGGCTGCGGGGCACCGGAGTAAACATTATCTTTATCTTTGTACGCAACCAAAGGACAAACATGAAAATATTAATGGTATGCCTGGGCAATATTTGCCGCTCACCGATGGCAGAAGGGATCCTTCGCCGGAAAATAGCGGAAAATGATTTGGACTGGAAGGTGGACAGCGCAGGCACGGAAAGAGATCATATCGGAGAACCGCCTCATCCTTTTTCCCTTAAAGTAGCGCGCCGTCACGGAATCGATATTTCCGGTCAGCGGGCACGGCGTTTCATGCCGGGAGACCTGGAGAAATTTGACAAGATATATGCCATGGCGCCGGATGTCATCCGGGAGATGCAACACCTTGCGGGACAGCGGACGCCGCTGGAGAAAGTGGATCTGTTGCTTAATGAGCCCTACCCCGGCCAGGACCTCCCCGTTCCCGATCCCTGGTATGGCGGCGAAGATGGTTTCGAGAAAGCCTATGACCTTATTGAGGAGGCCTGTGACCGGATCATCGAAAAATATGGTGTAAAGGCGGAAGCCAAGCGGTAGAACAGATAAAGAAAAGTTAAATTTTTGGCCGGCATCTTTTTCTTTCCTCCATCAAGGCCTTTGTTTTTCATTCTTGTGTTTTGGTCCCATAAGCCAGATCGCCGGCATCCCCAAGCCCGGGGATGATGTAACCCTTGTCATTCAGTTGGTGATCAATAGCACCCGCCCAAAAAGAGACTTCCGGATAGGCTGCCTGTACCCGGGTGATTCCCCCGGTGGCGGCAATGACTGAGACCACATGGATATGCGCCGGACGGCCCACTTTCAGGAGTTGATCCAGTGTTTTTACCAGGGAAGCGCCGGTGGCCAGCATGGGGTCGGCAACGATGAGGTCGCTGCCTTCCAGCTCCGGGCAGGATAGGTAATCCAGGCTGATGTCGAAAGAACCATCGCTGCGGTGTTTGCGGTAAGCGCCTATAAAAGCGTGTCCGGCTCTGTCAAAACACCGGCTCAGCCCCGTGTGCAGCGGAATGCCGGCCCTGAGGATCGTAGCCAGCACCGGCTGCCGTGCGATCGTTTTACAGACGGCGACCCCCAGTGGTGTGCTGACCTCTTTTTGGACACCCTTCAGTTGTTTACTGATCTCATAAGCAGCGACTTCACCGATGCGTTCCATATTGTAACGGAACCGCATCCGGTCTTTTTGTACCGCTTCATCCCGGATCTCGGCGATCCAGTCTGAGAGAATGGAATATTGTTCACTTAAATTGATGACCATTGCAGGAAGGCTTTGTGGATGGAAAGGTAAAAATAATCCACCATAATAAAAGACCGCCCTGCCCGGCCCTCATCCGGGTGCCTGTTACTTCGGGTTGTATCTTTTGAGAGGCTACTGTTACCTTTGCACAAAATCAAGGGCAAATGGTTTACAAGGCAATCGGGCTCATGTCGGGCAGTTCCCTGGACGGCCTCGATATTATCTTCGCGCATTTCCACGACCAGGCGGGGACCTGGAGCTTTGAAATACGGGCGGCGGACTGTTACGGCTATACAGCGGAATGGGAGGAGAGGTTACGGTCCGCGACAGATCTTCCTGCAAGGGAGTACCTGCTTTTACATACCCGTTACGGACGTTATCTCGCGGAAAACGTCCTGCGTTTTATGGAGGAGAAAAATATCCAGCTGCAGGCGGACCTGATCGCTTCCCATGGACATACGACATTTCACGCACCCTGGCAGGGCATGACCGCCCAGCTGGGTGACGGCGCCGTACTGGCCGCTGAAACCAATATGGCGGTGGTATCTGACCTGCGCGCGCTGGATGTGGCGCTGGGGGGGCAGGGGGCGCCGATCGTACCGGTAGGAGAAAAATTGCTTTTCCCCGAATATGATCTTTTTCTGAACCTGGGCGGCATCGCCAATATTTCAGCACATGGCATGGATGGGGTGACTGCTTTTGATATTTGTCCTGCAAACCGGGTGCTCAACGCGCTGGCCAGGCAATTGAACAAGCCTTATGATGACAAAGGCGCCTGGGCGGCGCAGGGGCAGGTAAATGAAAATCTTTTAGGGGACCTGAATGCCCTGGAATATTATGAGAAGCCCTGGCCCAAATCACTGGCCAATGAATTTAGTACCCGGACGGTATTGCCGCTGCTGGACGGCCATGTGCTTTCCATACAAGGCAAACTGCGCACCTATACAGCGCACATTGTCCTGCAGACGGCCAAAGCGGCGAAAAGAATTTTAGCGGCCTCACCGGCCGGTGGAGACCACAAGTTACTGGTCACCGGTGGCGGGGCGTTTAATACCTTTCTGGTGGACAGGCTCCGCGAAAGACTGGCACCCTTAAACGTCACCTTGGTTGTTCCGCCCGATGAGGTGATCAAATTCAAGGAGGCGCTGATCATGGCTTTGCTGGGTGTTTTGCGCTGGCGGGAGAATAATACCACACTGGCCTCCGTTACCGGTGCCCGTCGGGACGCCATAGGAGGCGCGCTCTGGATGGGGCAGGAAGGGTGAAGATAACCGGCTGCCCGGATCTATTTTCCCGTTGGCTTTATGAAATACCGGGGCGTGAGAGAATCCTGGTACCTATAAGGGCGTGCTTTATTTCCCTGGCGCGGGTGTAAAGTGAACCACTTCGTTTTTTACCGGCGGGAGGCTGTGCAGATAGGCATAGATGGCTACCAGGTCAGTGGTGTCCATCCCGGCGTACATGTTCCATGGCATCACCGTTTGCATTTCACCAGGTTGTATTTTAGGGGGCTGATAGCCATCGGAAACGTAGGTCTTAAACTTGTTGACAAAGGCCTGCATGTTCCACCGTCCCAAACCGGTTTCCGGGTCCGGTGTCAGGTTGGCGGAACGCACGATACTACCATCAGGCATGGTGAAAGCCCAGCCGCCTGCAAAGGCAGCCCCCACCACTTTGCCCTGCACCTGTTTGGTATGACATTCCTGGCAACCGGCTATCTGCACCAGATAATGGCCATAGGCGACCGTGTCAGATTTCGCAGGCCTGGTCGTCGGATGCGCCTTTTTTGGAATGGTGTTGATAATAAAGTTCATCGGGAAATCTATGGTACGCGCCGGTGTTGTATTTTGGATGGGGGGCAGGGTCCGGACATAAGCGATAATGGCGTTGACGTCACTGCTATCCATCATCCCGTAATAATGATAAGGCATCACGGGAAATAAGGCTTCGCCGTCTTTTGTAACCCCCGTGGTGATCGCACGGTATATGTCTCCGTCGGTCCAGTCTTTCAGGTTGGCCGGCGTGATGTTCCTGGAGTAAAAGGTTCCCGGGAAGCCCAGCGCCTCACCAAATTTTTCTCCGCCTTTTCCCAAAGTACCGGGAATAACCGGGCCGGCAAACCGGGTCCAGTCCCGGGTGGAATGACAATCAATGCATACCGTGACATGGGTTGCCAGGTACGCACCCCGCTGGATCATCGCGGGTGTGGCCTTGACGGTCGTTTTGGGGGCTGCACCTACATCGGGGAGGGCCATTTTCACATACGCCAGTAAACCAATGACACACACGATGAGGATCACAACAATGATCCCAATGACTTTGAGAATTTTGCGTAGCATGGAGGAAGGATTTTAGGTTAGCCTATATGGGCTGTAAATGTACAATTTCCGGGAGAAAGTAGGAATGTTTTCCGTGATCCGTGAGATTTTCCCCGGGTGTGGCATAAAATACCCTTCGTGTGATTCTTATTCATAGCAGAAAGCGCAACAAAAGGGACGGAATTTATTGGGCTTCCCGGCAGCAGGCGGATGCATCGTGTTTCTGTCAATAGCCCCTTCCGGGAAAGTTCAGCAAATCAATGGGGTAAATGCAAACAGGTCACCATCGAACAATCCCTTGTCGCTGAGTTTCAGGTGTGGAATGACCAGCAGCGCCATAAAAGAAAGCGTCATGAAGGGTGCGCGCAGGGTACTGCCCATTTCCTTGGCCTGCAGGTCCAGGGCGGCGTAGTTTTCCGCCACCTGGTAACCATCCTCGGTGCTCATGAGACCTGCGACGGGGAGGGGTAATATATTTTCTGCTCTCGTGCTGACCGCGCTGATCCCGCCGCTGTGTGCTACGAGCAGGTTAACCGCCCGGCAAATAGCGGCGTCATTGGCGCCCACGGCGATAATGTTATGGCTGTCATGCGCTACTGATGATGCGATGGCCCCTTCCCGCAGGCCAAATCCCTTAATAAAAGCAACCGCCGGTGCGCCGGGCCGGTAACGGTTGACGACCGTTATCTTCAACAGGTCGTTTTGGGGATCGGTTTGAAGGCTGTGATTTGCCTGTAACGGGGAGGCCGTCATTTTTTCGGTGATGAGTTCACCGTCCAATGCCCCTATCACGAGCATGGAATCTCCCGTGGCGCTTATCCTGAAATCATCGGGACTTTTTTCCGAACAGTGGAAATGGTTAATGGAGGTGACTCCAACGGAAGCGATGAGGGTCTTACCATTTTGTGCCACCCTTTCACCGTTCACGTATGTTTCCAGTATGTCAAACGCCTGCAGGTCTTTCACCACAATAAAGTCAGCGGGATCGCCTTTACGCAGCAGCCCTACCGGAAGGCCGTAATGTTCCACCGGGTTGACACAGGCCGCTCTCAGAACATTAAAAAGCGGGATACCCTTTTGCAGGGCGCGCCTGACGAGCGAATTGATATGGCCTTCCACCAGGCTGTCCGGATGTTTGTCATCGCTGCAGAACATCATACGGTCAGGGTAATCGCCCAACAGGTCAATGAGCGCTTCAAAATTGCGGGCAGCGCTGCCTTCCCGGATGATGATCTTCATGCCTGCCTGAAGCTTATCCAGCGCTTCTTCCCGGCTGAAACATTCGTGATCTGTGCTGATGGTCGCCTCCCCGGGGGTACCCGCTTCGGCATAGCGGCGGGCATCTGTTCCGCGCAGGCCGGGCGCGTGGCCGTCCACTGGTTTGTTCAACCGTCCGGCGGCGGCGATCTTTTTCACCACCTGCTCATCGCCTTGCAGTACTCCGGGGAAATTCATCATTTCGGAGAGATAGCGGATATCATCCCGCTCCAGTAACCGCTCCACGGCAGTGGCATCCAGGGAGGCGCCGGCTGTTTCAAAAGGGGTCGCGGGAACACAGGAAGGCGCACCGAAAAAGAACTTGAAGGGAACTTTTTTACCGTTCTCAAGCATAAAGTCTATGCCTTCTTCGCCCATCACATTGGCGATCTCATGCGGGTCGGAGACCGTGGCCACGGTGCCATGGACCACGGCCAGGCGTGCGAACTCCGAAGGCACCAGCATGGAGCTTTCAATGTGCACGTGCGCGTCGATGAATCCCGGGAGCACATAAGGAAGGGACGGATCCGCCACGGCCCCCGAGGGTACTATATTTTCCAGGAGGCTGTTGACAATGGTCAGGGTGGCCGGATAGATCTTCCCGTGAAAGATATCCACCAGGTTGGCATTCAGGGTAAAATGATTCATGGCTTAAGGCTAGGTTAATACAATGAGGTAATGGATGGAAGCGTTAGCCGTTTGTGGTTTTCGTTGCCGTTGGAAGGTATCTTTTTTGTATGTCTGCGGCCGCCCCGAGGATCTTGTCGGCCAGCATCCTGGGCCGGATGACTTTCACCGCGGCGCCATAACCCAGCAGCACCATCAGCAGCTCATGGTTGACCACCAGGGTCAGTTCCAGGCGGCATTCCCGCTCATCGTCCTTCAATATTTTCTGGGACCAATGCAGGGGCTGTGTTTTGAGGTATTTGCCTTGTTGCGGTGTAAAGGAAAGAATGATCTTCTTTGGTTTCTCATCAGGCACGGTGATGCCGATCGCATTTCTGAAATAACTGGCTTCATCAAAGTTTTTTTCATCGAAATGCTCTAAGGTTGGCCAGATATCCTCAATACGGTCAAGTCCGAAGGTCCGCAGCCCCGGGTTGGCATCTTTAATACTTTTGGCAAATACGTAGAATCTGTTGTTGTATTCCCTCAGGTGATAAGGTTCGATGCGATATTCCCTGGGTTCCTGGCGGTCGAAGGACTGGTAGCGAATGCGGAGAATCTCCCTGGTTCTGATGGCCGATGCGATCTCAGGGATCCAGTCCAGACCCTTGTATTGGGGTGGCGCATCCAGGTGTATGAAGCCTTTGGGTTCCCTGTTTTGCCGGTTGATGCTCACCGAGTCGGCGATTTTCAAAATAGCGTCCTCGAATTGCCTGATGACCGGCAGTTTATGAAACTGTTTGAGGATGCCAACAGCGATCTCCAGCCCCTGCAACTCATATTCGGTAACCGGCATGTTGTTAATGGAATAATCTTCTTCAGCGTAATAATATCCCTGGTTATAATGATCAAAGGCTATCGGCGCATTGTAATTCAGGTCGCTGCTTTCACGCATATCGTGCAGATCGGCCTGGAGGGTGCGCCTGGAAATGGTTTTGTCCATTTTTTCCGTAACATATTCAAGGAGTTTATCAAGGGAAGGCTTTGGAAGCATCTTGTTGCGCAGCCTTTCGTCGATAAGCCGGTAACGGGTGAGCGCATCTTTGTTGAGGGGCATAATGAAAAAGTTTGTTCTTTCCTTTGAACAATAAAAGTAACAAAGAAAGTAAAAAAGCGGGAAGGAATTATCCCGGAGGGCGGTATCCAGGGACAGTATATAAGGAAAGCATACCTCCCTCCTTCAGGACCATTAGATCGTCCTGTCGTCATGACCACAGCCATTCCACTGATCTCGTCAGAACAGGAAAGTAGGGTCGAAAGTCAGGGAGCGGTCATTGCTTTCGATGATCATCCGCCTTGATTTCAACTTCTTAACAAACCTCAAAAACTTGGAGCGAGGGAACCTTGCGTGCAACGATTGCAGGTAATACATCAGATCATCCCGGTGTACCTGTGGTAACATATGAAGGTCACCCCTTGCGAAAGTGCTCAGATTATTGTGGATGTATTCTTTCGTTTCTGTTATAAATTTTTCCACGTTCATATCCATTCAAATATACTAAGAAAAAGCACGCCGCAGGCCATCCTCTTTTTTTTAACGCGTATTTAACAATGCAGATACATTGCGCGGGGGGCCTCTACTTTTGACAAACAAATAAAAACAAGCGCCATGAAAAAAGTTGAAAGCCTTCCACGAAGCCTTGATGAAATAATGATCGGCCAGATCGTCTTCGATCACTCCGAATGGATATCTCTTTGGGGATACATGACCCACCGGGGAAGAAAGAGCCGCATGGATTTTATAGTGACCTTTGAGACTTTCAATAAATTGTTACGGCTTTCAGCGGAGGCCGGCGATCCGGTGCAGATGTTACTGGTCGATCAATTGGAAAAGGGAGACGAGGGACCCGTCATCATTGACCTGGTGGAGCATTTTGGCAAGCCGCAGTGTTTTGACCGTTGTAAAATCGTGGTCAGCAACACCGGGATCATGGATGAAAATGGTCATTGGCGGAATGACCCTAATTGTCTTTCCATCGATGAGGTGCGTCCGCACCTGGAAACCAAAACTCCGGCGATTGCGCTTCATTCCATGTACAGCCAGAACCTCTCAAAATGCGAAGCGCTGTTAGCCCGTTTTTATGAACTTTACCTTGGTTACCAGGAGCTTGGTTTTGATGAAGAGACCTCCTTGCAAAAGGCGGATCTTGAAGACAATCTCAAGTTTAAAATGGCCTACTACGCCTGGGCCATGGACAGACAGGAAGGTTGAAATGCCTCCAATGACAGGACGAATGGGAAGCACTGAGGAGACAATAACCCCACTGTGGTGACCTGAAAGCAGCCACTATAAATATTTCCAGAAGCCTATTAAATTGGTGGGGATTGCATACATTTGCAATGAGCAGTATTTTATTTACCTTAAAAAAATTAATTATGAGCTTAAGACTTGGAGATACCGCCCCCGATTTTAAGGCGCAGTCCACTCAGGGCGAAATTGATCTGTATGATTATCTTGGTGACGGCTGGGGTGTCCTGTTTTCGCACCCGGCGGATTTTACACCGGTTTGCACCACCGAGCTGGGCCGTATGTCGCAGTTGCAGGAGGAATTTGGGAAACGCAATGCCAAGATACTGGCGGTAAGTGTGGATCCCCTGGATTCTCACAACGGCTGGGTAAAGGATATTAATGAAACCCAGAACACTACCGTGGGTTATCCGATCATTGCGGATCCCGATAGGAAAGTAGCCAATCTTTATGACATGATCCATCCGAATGCCTCCTCCACCCACACGGTGCGTTCGGTCTTCATCATCGGGCCGGACAGGAAGATCAAACTCACCCTTACCTATCCCGCTTCGACGGGCCGGAATTTCCTGGAGATCCTGCGTGTACTGGATTCGCTGCAGCTTACCTCGGATTACAGTGTTTCCACGCCTGCTGACTGGAAGGATGGCGAGGATGTGATCATTGGCGGATCGGTCAAGACCGAAGACATTCCTGCGAAATTCCCCAAAGGACATAAGATCATCAAACCCTACCTGAGGACTACACCGCAGCCCAATAAGTAATCGATCCCGCAGTGATCCTGCGGGCTACATGTGGTTCCTATTGAATAAGCGCGTGTTTGCGCAATTGATGGAGTACCGCTTGGAAATCACGGGGCAAAGGGGCTTCAAAAGTGAGTCTTTGCCCCTTTTTGTCATCAAAGGAGAGACTGAGTGCGTGTAGCGCCATGCGGCTCATGAGGGGTTTTTCTTCTTCCTGAAATTTGCCTATCCTGTATTTTCTTTTGATCAAGGATAGATAAAAAGGACTACCGTTTCCATATACTTCATCCATGGCGACGGGGTGGCCGATGGATTGCAGGTGTACCCTGATCTGGTGGGTGCGGCCGGTAAAAATCCGAAGCTTCAACAGCGTATAAAGACTGAATGATTCCAGCACCTCAAAAGTAGTGCGTGCCGGTTTGCCTTTCTTTCCGGTCAGCATCTTGCCTCTTTTAACCGAACTTTCATAGATGGGTGCCTCTATGGTGCCTTCTTTTTCAAAGATTCTTCCCGTTGCCAGCCCCCAGTAGATCTTAGTCGTTTTCTGTTGCTGAAACTGGCCGGAAAGAAATTGATGCGTTGCTTCATTTTTCGCAAATACGATCGTTCCTGAGGTGTCCTTGTCCAGGCGGTGTACGATGAATATTTTTCCGAAGCGCTGTTCCAACAACCCTGAAAGGCTCGCCAGTTTGTCATTGTGTCTGTCGGGGATACTCAACAGTCCCGCGGGTTTGTTGATGACGATGAAATCCTCGTCTTCAAAGAGAATCTGTTTGGTTAATTGCATCTGGTTGAGCGTTGATTGTTCAGCGGCCGGGCCGCAATACTATTTTGGGCTTTTCGGGTCGGCCTTCTCGCCTCTTCCACTTTTCAGGTGTTTCAGCAGCACCACCTCCCTGGGCGTCAACATGCGCCATTTTCCTCTTGGAAGGTTCTTTTTGGTCAGCCCGGCATACAGGACGCGATCCAGGGATTTGACTTCATAGCCGAGGAACTCAAAGATGCGCCGGACAATACGGTTACGGCCGCTGTGAATTTCAATGCCGATCTGTTTTCTGTCATCAGCGTCCTCATAAGCCAGGGCATCCACCAGCGCAGGGCCATCCTCCAGTTCCAGGCCCGCCGCTATTTTTTCAAAATGATGTTTGGTCAACGGTTTGTCCAGGGCGACATGGTATAATTTTTTGATGTTGTTGCCCGGGTGCGCCAATTGCTGCGAAAGATCACCGTCGTTGGTCAACAGTAATAACCCTGATGTATTGCGATCCAGCCGCCCGACCGGATAGACGCGTTCGGTGGTCGCCCGGGAGATCAGTTCCATGACCGTACGGCGCTCCTGGGGATCATCGGTGGTGGTGATGTATCCCTTGGGCTTATTCATCAGGATGTAGACGGGTTCCTTCTGAAGCAAAAGCCGCTTGCCTTTATAGCGCACGGTGTCTTTCTCATTTACCTTGAAACCCGGTTTGGTGATTACGATGCCGTTAACACTCACATCGCCCGCCTGGATGTATTCCACTGCTTTGCGCCTCGCACACAGGCCGGCGTGGGCCAGGTACTTGTTCAATGGGAAAATTTCGGTGACCGCGGATAATTCCTTTTCGGAACGTGGGTCACGGGCATGGTCGTGGCCGGAGCCTGCGGTCTTTTGACTGGTGGTGGCCCCTCCCTTTTTCCGGGGTGCAGGGTGGGGGGTGTTTTTGCCCGGCCGGGGGGGCTTAGGCGTCTTTCTGTATTTGGCAAAGGGCGATTCAGCTGGTTTCCCCGGGCCTTTCGGGGAAGCGTTTTTTCCCTGTGCCGGGCGGAAGTTTTTTTTCATCTTGCAGGTTTGCTGCTTTTCAGCAGGAGTTTGAACTTACATGGTAAAGGTATCCTGGCGACCAGGATGAGCGAAAAGGATGAAGGTTTTAAAACTGTACAGATGCATGCATTCCCTCTCCCTCAATCCAACGGGTACGTGGGTGATTCTGCCCTGATACCGGTTCTTATTTTCTGTTTTCCGGTATAACGAAGCGTACATTCACAACATGGGTACGCCGGTTTCCAAGCATACATTTTTCACCCCACACTTCTTTTATCCCTTATTGGCCAGTTGCCCGCATGCCGCATCGATGTCTTTGCCACGGCTCCGGCGCAGGCGGGCGTTCACCCTATGACGTGACAGATAATTCATAAAGGCCTCTACCTTTTCAGGGGCGGGTTTTGAGAAACGGGCCTGCTCAATGGGATTGTATTCTATCAGGTTGATCACCTTTACGGGCATCTGACGGTAAAGCCTGATCAGTTCATCGGCATCTTTGAGGCTGTCATTAAAATCCTTAAACAAAATGTATTCAAAAGTGATGTCGTTTTTGGTGGCCAGATAAAAATAATTGAGAGCCTCGCTCAATGACTTCAGATCATTTTTTTCATTGATCGGCATTACCTCGCTGCGTTTTTTGTCGTTGGGCGCATGCAGCGATAAGGCCAGGTTGAAACGGACCTTGTCATCCCCAAGCTTTTTGATCATTTTGGAGATACCCGCTGTGGACACGGTGATGCGCCGCGGTGACATGGCCATGCCGTCGGGAGCCGTGATGCGTTCAATGGATTTCAGCACATGGGCATAATTGAGCAACGGCTCTCCCATTCCCATGTAAACGATGTTGGTCAGCCTTTTGCCGGTGCTTTCAAGGGATTGTTTATTGATAAGGGATACCTCGTCATAGATCTCTTCGAAATCAAGGTTGCGCTTGCGTTCCAAAAAACCGGTGGCGCAGAACCTGCAACTGAGGCTGCAGCCCGCCTGGGAGGACACACAGGCGGTCTGCCTTTTTTCCGTTGGAATCAGCACGCCTTCCACCTGGTGGCCATCATGCAAAACAAAACGGCTTTTGATCGTTCCGTCGGTGCTTGTCTGCATATGATCTATCCGGATGACGGGAAAAAGGAAGTCCCCGGCCAGCTTTTGCCTGAGGGCGCCTGAAAGGTTGGTCATCTGATCAAAACCTCCCACATGATGCACCCATAGCCAATCCCACACCTGCCCGGCGCGGAAGGGTTTTTCCCCCAGCTTCCTGAAATATTCCGCCAGCTCCTCCCGCGTCAGTTGCCGTATGTTTTGCTTCACCGTTTCCATAAGCGTGCAAAGGTAGGATAGTTTTAGCGTTCAGGGGTTTTCCTTATGGAACTATCTTTTGGTTTCACAGGAACGGAATGACTGTTGAGCGCTGCCCACAGTGTTCCGGGCGTGGTATATACGGAAAGATAATCATATGACAGGTGAGCGAAAAACATCAAAGACGATGAACGTGATGTTATCCTGTGGATAGCACAAGTACTCTTAGCAGCTTCCTTATTTGGGCAGTTTTATGAAGCCGCTTCCATCAGACAAATTAGCGGAGATGCGGGCCTGGGTAGCAGACAACGCAACGCTGGTGAAGTTTACGGAGTGGTGGATTTGTTGGCGGGTATCGGGCCAGTGCTGCCCGCAGTCCTTCGTATCCAGCCTAAACTCGCCATTTATGCAGCTTATGGAACGTTGCTGATGATGGCCGCAAGCCTTTTCCACATCGCACGGGGAGAGGCTTCACGAATCAGTCTTAATATTTTTGTGGCGCTGATCGCTGTATTGATCGCTTGGGGCCGGCAGGCAAAGGCACCTATCATACCTGAGTGATAGAAAGAGGCGAAATCATGGAGCCATTACGCGCCTTTTCGTCAGGGATCCTGGATAATACACTACAAAGGTTATCTAAAGATCAGATCCGTATCCAATCTAAAATTAAAGCCTGATCACAGCCTTCCACTACGGTTATAACAGCTGTATCCCGTGGGCCTTGCATACATGCACCATCTCTTCCGGCCAGATGCCGGCGCTGATCTCACCTATATGGGCCTTGCGTAACAGGAACATCCCAACCCTGGATTGACCGATGCCGCCACCGATGCTCAGGGGCAGTTCATCTTCCATCAGCCGTTTGTGGAACAGCAGGTTAAGCCTTTTTTCCTGGCCCCTTAGCTTTAATTGATGCAACAGCGCAGCCTTGTCCACCCGGATCCCCATGGAGGAGAGTTCAAAAGCCCGTCCCAGCACCGGGTTCCAGACCAGGATATCACCGTTCAGTCCTTTGAAACCATCTTCATTTTCTGTGGTCCAGTCGTCATAGTCCGGTGCGCGGCCATCATGGGGCTTGCCATCGGAGAGCGTGGCACCGATGCCTATGATAAACACGGCGCCGTATTTTTTGACAATGGTGTTTTCGCGCTGCTGGGGTGAAAGCTCCGGATAAACCTGTGCCAGCGTCTCCGCCTGCACGAAATGGATCTTTTCAGGGAGAACCGGCGTTATTTCGGGATGCAGCTGATGCACAAAATCCTCGGTACCCCGCAGGATGGCATAGAGTTTTTCCACAACTTCCTTCAAAAAAGACAAGGTCCGCTGGGAATTGGTGATGTGTTTTTCCCAATCCCATTGATCTACGAAAAGGGAATGCAGACTGCCGGGTTCTTCGTCCGGACGAATGGCATACATGCTGGTGTAAATTCCCTGACCGACCGGAATATCATATTCCGCCAGCGCCATGCGTTTCCATTTGGCGAGTGATTGTACCACTTCGGCCCTGCTTTCATTCATGGCTTTTATCGGGAAGGAGACCGCCCTTTCTACGCCATTGAGGTCGTCATTCACGCCTGTATGCTGACGGACGAATAAAGGAGCGCTTATGCGGTGCAACGCCATGGAGGTTTCCAGGTGCTGTTCAAAAAACTGTTTTAATTTTTGTAAGGACCGTGCGGTTCCGAGGGGATCCAGCAAAGGCTTATAGCCTACCGGTAAAATCAGGTGCTGGGGCACTGGTTGGGTTTTAGGTGTTTCCATGCTTTCGTCTCCTTTTCTAATGAATAGCGTCAATATTTAGAATAATTCAATAATTGTACCGCTTTCATTTTAATAAATTTAAGTTAGTCTGCAAACATATATATTTTGTCAAAACAAAAAAATTTTTATTTTATGAAGGGTATTTTTCTAACAGCGGCTTGGTATAAACCCTGCCCGACGGCCCCGACCGCCGGATACGGCGAGCATGCAGCGGTAATTAGCTATCTTTGCCACATTGAAAATACAGTGCCGTCACCTGCCCATTGACAGGTGAGGCAGGCCTATTAATAACATAGATGATGCAACAAGCTTACCTGGTAGATGCCATCCGTACGCCCATCGGCCGTTACGGAGGCGCCCTCAGTACCATTCGGTCCGATGACATGCTGGCCCTGGTGTTCAGGACCCTGATGGAACGTCATCCCACGCTTCCGGCCGGTGCCATCGAGGACGTTATTGCGGGAGATGCCAACCAGGCAGGCGAGGACAACCGCAATGTAGCAAGAATGGCCGTGCTGCTCGCAGGCTTGCCGGTCACTGTCGCGGGCAACACGGTCAACCGTTTGTGCGCATCGGGCATGCAGGCGGTGATGGATGCGTCCCGTGCCATCATGTGTGGGGAAGGCATGGCCTATCTGGCGGGGGGCGTGGAAAGCATGACAAGGGCTCCCTGGGTCATGAGCAAATCCGGGCACGCCTTCAGCCGCAAACCGGAGATTTTCGATTCAACCATCGGCTGGCGTTTTCCCAATAAAAAGCTGACCGACCACTATTTCCCCTATTCCATGGGTGAGACGGCGGAGGAGGTCGCCCGCAGATGGGATATATCCAGGGAAGAGCAGGACCTTTTCGCCCTGGGTAGCCAGCAGAAGTATTGGGCGGCGCTGGCGGAAGGGAAGTGGACCGAAGAGATTGTTCCGGTGGAAATTACACCTAACCGGGAAGAAAAAAAGGTCTTTTGCATCGATGAGCACCCGCGGCATAGTTCACTGGAAAAACTGGCGGGGCTCCGGGCGGCCTTTGTCAAGGGCGGTAGCGTTACAGCGGGTAATTCCTCCGGTATTAACGACGGTGCGGCGGCGCTGCTGGTCGTGTCGGAGGAAGCCTTAAAAGCATTCAGACTCAGGCCCGTCGCCCGTGTCCTTTCCATGGCCGTGGCCGGCGTCGATCCCGCGATCATGGGTATAGGCCCGGTGGCGGCGACGAAAAAGGCGCTTTTGAGGGCCGGGCTGCAGGCGGAGCATCTGGACCTGATAGAATTAAATGAAGCCTTCGCTTCCCAGTCGCTCGCCTGTATCGGGGAGCTGGGACTGAACCCGGCAAAAACAAATGTGAATGGGGGCTCCATCGCGCTCGGCCATCCGCTCGGGTGCAGTGGGGCACGTATCCTGACAACGCTCCTGCATGAAATGAGAAGGCGGGAAAACGTGCGCTATGGACTGGCCACGATGTGCGTCGGGGTGGGGCAGGGCGCCGCCATGATCGTGGAAAAGGTGCCGGATGCGGGATAGTGATCAGGGTGGTGCATCCCCGCCACTGTTTCCAAGTACCCGTTCAAAGTGAAAAGCTTCGGGGGAAAAGCCAGGCACCGGCCTTAACGGGAGCCTGCGATGGCGCCAAAGCGTACATTATACTCACCAATCAATTCCAGCAACGCGTCACGCCCTGATCTTTTTACCGCGGAGGTCTGAAAATAGGCGGGCAGAAATTCCCAATGCTTCTTCATTTGTTCAGTGAAAGCTTTAATGTTCTTAGCCGTTTCACTTTGGGTGTTTTTATCCGTCTTGGTAAAAACAACTGTAAAAGGGATCTGCCACTGCCCCAGTTTACCCAGAAAATCCAGGTCGTTTTTTTGTGGGCTGAGCCTGCTGTCGACGAGTACAAAGAGGCAAATGAGGTTTTCGCGTTTACGGATATAGGTCTCAATCATTTGCTCCCAGCGGCGGCGTTGTTTTTGGGCTACCTTAGCGAAGCCATAGCCCGGAAGATCCACCAGGTGCCAGCCCCCGTTGATCAGGAAATAATTGATGGTCTGCGTTTTTCCGGGGCTGCCACTGATCCTGGCCAGGCCTTTTTTGTCGGTCAGCATGTTGATCAGGGAGGATTTGCCGACGTTGGAACGCCCGATAAAAGCATATTCCGGTTTGTCAGGCGCCGGACATTTATCCAGATCCACATAACTGCCCATATATTCAGCGGAGGTAATATTCATAATAGTTTTTGTTATAAACCGGTAGGCGGGTAGGGTATGCCGCGCGGATCTTTGCTCGTTTATCCTGCCCGCTCCCTTATCTTTGCGCCATGATGCAAGAGGTATCCACAAAAAAGATCGTTCCCTTCAGGGATTCAAAGTTAAGCAAGAAAGAGCAGATCGCCCAGATGTTTAACCGCATCGCCTTCAGGTACGATTTTATGAATCATTTTTTATCACTGGGCATTGACCGACGGTGGCGCAGGAAGGCCCTGCAATATCTGCAGGAGGACCAGCCGGAAGTGGTCCTTGACATCGCTACCGGCACCGGGGACCTGGCACTTCTTTCAGAACGGATGCTCGGGTCCCGGAAAATCATCGGGGTGGATATTTCCAGAGGCATGCTTGATTTGGGTGTCGAAAAGATAAACAAAGCGGGCCTGGCCGATAAAATCTTCCTTCAGCTGGCGGACAGTGAATCACTGCCTTTTTCTGATGGCTCTTTTGACGCGGTGACGGCCGCTTTCGGGGTGCGGAATTTTGAGCACCTGGAGCGCGGGCTGCAGGAGATGTCACGCGTATTGCGGCCGGGTAAAAAAGCGGTCATCCTGGAGTTTACCTCTCCGACCGTTTTCCCGTTTAAACAATTCTTTCACCTGTATTTCCGTTATATTACGCCACTCATCGGTAAATGGGTCGCCCGGAGCAAAGAAGCATACAGTTATTTGCCTGAATCGGTAAAGGCCTTTCCGCAAGGCGGGGCGATGGTCGCTATTTTAAAACAAAACGGGTTTCAACAAGCCACATGCAAATCGTTAACCTTAGGCATCTGCTGCGTTTACTGCGCCGTCAAATAGGGGTGGTTTTCTGTCTGATGCCTTGTTGTGCGATGCTCTCTAAACAGGTTTCAGCGCAGGGCTTTCAGAATACGGGGAAATATGACAACCGCCCTTATTATTTTGGCATCACGCTGGCCTATAACAGCGCGTTTTACAAGATGAAATATGAACCCAGGTTCCTGGCCAATGACAGCCTGTTGGTAGCCGAACCCTTGCATAGCAGCGGTTTTGGCCTGGGGTTGCTGGGAAATCTGTCGCTCACCAAACGCTTCGACCTGCGGTTGAACCCCACACTGATCTTCGCCGAGAAAGACATGCATTATGTATTCAAGCAGGATTCCAGTGCCCAGGATAAAAATATAGAATCCGTTTTGCTCAGTGTTCCCCTGCAAGTGAAGTTCAAATCAGACAGGGTCGACAATTTCAGAATGTACCTGTTTGCCGGGGCCAAGTTCGATTATGACCTGGCGGCCAATGTCCACAGCCGGAAGGCGGATGATCTGATAAAGCTCAGCCCGGTTGATTTTGGATATGAGGCGGGCTTCGGCTTTGAGTTTTACCTGCCCTATTTTATATTTTCCCCGGAGATCAAGATCAGCAACGGCACCCGGGATATCCATCTGCGTCAACCGGGCAACATTTATTCCGACCGTATAGGGAAATTGTTGTCCCGGATGATCGTGTTTTCCATCCACCTGGAAGGTTAATAATCATAATCCCTGCGTCCCATGTTCCAGCGCAGCCCTACCGAAAAAAGCCCCGTGCTCTGGTGGGTCAGGTCGTAATAGGCCGCATAAGGGCCGGAGGTTTTCCGCTTCAGGTAGGAGACGTCCACGAAAAGATTGTGTTTCAGCTCATAGGAGGCGGTCAGCGAAACATTGACCAGGTTGTTGTGCAGCCCCTGGCCGATGCGGTTGCCGTAATTTTTTGCATGATAACGGTAATTAATGAAGATATTGCTTCCCCAGTCATACAACGAATCGTCTTTCCCTTGCTGTGAGGCGATCAGTCGTGCCTCCAGGTATAATTTATTGATCGGTTGATAACGTATGACGGCGGCTGCCTCCACCAGGTTGGCGCCCTGGGGATGGGCCAGCGGCTCATTGTAATTGGAATAATTGGAAACCGAATCGCCATGGGTATAGGTATAAGGGCGGATAATGTTGACTTCACCCTGAAGGTCCAGGTTGTTGATCGCAAAGGCGTCGACATATTTACCGCCTAATTGCAGGGCCCATTTATTGCCCCACCAGCCGTTGCCGCCGAGAAATTCCTTTACCTTCAATTCATCCAGGAAAAACTGTGAATAAAACTCGAAGTGATGCGCTACAATGGCCTTGGCGTTCAGCCCTATGTTGGCATTGTCGGGGCTTCCCAGTCCCTGTTCCACTGAACGGTAAAAGATAATGGGATTGAGGTATTGAAATTCAAAATGGTCCTTCCGGGAGAAGATGATGTTTTCAAAAAGGCCCAGGTTCAGCCACGGGGTGACATTCATATTAAGCTCATGGAGCGCCATGTATTTTTTGGGACGCAGAAAATCGCCGTTGTTCCGGTCGAAGGCGGAAGTCAGCTCCGCGAAGATATTGGTATAGTTGAGCTTCCAGATATGGGTGTTTAGTTCCAGGTAAAGGTAGTTGGGGCTGTAATCGCTGAGAAAAAGGCTCCGGTAACCATCGCCGATAAAGTTATTGCCATAGCCGAAGACGACGTCAATGTATTTGGTGACGCCGAAAGTGACATAGCCGGTAGTATTGAGATAATCTACTTCGCCGTTTTTCAGGTTTTTATAATACCCGATGCCCGGTACGGCCTTCCACCGGTTGGTCCTGTCTTGAACAAAATAAGGCGGCCGTTCCTGGTTTTCAGTGAAGCTGACGTAGAAGCCCACTTTATCAGCGATGCGTCCGCGTAGCTCAACGCCGCGGGCGGCGATATAATCCATCTTGGAATCTTCGGATTCCTTTCCCGCCTGCAGCCGGATCAGCGGGTTGACGGCAAGGAAAAAATCAGGCTGGTTGACCGTAAAAAAGTTGGCCTTGTCCCGGTAGATGGTATTCCACAGGGGATGTTTGCTGGCAATGAACCCCGCGCTGTCCGGCACCCATTCTGCGTTGTCCATCAATAATTTACGCATGTTATAGCGGTCCACGCGGGACAGGTGGGTCTGGTGCCAGTAGGGATGCAGAAAGGGAAGACTATCCTGGCCGGTTTTTGACAGGCTGTCCATTTCCCACACGAAACCGGCTACTGCGTCACGTCCGTATGGCTTGATGCCACTATTGAACCGGGTGGACAAATGGCCGCTTTTTATTTCCAGCCGATCCAGGGCGGGGTAAGCGTATTGATCCAGGGGGATAAAAGTGGTTTGTGCGCAGGCGGCACCCGCAACACACAGGTAGATGACGGGGAGAAGGAACTGTTTGAATGACATATTTGGTATTTAGGGTAAGTTAATTCTCCTTTGAAGGTACCAGGTGCGCTTACATATTTCCGTTTCTTTCGGTTCGCGCTCCGACACCCTTATGAGGATGCATTGCCCAAAGCGGCATAGCGTCCCTGCTATGGTCATATCTGAAAGAGAAATACAGGGCTATTATGTTGCTTCATGGAATGGCCTTTCAATTCATTTCTTTACTTTTACGACATGCGAAGTTATCTTATTAAAAATATTTTTATCGTCAATGAGGGAAAAATAACCCACGGTGATGTACTGATCCAGGACGAGCAAATAGCAAAAATCGCACCAACCATTGATATTCAAGGCCGTACGATTGAGATCGATGGGGAGGGGAAATATCTTCTTCCCGGGGCCATCGATGACCAGGTGCATTTTCGCGAACCCGGCCTGACCCACAAGGCCGACATCCATCACGAATCAAGGGCAGCCGTTGCGGGCGGTGTCACCAGCTTTATGGAAATGCCCAATACCCGGCCGCCAGCGCTCACCGGCGAGTTGCTGGAAGACAAATACAGCCTGGGTGCCGGCAAATCATTGGCAAACTATTCCTTTTTCATGGGCGTTTCCAATGACAATGCCGAGGAGGTCATCAGAATGAACGACCGGAAAAAGGACGTCTGCGGGGTGAAGATCTTCATGGGTTCCTCCACCGGCAACATGCTGGTGGATAATTACCTTACCCTGGACCGAATATTCTCCGGCAGTGAACTGCTCATCGCCACCCACTGCGAGAATGAGCAGGTGATCCGGGAAAACCTTCAAAAAATGATCGCCGTGAAAGGGGAAGAGGGCCTCAGGCCCTCGGATCATCCGCTGATACGAAATGAGGAGGCCTGTTACAGCTCCTCGCTCGTTGCCGTCCAATTCGCACAGAAATACGGCTCCCGCCTGCATATCCTGCACATTACCACGGCGAAGGAATTGCAATTGTTCACCAACATGCTGCCGCTGGAAGAAAAAAGAATCACGGCCGAAGCCTGTGTGCATCACCTGTGGTTCAGTGCAGCCGATTATGAAACTTATGGCAACCTGATCAAATGCAACCCTGCCATCAAGGCGGCCGAAAACCGCGCGGCACTTTGGGAGGGCCTGCTGGATGGCCGCCTGGACGTGATTGCCACGGACCATGCTCCCCACACCATGGAGGAAAAGAGCGGCCCATACCTGAAGGCAGCCGCAGGCATTCCGCTGGTACAGCATGGCCTGTTGATGATGCTGGAACATTACAGGGCCGGAAGGATCTCGCTGGAAAAGATAGCGGAGAAGATGAGCCACGCCCCCGCGGTCTGTTTCCGGATAAAGGAAAGAGGATATATCCGTGAAGGTTATTACGCCGATCTGGTGATCGTCGATATGGATGAGACGACGACCGTCACCAGGGACAGCCTTCTCTATAAATGCGGCTGGAGCCCCTTTGAAGGACACCGGTTTCCCGCGGCTATCCGGCAGACTTTTGTGAACGGGCATCCTGTTTATGGAAATGAGGGCTTTGATGAATCTAAAAAAGGCAGACGTTTGCAATTTGAACGCTAAGCATTCTTTGATGAATTATGGAAATCGACAAAACAACCCTGGAAGACCTGGCTATTTTTGGTAAAGAGGAAAAGTATTCTGTCTTCCATCTGCTCAATTTCACACGTACCATCGGCGGTGGTGATAAATTAGGGGAAATTTTCCGGGCGCCGCTTACCGATTACAGGAAGATCCTGGATACCCAGGATACGGTAAAATATATCGCGGCCATGCTGGATAAGTGGCCTTTGGAGATTACCAATGGCACCGTCATGGTGATGGATAAATTTTTTGATACTTACAATGAACCCATTCCCGGCATACAGGGTGGCCTCGCGACCCTCAACCAGCTTTATTACCGTGTGTTCAATTCGGGGGATTATTCGCTGATCAGGTACTCCCTGTCACACTTCATCACTTTTTTTCAGACGTTTAACCGGCTGGTGGAGCGGTTTAATACACCGGATGCGCCTGTGATGCTTCAGGCACTGCTGGAAAGGGCATCGCTGTTGCTGGACAGGGAGGAACTGCAGGAACTGAGCCGGGCAACATCCGGGGAGCGCCTGAGTGTCCAAAAGGTGCTTTATTTCGGTCACGCCCTTAAAAACCGCCTTAACAGGGCCGCCATTGAGCTCATGGAACTGTATCATCACCTGGACGCCTGGTATTCGATGGCCATGGCCGTGAAGACATTCAGGTTTTCCTTCCCCGAGTTCCTGACCGATGCCACGCCGCGTCTTGAAATACGGGGCTTATACCATCCGCTGCTAAAAGAGCCTGTGGGATATGATGTCATTCTGAACAGGGAGACAAACTTTCTTTTTCTGACGGGCGCCAATATGGCGGGGAAGAGCACCTTTATCAAGGCGATCGGGGTTGCCGTATTTCTGGCGCACATCGGTATGGGGACACCCGCTGCCAATATGAAACTGACTTTCTTTGACGGGATCCTCAGCAACATTCAGGTAGCAGATAATATCTTTTTAGGGGAGAGTTATTTTTACAATGAAGTACAGCGCATCAAGAAAACCATCCTGAAGATCAATGACGGCAGGCGATGGCTGATCCTGATCGATGAGCTGTTCAAAGGCACCAACTTCCAGGATGCGCAGAACTGCTCCTCCATCGTGATCGAGGGCCTGATCAAAATGCGCGGCAGTCTCTTCGTGCTCTCCACGCATTTGTATGAGATCGCCGAAGGGCTGAGAAAGCACCCTAATATTTCCTTTAAATATTTTGAGACGTTTGTCGATAATGAAGTGCCCCGCTACAGTTATCAGCTCAAGGAAGGCATCTCCAACGACCGGCTGGGTTTCTTAATTTTGAAGCGCGAAAAGGTGCTGGATCTTTTAAAACAGATAAAGGAATCAGCGCCCGAATGATTAATTTTGCTTAGGACGACCCGGTTAGGACCCGGACGTGGCAAGCGTATGCCCATGAAGGTTAATGCTATTTCGGGGGGGCTATACGCGGCAGGTAAAAATGATTAAAGATAAAAAAATGATCGCATGTGAAAGCCATTTAGTCCCGCAAGGGAGGATGATGGGTTACCGGAACAAAAGCAGGAACGGCTCATTCCCGGGACAGGGTACGAAATTCAGAAGGGGACCTTCTTATTTTATTACCAGAGGTGTGACGATTAAAACAGGACGGGCGAATGGCGCAGCATGAAAACGGTCTTGTAAGAAGCTTGAACCTCCCACAGGCTACCGTCCTCAATATGATAGACATGGTGGGCATCGGCCCTTTTATCACCCTGCCTGTCATTCTGATCGCCTTTCCGGGACGTTTTAGCCTCATCCCCTGGATCATAGGGGCCATTGTAAGCCTGGCCGACGGGTTTGTGTGGGGTGAACTGGGCGCGGCCTGGCCCGAAGCCGGGGGCAGCTATGTCTTTCTGCAAAAATTGTATAAAGGGAGAACGGGACGGATCATGTCCTTTCTTTATGTGGTGCAAACATCCCTGCATTTGCCGCTGGTCATGACCAGCGCGGCCATTGGATTTGTGGATTATGCCGGCTACATTGTTCCCCTTGGCTTCTGGGAGGGTAAGTTGGTGATGGTGGGCCTGGTGGTCATTGTTGTCTTCTTGCTTTACCGCGGAATCACGCACGTCAGTAGAATAGGGATCGTCCTTTCCGTGGTGGTGGTGGGTTTATTGTTGTGGACCATCGTCACGGGCGGCATGGCCTATCAGGCCAGCCTTTTCCACGCGAACTCCGTTTTACCGGAGAAGCTGCATGATTTTAACAGCATGGCGTTTTGGTTTATCACCGGCAATTATACCTCCAAGACCATTTATGCCTATCTCGGGTATTACAACGTCTGTAACCTGGGGTCGGAGATCAAAAAGCCCTCCAGGAATATTCCCTGGAGCATTATCATCTCCGTCACGGGCATCGCGGTATTTTACGTATTGATGCAATGGATGGTGGCGGGCTCCGTCAGCCAGGCAAAAATAACAAACGAGAACGTCCCGGTGATCAGCATTCTGTTTGAGCAGGTTTATGGCAGGGGGGTGGCGGAGATCGCTACGGTCATCCTGCTGGTTGTCGCCGGCTCCTCTTTGTTCGCGCTGTTGCTGGGTTATTCGCGTATTGTTTACGCCGCCGCCAGGGATGGCATGCACTTCAAGGTGTTTGCGCATCTGCACCCTACCAAGCATTTCCCGGATTATACGTTGCTTATCTTCGGGGCTATTGCGATCGTCTTTTGTTTGCTGTTCAGCCGGCCCTCCGCCGTATTCGGTTTTATCGTGGTCACCCGGATTTTCATACAGTTTGTACCGCAGGCGATTGGCGTCATGTTATTAAGGATCAAAAAACGCACAGCGGAGTTGACCTTCCGGATGCCGCTTTACCCGGTAATCCCCATTTTTTCGGTGTTGATCTGGACGTTTGTCTTTGTTACTTCGGGCTACCAGTATTTTTCTTCCGGCATTGCCATCATCATCATCGGCCTGGTACTTTATTTTTTGTTCTTTAACAGAAAAGACAGGAAGGGATTACCCGGTAAACTGTAACATCCGCGATTGCTGCCGGCTCCCTCTCTTTTCCGGCCAATCCGGAATCACGGACCTTCATCAGCGGATAAAAAAACATCCGGGATGTTTTCTAATGAACAAACCGGATGCTTTTTCCTTATGAAGATCACGGATATTCAGGCAGTAAGCATTAACCTTTTATATCCAGGGGCACACTGACCTTTATATTGAAATTCCTGCCCATGTTGAATACACCCATGCGACCGGTGACCGGATTCTCCGGCGCGTACCGCAACCGGTTGAGGTGATTCTGATAGGCAATGTTTGTCAGGTTGGTGGCTTCCAGAAAAACGCTGAACAGGGTTTTCCCATTCCTGTTGACGATATCGGTGCCGAGCGACGCGTTTAACAGGGAATATCCCGGTGAAGTGGTCTCCGTACGGTAAGCGCTGAAAATCTGATCCTGGTCAAAATAATTATCCAGGGTAATGCTGGCATAGGCGTTACGCAGGAAACTGTTTACCTTTTTGAAATTTCCGCGTAAAGTGATTTGCCACCTCGGGGCGGGCATGAGCGGCAGGTTTTTGGTCGAGTCGGTTCCTTTTATAAACGCTCCCCTGACATAGGAAAAGGTGTTTTCAAAGTGCAGCCAGTCCAAAGGATGCGGATGAATGTCAATGGTGAACTCCCCACCATATAAAAAAGCGTTTTGCTGGTTATACTCATAACCGGGATAACCCACCGGATTACCGGTTTGAGGGATGGAATCCTTTCCATTCGCCCCTGTAAGCTTTCTGTAGAAAATATAATTGTGAATGTAATTATAATACAAACTGGCGGAAAGGGAGACATGGGAGGTATTTACCTCCGCGCCCGCGTCTGCTTCTGTACTGGCTTCAGGAGTTAAGGTATTGCTTCCGTAAAGGTATTCCACGGTGCCTTCATGGACGCCATTGGCGGACAACTCCGCGATGTTGGGCGCCCGGAAGCCATGGGCCAGGTTGAATTTCAGGGTGACGCGTGGCGATGCCTGGTAGCTCAGCCCTGCGCTTCCCGAGAAGCTGGAGAAATCCCTGTCGAAAGGCGTGAATTTCTCTGTTGCAGAAGAGGTGCCGCCCTGCACCGGCTTTCCCTCATTATCCAGGTAAAGTCCTTTGGCGTCCAGGCTACGGTTGTCAAAACGAACACCGCCGCTGAGTGTCAGCCGCTTGAAATCCTTCTTGGTATAAAGGAAAGTCCCGACATCAAACAAATGATAATCGGGGATGAGAAATTCGTTGCCCTTGTTGAGGTTTTGCTGCACCATGCCGCCCACGCCGGCGGTCGTCTGCCAGCCGCGCCAGGCCGGCAGAAAATATTTGGCGTCATAGTTCAGCGTATTGAGCTGCAGAAACAAGCCAGGAACATCCGGTTCGAGTACCTCGCCGAATTCCCGGCGCAGGCTTTGTTGCAGACCCAGCGTAAGGGTCAGCCGGCTATTGTTGTTTAAAAATACGCTGTTGTCCCAGATCAGCTTGTTATGCGCGATGTGCTGCCTGGGAATGAAAGGCTGGTAGGAAAGATCATCCTGGCGGGTGGCAGCAATAGCTGCTTGGTGACCATCCACGTTGACCCCTTTGGTAAAACGGCCCAGTGAATCCCTGTCGCCTTCCACCATGCCGGTATTCAGGTGATAAGCGGCGAATTCCAGACGGGAATAACCCCAGCTCTTATTGAGGCCGATCATGCCGCCGAAATTGGTTTCTTTGAACTTGGAATTGAATACATAGCCATCGTATTTATTCTGATAGTCATGAGACAATTCACGGGTACCATAAGCATTCCAGCTAAAACCGTTCAGGGTTCCTTTCAGGGACCCATGGACCCCAAACAGGCCGCTGTTGGTCTGGTAGTTGGTCTGGATATTCCCTTTGACTGTTCCTTCCGGTGCCGGTTCATTGGAAATAATGTTGATGACGCCCGCCAGGGCGTCAGAGCCATACATCAGGGAAGCGGGCCCTTTGAGGATTTCCACTTTATTTACGTTGTAATCATCAATCTCAATGCCATGCTCGTCACCCCATTGCTGCCCTTCCTGACGGATGCCGTCATTGACGACCACCACACGGTTATATCCCAGACCACGGATCACGGGTTTTGAGATGGCCGGACCGGTAGTAATCTGGCTGACGCCAGGTTCCTTGGCGATGGCGTCGATAATATTGGTATAAGCCTTGTGCTGTAATTGCAACGCTGTGATGCTTTGAATGGGCATCGGGCTCCTTTTGGTTTCGGTAGCCGCGCTCATTCCGGTGACCACCACCTCATTCTGTTCCATCACCGACGTGGACAGTAAAAAGTCATGCTGGCTGTCGCCTTTGACCTTGACAGTTTCGAGCAGGGTCTTATAGCCCACATACCGTACCTGGATCAGATAGGAACCGGCGGGGATATTTTTAAGGGTGAAACTTCCGCTCTTGCCGGATACCGTTCCGGTCTTTAACTCCGGGATATACAAGGTGGCGCCCACCAGGGGCTGATGTGTGGCGGCGTCATAGATGGTTCCCCGGAGAGAATTCCGGTCGCCGGCAAATAGAATTTGTGTGCTTAATAAGACGATCAGGCACGCAATGCCCGCAATATTGATGCATAATTTCTTCATAAATGATTCCTGTTGATGACCCTTCCTGATGATCAGAAGGGGATGTGATTGAATGAGTACGTTCCATGACCGGAGGGATACCACGCGCTCAGCATGCAGGACGATTGACAGGGCTGCCGGAAAACAGCCTGGGCATGTCAGGTGAGTAGTGTAGCCGCCGGCATCAACAGGTTACCGGGGGGCCGCGAAGAAAATAATGAAAGGTAAAATGTTGGGGAGAAGACAGGACAGGCGCCTCGAAGCAGATATTGTATTCGGAAATGTTAAAGTGAACGGCGGCCGGGTTTCCAGGCAGGGAAGGGGAAAGCGATTCCCGGAGAAAATCACAGTGAATATGTACTTTACTGACGCCCGGGTGCTTGTGGTAGTGGTCAATGGTGTCCTTGTGTGAAGCGATCTCGTCATGAATAAAATCATGGGGTGTGGCGGCAAAGAAAAAGGTCGCCACCATCAATCCACTGATGATCTTATGCAGGAGTGTTAATCTTGATCTCACGTTAAGGGATGTACATTCCAGGCAAAGGTAAAGTATTCTGCATCACCCGGAAACTACCGCCTGTCAAATAGGATAGTTTTTTTGCGCCGTCAGGGAATCCTTTGGTATGATGCCACTGTTCATTTTTCAGGATGTGCCCGGACAGTTGAAGTCACAGTCTTTCTATTACCCCCGCGATCCCCTGTCCGCCCCCCACGCAGGCTGTCACGATCCCATACTTTTTGTGTAACCGGTCAAGGTCGTTCAGGATTTGTACGGTCAGTTTACAACCAGTACACCCCAGGGGATGGCCCAGCGCAATGGCCCCGCCATTGATGTTGACGATCTCCGGGTTCAGGCCCAGCTTTCTGATGACGGCCACTGACTGGGAGGCGAAGGCTTCGTTCAGTTCGATCAGGTCGATATCATCCAGTTTCATGCCCGCTTGTTTCAGGGCTTTGGGGACAGCCTCGACGGGGCCTACGCCCATGATCCGCGGATGTACGCCCGCTACCGCACAGGATACCAACCGGCCGATAGGACTAAGTCCGAGTTTTTGCATAAAAGATTCCCCCATGACAATGACGAAGGCTGCCCCGTCAGAGGTTTGAGAGGAATTGCCGGCGGTGACGGTACCTCCGCGGGCAAAGACGGGCTTTAGTTTTGCCAACGCTTCCGGTGATGTATCGGGGCGGGGTCCTTCGTCCGTATCCATGACGTAGGAGCGTGATTTTTTCTGATCGTTTTCCACATACACCTCTTCCACGTCTATGGGCAGGATCCCGCTTTTGAAATATCCTTCCTTGATGGCGTGAAGTGCTTTTTGATGGGACCGGTAAGCGAACGCGTCCTGATCTTCACGGCTTACATTAAATTCTCCGGCTACCGCTTCGGCTGTAAGTCCCATGCCTAGGTAGTAATCCGGATGCTCCTTTGCTACCGCATAGCTTGGCACGGTTTTCCAACCGGCGGTCGGCACGAGGCTCATGCTTTCAGTGCCGCCAGCGATAATGCAGTCGGCCATTCCCTGGCTGATCTTGGCATGAGCGATGGCGATCGTTTCAAGTCCCGAGGCGCAGTAGCGGTTGACCGTCATGCCGGGTGTACTTTCTCCGATGGCCCTCAGCGCGATCAGCCTGCCCACCTGCAGACCCTGCTCCGCCTCCGGTACGGCGTTGCCGACGATAACGTCATCCACCAATAGCGGATCAAGTTGGGGTACCGATTGTAAAAGGCCTTTGATCACTTCCACCGCCAGGTCGTCGGGCCGGTAAAAACGAAATTTTCCCCTGGGCGCTTTTCCCACCGCCGTCCGAAATCCGGCCACTATATAGGCTTGCTGCATAAATCCTGATTTTTTCAAGTTTATCCAAACTTACGGAAATAATCCGATATCCAGATCCTGTGTGGGGTAAATGGCTCCGCAGGGGAAAGGGCTTCTTTCAGAACGAACACCCCTCTGTAACCGGCGAGTAATTGTTTTAAAATAATGTTTTTTAAACGGGTGAAATTTGGCTTGGCATTACAACACCGGTCGCGAATGATCAGTTTCTGGCACAACCGATTTTTTCCCTGCAGTGAGATGTCCGTAAATACCTCCTTTGCGGCACCCGCGCCAGGTCTTGCTTTAACAAGATAAATGATGGGCTTTACTAATCCATGACCACTTCAGGCCCTGTTTTCGAATACCTTACAACAGTTTAAAACTTCAAGGCCTTTCTTTGAAGAGCACAGGACAATATCCCGTCCATCAATCAACCTAACTGTTTTATGAGGAACATCGTTGTACATTGCGCCAGGGCATGCACCAGTTGTGGTATCGGAGCGCTTTTGCTGATGTCCCTGCTTGCCTGTGGCAAAAAAGAGCAGCCAATACCCAAACCACCTTCCAGGGATACCGTGTTTAAAGCCACTTATGCAACTGATCAGCAGCCGGTTGTCCGCGATTACTACTTGCTGGATACTGCCTGGTTGAAGGATGATAGTCTCAAAGAGCTTTCCGGAATGGTACGGTCCTCCGCAAAGGATGGTGCTACCTTATGGGGCGAGGAAGACAGTGGCAACAAAAACGTCCTCTATCTGATGGATACATCGGGCCGGAAAGTCTGTGAAGCCTCTTTGCAGGGGGCCTTTAATCGCGACTGGGAAGACTTGGCCGGTGGACCGGGGCCAAAGACGGGTAAATATTATCTGTACCTGGGCGATATCGGGGATAATCTTTTTATTTTCCCGTTTATTACCATTTACAGGTTTATTGAGCCTGCACCTGTGCCTGGAAATGTAAACATTACAGCGTTTGATGCCATTAACCTGCTGTATCCGGACGGCCCCCACAACGCAGAGGCTTTAATGGTGGACCCCCGGACAAAGGATATTTATATTATTACAAAAGATGCCCAGGCAGGTTTATATGTAGCCCGTTATCCTCAAAATATCCATAAGGCCACCAAATTGATCAAATTGGGGGTTTTGCCGATCAGTACCGTCACAGCGGCGGATATCTCTCCGGACGGGGATCATATCCTGATTAAAAATTATAAGTCAGTTTTCTACTGGCACAGGCAACCGGATGAGACTATTTCCGATTGCCTTCAACAGGCCCCCAAGCGGTTAGACTATCATGCGGAGCCACAGGGAGAGTCTATTGCCTGGAGCTCGTCTGGCAAAGGCTTTTATACGATCACAGAAAAGGTCGGCAGCAAGCCCCCTGTGCTTTTTCATTACAAGTCAAAATAGCGGTCTCAGCCTTTATTTCCCTCATGGTGAGACACACCGGTACAGGAAAAATATTCCTATTAAGGTTATTTACTTTGCAAAAAAATGATTTTAATGTAGGTTTGCACCGTTTTAGCAGACTCCGTAGCTCAGTTGGTAGAGCAGCTGACTCTTAATCAGCGGGTCCAGAGTTCGAGTCTCTGCGGGGTCACGAATAATCAAGCAGTTATGAAAGAGAATTCATAAACTGCTTTTTTTAGTGATGTCTTCATAAGTGTCAATTAACTAACCGCCTGGAAGGTGGTAGCTTGCGGTTGAAGCCGAGTTAACGCGTCCTCACCACCATAGGACCGCCCGCAAAGCCCCAATATTTGGATAATCACCGCCGCGTTACAGTCTGCATGGGCGGTATAGCCGCATTTGCGGCACTCGAACTTTTTTGTGTTCAGCAGGGATATTTTTTTTTCGGATGCGGTCATCTCCTGAGTCCTAAAACCCAAACAAAAAATAAATAACACTCCTTCGTAATATGACAAATATAGAGCGGGAACTGTATTATGTTATAAAAGGCTATTACCTGTATGCGTAGCTCTCGTGCCATATATGCTGCAGGTACGCTACTTTTGAGCAGAACGGCACAGCAAGTGAAATAGGAAGTAACAACATAAAGGGGTAATCTATACGTTCCTTCAACAGATAACATGTGAGAAATTCGTGAAGTTTAAAAGGGCAGATCCAATTGATCTGCCCATCCTTTTACGATCGCCTTTGATCACCTCAAATTGCCGGGAATACGGATCCAGTCAGCATATCGAATTGATCCTAACCTTGCATTATCATCCGGTACCAGTGACTGATCATTAATTGCTGTACCAAAATAGAACGCATCTGGATCGGCGATCAACTCACGTTTATCCTGCTTCATATCCAGGTATATTTTAGCAAATTGATCCATCCCGATTTTTTCCGGTCCGCCAATTTCTACAATGCCATTTATTGGATCCTTTATTGTAATATCAACCAACGCTGCCACGACGTCATCCGAAGCAATGGGCTGAAACAAAGCAGAGGACAATCGAATCGTGTCACCCACCGTACCCCCGCTGACAATCCCCGCTGCGAATTCAAAGAATTGTGTTGAATGTAGAATACTGTATGGAATTTTAGATTCTCTGATCAATCTTTCCTGTTCTACTTTTGCGCGAAGATAACCGCTATCGGGTAAGCGATCATCTCCTACAATGGAAAGAGCAATATGATGTTTTATGCCAGCTTTCGCTTCAGCAGCGAGAAGATTACGTCCTGAAGTTTTAAAAAACTCCATCACTGCATTGTCTTCAAACGACGGTGAATTGGCTACATCCACTACTTTGTCGGCACCTTCCAGTGCTTTGGAAAGCCCTTCTCCTGTTATGGTGTTTACTCCTGTATTAGGCGAAGCTGCAAGAACTTCATGGCCCAGATCTTTTAATTTACTTACGGTTTTTGACCCTATAAGGCCACTGCCGCCAATTACTACGATTTTCATGATTTTTAATTTTTAATGTTTCGAATAGACTACTTGTTAGAAAGTGGATTTTTCATGTTTCCTGCCCGTCGCATTGTTGTGAAGCTGACGGTGTTACGGGAACCCGTGCCGGCGTGGGCCCGTGCAGTGCACGAACGGCTGGAAAGTGCACATCCCCTTAGAGCCTCCTCAGCGAACGGGTACCCGTCATCTTCGTTTACGACAGAAAGAAACATTACTTTGTAATTTCCCATAAGGTTTGATAGCGGCTTGCATTTGTTCCGGTGTCGGAACCGGCTTTTTGGTTGTCGGATCCCTGTGGATCGCCAATAGAAACGCTTTCATTTTTATTTGATTTTATAGTTAAGGAATTAAAACAATGTTCGAATAATTAATATGTAAATAGTAATCTTCCATTTCATTCAAAGTTTTTGTCATATGGTAAGGTTGCTCCTTCATCCTGATATTATCATCAAAGTATTCACAGCCTTCGCTGGTATTGGTTTCCTTTTCAACGTTTCCCTGGAATGGAATGTTGATAGAAGGATTTGCATGATCCGGACGATCCTGTGGCAGCTTTGCGGTATTTTTTTTTTCATAACTTTTTTTTAAAGTTAAAAAATTACTTATCCTGTCTACGAAGCCAGTCTATGAACCTGATCTTTCCGAGGCGGGCATTTTCTTCCGGGATGAGTGATTGATCATCAATCTCCACCCCGAAATACAGCGCATGTTTATCTGTAATAAGCTTTCGCGGATCATTTGTTTCTCTCAAAAAAACCCTTATCAGCTCATCCAGTTTCATCCGTTCGGGTCCGGCCAGCTGAACGGTTATATTTAAGGGTGCGCCAACACTTAACGCTATAATTACAGCCGCTACTTCCTCTGATGCGACGGGTTGAACGCTCGCATTTGAAATCCGTATCTGCTCATCAGTCGTTGCCGATTGGGCAATACCCCGAACTGATTCAAACAGTTGGGTCGTCTGAAGAATAGTATAAGGAATTTCCGAGCCTTTCACCAGGCTTTCCTGTGCCATCTTTGCCCTGAAATAGCCGCTGCCCTGCATATGTTCAATGCCTACTACAGACAGGGTTATGTGATGTTTTACTCCTGCAATGGTCTCTGCCGCCAACAGGTTACGACCTGAAGTTTGAAAAAATTCCATCATAGCTTTATCTTCAGCTAATGGTGCATTGGCCACATCAATAACTACCTCGGCGGTCTTCAGAATTTCAGCTAATTCTTCTTCTTCTACTGTTCTCAAACCGGATGTTTGCGATGCGGCTATTACAGAATGACCATGCCGGCGAAGTTCAGCAACCAATTTTGATCCTATGAAACCGCTGCCGCCTATTATGACAATCTTCATATTCAAGTTTGAATCAATTGAACGTTTGGCCAGACAATTTTTCTTTCAACAGGGACGATTCGTCAATTTGTGTTTTGTTGTTTCCGGGATTCAAGCTTCTTTCTTTATTCTCCGGCTGAAAGATCATTCTAAAAACCTGGTCGAGTGTTAAATAAGCCACTAACCAACTATAGAGCGTCCTGATCTTGTTATTATAATTCACCAAAGAGATCAGATGTATAAAAAGCCATGCCATTAAACCTAATAATCCTCTTACATGCAGTCTGTGTTTTAAAAGATCCGCAACAGCCCACTTTCTTCCGATAATGGCCATTTCTCCCCTGTCAAAATATTTAAAAGGCTTCATTGATTTTCCCTTCGCAAGCTGCAGTAAATTTTTGGCTAAGGTTTTTCCCTGCTGTATGGCAGGTTGGGCAAGTTGAGGATGTCCATTGGGATAGGCCTTATCTGTATATTGAAGACTGATATCGCCGACGGCATAAATGTTATCGTATCCCTTTACCTGGTTAAAATGATCGGTGATCATTCTGTTTCCCCTTCCAATACTTTCAGCAGAAATACCTTTGAAGGCATTTACTGATACACCTGCAGCCCAAATTAAGGTCTTGGTTTCTATCACCGTTTCATCAGACAACAGTACCCTGTCATTTGAGTATGAATTAACTCTTGTATTCAGCTTCACAATGATGCCTGATTTTTCCAAATACCGGTAAGCTTCTTCATGTGTTTTCATGCTCATGGCGGGCAACAGGTATTCTGCGCCTTCAACAAGATAGATCGCCATGGGATCATTTTTTAATTCAGGATAATCCATCTTCAGGATGCTATTCTTCAGTTCGCCCATCATACCGGCAAGTTCTACACCCGTCGGGCCACCACCGGCTATGACGATGGTGAGCAACTTTTGTTTCTCATTCAGATCTTTTTCAATGGAGGCTTTCTCAAGCGTTTTAATTAATTCGTTCCGCATATAAAGTGCATCATCAATGCCTTTAATTGAAAATGAATCCTTGCTTATGCTTTTGTTCCCGAAAAAATTTGTTTTGGAACCTGCTGCCAAAACCAAGATATCATAATCCAATTCGTATCCATCGCTCAACTGCAATTTATTTTCATTAGTAGCTACGCCTACTACTGTCGCCATTCTAAAATTTATATCTTTTTTCTTCAGAAGTTTTCTAAACGGATAGCTGATTGCAGCGGGTTCTAGAAAGCTGGTGGCAACCTGGTAAAGAAGCGGCGTGAAGTAATTGTAATTATTCTTGTCTACCAGTGTCAGGTCATAATATATGTTATTAAACAACTTTCGGGCAAAATTATACCCGGCAAAACCTCCTTCTACCAGGACGATATGTTTTCTTTTAGTTTTGTTATTCATCTCTTTATTTTTTTAGTTAATTGTTTGGGTAGATCATTTCCAAAATTGCCGGAGTTTTTTAGAAAAGATGGCCTGCTTATAACTATAATCCGGATTTTGAAACAAGATACCTTTGATGGTGTTCGAGCGACATTCAATAGCATAAACAACTGTGGGCATCTTATCAGAATAATCGTCTCCAAAGCTGTGCACTTCGAGTATATTAAACTCATCGGTATTAAAGAAGTGTCGGGTTTGCGCACAGAATAGGCTGTTATCGAGCAAAACAAAATCTGAAATAAAGCCACGTCTATGCAAATCCGCAATAGTATCTTTAACCCTTAAGTAATAATTTGTAGTGAACATTGGTAATATTTAAGTTTATTAATGTTTAAATTGTCTTCGGAACGGCCGCGACGCATAGTTAACGGTTATAATTCCAGAACGGCTTTAATGACGGGACGCTGCTACTTTTCAGGTTGCGACCACATGGACACATGGCTGGGTTTGAGCTCAATGGTAATGGCCTTTATCATCTTTGCTTCGGCTCTCAAGGCAATAAACGCGCATTCTGTACTTTGATTAATCGTAAACATGGTGTTTATTTTTTTAATGATGGAGCATATCTAACGAAAGATTTGCGTTAGATCGCTTTAGGCAGTAGTTTGCGTTTCCATTTCTATTAATTTTTTTTAGTTAAAAGCCTGATGCGTTTGACTAGCTGCATCGATTTTATTTTTGGATGACTTTTGATTGTTACGGGCCTGTAAATTGGATTTTCATTTTGCTTAAACAATATTCCAATTCATGTGCCAGCTGTATAATTTATTGATTAACAGCTGCCTATAGAAAACCACGTTTCTATTTTTACACGATATGTCGTGGATTGCCGAACAGATGCACTAAATATCGTAGACGAAAGAAGTAATTGAATCGGAGAAGATAATTTTAATAGCGACGCTGGACATCTGACAACCCGGAGGCATTAAATGGTCAGTGTCGGAATATTCAGCCTGCCATTATAGATATCCGGAAGCTTGGCTCATTGTTCTGTGATCGGTACTCTTGTAGGATCATTGAGAAATGTTTTAAGAAATGCGATTGCTATTTGAAGAAATCGGTGGGAAGTGTTTTTGGAGGCTCCTCTTTGACCAAATTGTGGTTCAACAACTGGTCAAAAAAGGACTGGTGATCGGAGAATATTTGTCCACCCTTAACCCACATTGCAGGGTCTGCTCCCTGAATTTGTTAAAAATAGACCGAATTCTGTTAAAATTCATAGTTATTAAAGGAATGTGTTATTTGTTGTTGAGTGAGACTTAGGCTGCCGATTTTGGAGAATTCCGAAAAGGCCAATGTAGACCCCCTCGGTCTTGTAGATATTATCATGATTGAGGTAGTATCTTTAACCTATGTTTCTGAAGGCGATGTTAAAAAAGGAAAGGAGTACGGGAGTACGGCACATTCACTATAGGCTGTGCGAGAGTTATCGCGTTCATGATACCGTGCGTCACCATACCATACTGCACCTGGGGCCGTTAGACGACTTGCCAAAAATCGAGCAGAAGAAGGCCCTGGTGGCGAGAATTGTGGAGCTTATCAAGGATAGTCGTACAGGCAAAAAGGGATTGTTTGTAGCCGAGGATTCGGCAGTGGAATTCCGTGCGCAAGAGAGTTTCCGATTGATTAAGGAGAATAATAGATTGGACTTCTGCGACCGACACGCCTATCAGGTCGTAGACACGGATTCGGTGAAAAATAGGGACGTCCGCGAAGTCGGGTGTGAATGGCTTTGTATGCAGGCCCTGCAACAGTTAGGGTTATCAAGTTTTTTGTCAAAGAGCGGATGGTCCCAGGACAGCATCGATCTGGCGCTCACGCATATCATATCGAGGGCGAGTTATCCAGCTTCTGAATTACGCACCAGTAAATGGATAAAGGAGAATTCCTCTGTATGCGAGTTGACCCAATACCCACGGGAAGATATTACCAAGGACAAGCTCTATAAAATTAGCCATCGGCTGTATGCGATTAAAAACTCCCTGGAAGCATACCTGAGCAAACGAACAACTGAATTATTTGATCTGGACGATAAAATAATATTGTACGACTTGACGAACACTTATTTTGAAGGATCAATGCGCACCAGTAAGATTGCGCGGTTTGGCCGAAGCAAGGAAAAACGGAATGATGCGAAAATAATTGTACTAGCTGTGGTAGTGAATATTGAAGGGTTTTTAAAGTACTCTCAGATCTTTGACGGCAACCTTGCCGATAGTCAGTCGCTGGAACCCATCATTGAAGAACTATCCATTAGGACATCCCAATTAGGTCGTAAACCTATTGTGGTAATGGACGCAGGAATTGCTTCGGAGGAGAACCTTTCATTGCTGAGAGCAAAAGGATATGACTATGTATGTGTATCGCGCTCTGGACTCAAAAAATACAAGATAGATACCAGGAGTAAGGTGGTACAAATAACTGATAAGAGAAATCAACCTATTACGCTGCAGAGAGTGATAGTTAAAGGGAGCCGGGATGCATGGCTAAAAGTGCACAGTGAAGCCAAAGCCATGAAGGAATCGGGGATGAATGGACGATTCTCTGAACGCTATGAGCAAGGCCTGAACCAGATACAGGAGGGTATTATGAAGAAGGGAGGAACGAAAAAGGAAAGCAAGGTGTGGGAACGGATCGGGAGGCTAAAGCAGAAGTATCCGAGCGTCCACAAGTTCTATGACGTTGAGTTAAAGACGCAGGGCGGCGGAGTAGCTATGGAACTAACGTGGGCAAGGAAGAAACAGCCTAAGACCATGAACAGGGAAGGTCAATATCTGCTCAGGACTACATTGGATGAAAAGAAGGAATCAGTACAGTGGAAGATCTATAACGTAATCCGCGAAATCGAATCCACGTTCCGAGTATTAAAAACTGATCTCGATCTGAGACCCATATACCATAAGACCGATGATGCGGTAATGGCTCATCTTCATCTTGGATTGTTAGCCTATTGGATTGTTAATACGATACGGCATCAACTAAAACAAAAAGGCATACATAATGAATGGCGGGACATTGCCAGAACGATGAATACGCAGAAACTAGTCACAACGACGATGGAGACACAATATGATGAACACATAGTAATCCGTCAGTGCAGTGAACCTACACCCGAAGTACTCAAGATCTACAACGCTTTAAAATATAAACATCGTCCGTTTACAAGGAAAAAATCTGTAGTCCCCCCGCCGGAAACTCGCAAAAAGGA
>DASULB010000598.1:0-12686 GCA_036278455.1 Chitinophagaceae bacterium | reverse complement strand
CGCTGACAGAGAAGATCGCTGATCTGCGGGCACATGAGTGGCTGGCCCTCGCGGTGGTGATCGCCCTCATTTTTGCGGTGGGCATCTATCCCAAACCCATGCTTGACCTGTTACACCATACCACACAGGCCCTGATGGCGTTCAACCCGGTGCCCTGATGGCGGTGGCCTTGAGAAATGAAAGCAGGGAGAGGAAAGGATGATTAAGCGGCGCAGCCATAACGTAGATGAAAACCATGGTAAGTAAAGGCAATAAACGGCGGAAAGCATCTGCTGCCAAAGCATGAGAGAACAGACATCGAATCATAGTTTAGAAAACAGCAATGAGCATCCTTGGATTTTAACAAGGTGATTATAACACAGATATGAAGGCATTAATTTTTACGGCGGTTTTTGGTATTTTCCTGATGATATCCGGCTTGTTCATCAAGAACAAAAGTATCATCCGCACGCTCGCCGTGCTGGGCATACTGGCCGCGTTCGTGTTGAATCTTTTTGATTTCCCGCTTTACGGCGTCCAGGCCACGGAACTTTTCCATGGCATGTTGTCGGTAACCCGTTTCGGCGTCCTGTTTATCGAAGTGGTCCTTGGCTGCGTGGTGCTTTACCTGTTGCTTTCCGGGAGAGATATTGTCAAGATCGGGTTGTATACAGGCGAATATTTCGCCCTGATATTCTTTATTCTTTGCGGCATCGTAGTGGCGGCCACCTATGGCAACCTGCTGATGTTGTTCCTGGCCATCGAGATCATGTCCATTCCGCAATATATCCTGGCGGGTGCGGACAAGCATAACCTGAGGAGCAACGAGGCCTCCCTGAAATATTTTCTGATGGGAGCTTTTTCTACCGGTTTTTTGCTGATGGGCATCACCCTGCTGTATGGCGCTACCGGCACTTTTTCCATTACGGAGATGAACCTGGCAGGCAGCCCCCTGGATCCCATGGCACTGGCAGGCATCATCCTGATCGCTTTTGCTTTGTCTTTCAAGGTATCCGCAGCACCCTTCCATTTCTGGACACCAGACGTTTATGACGGGGCGCCCACGGCCATTACTTCGTTTATATCCACCATTGTCAAGGTGGGCGGTTTTGTTGCCTTCATCCGGTTGTTCCACATCGCATTCGGCAACCCCGCCATCAACGGTCACTGGACGCTTGTGCTGTCTGTTATCACCGCGGCCACCCTCATCATCGGCAACATCACCGCGGTGTTCCAGCAAAGTGTCAAACGTATGCTGGCCTATTCGAGCATATCACAGGCGGGCTTTATGTTATTCGCGGTGATCGCCATGAACGTGCTGAGCTGGCAGGGCATCCTGCTGTACGCCGCGGCCTACAGCCTGGCCACCATCGGATGTTTCGCCATCCTCATGAAGATGAAGGATTACACCTATGACGGCTACAACGGACTGGCCAAAAAGCAACCATTGCTGGCCCTGCTCAATACCATCTTTTTGTTTTCACTTGTAGGCATACCTGCCACAGCAGGTTTTCTGGCAAAATATTTCGTACTGTCCGCTGCGGTGGAAAAAGGCGGCCTCTTGTGGCTGGTGATTCTTGCAGTTTGCTGTGCGGCCATCAGCGCATTTTATTATTTTCGTCTGATCTGGGCCATGTATTTCAAGGAAGGCGACTGCGAGGTAGAAGAAAAGGAAATCACCACCGGCTTCAAAGGTGTCCTGGTCGTCACCGCACTGTTGGTGATTGTACTGGGCATCTGGCCGGGCCTGGTGCTGGCATGGATATAAAGTCTCCCCCTGGTGTCACCCGCCCTTTTTACAGACAAGACCATCTAAAAACAGGATCCGGTCTTGAGAAATGTGCTCCATTGGAAGGGCAGGTTCGCGTCAGCGAATTATACTTTTGCTGATATTTAAAATCCTTACTAATTACACCTTTTTTCTTTTTAGTCTAGGTTGAATGCTATTTTTACAAAGATTTGATGCCTCGAAAATAAGCTTCCTATAAATGGGCTTATGTTTCACAAATAAGCACTTCTGAAATTCATTAATGAATGAAACATCATCATTTAAATTGTATATGGCGGTGGCGTTCTATATCTATGGTACCAAGAGGGAAACGCGAAATGATCGCTGCTATGTACCCTATATGTACACATAAAAAATAAATGATTTCTTTTCCTGACGGGGCTTATCGGTTTTAATCTTCCTGGAACAAAAACTAAGCGGCAATTACAAGGGAAAAATGGGCAACAATTATCATCTTCGCACTTTTATATCTGTCATTTCTATTGTTTAATATTATTAGCCATATAAGAATTAGGTATCCTCCGAATGCATCCATGCCAATAGATTGACAAACGCCCGGCTCTCGCGGTTCATTCATAGCGATTTCCATTTATATATTTCATCTCCAAAACCTGTCATATTTCTATATTGCGCCCCCTATAATCTGTCATTCTCAACGCTTGTAAACTTATGTTGAAACCGGTTGGTTGCGGCATCTCCTGTTTGCCCAGTTTTTCTTTTTTCCTCCCCCTGTTACAAATGGATCAAAGAGATAATTAGCACCCTTCTCATTTGCATGTTTATTCATGCGTCTGTCTCCTCAATTCCCAATTTGGCTTTCCTACGCACTCGTTGGATATTAATTCCAATAATCCTGGTCACGGTCCCATTATATAATATTTACTCCTATTACAAAATGATCCCTTTGTCTGACAACCAAATATTAATATATTATTTTATATTATTTTGCTATCTTTGGAATGAAAACTATATTCTTGAGATTCTTCCTATACCGAATTTGAAGCATTCGCTTTGAGCGTTGCTTGGAAATTAGCACTTTTAAAGGCTATAAGACCATAAGTCGAATGGCTCGGGCCCTGGGCGTGGGCCTGCTTATTGTAACTTCAAACTATAAATTTATACTGGGGTAATTAAATGCATTATTCTATATAATTATTTAACGCATCTTTGATAACTAAAATGGGTTTAAAATGAGAAAATTATTTCCTCTTACTTTCTTATTCATTTTATTGATCTCATGCGAAGACCACAAAGTAAATATATTCTTAAACTTAAAGAAAGGACAGACCTATAACCAGACAATGACTAAAAAAGAAACGGTCACTCAAACAGTGAACGGTCAACCTGAAACAATTATAACCTCAATAACCAGAAGAATGGCTTATTTAGTCAAGGGGGGCAATAATGATAACTATAATATGGAAGCCAAATATAAAAGATTGAGCATAGGGATGGAATTCCCAAGAGATACTTTCCAATTCAACTCGGAACAAAGAGATGGACAGGACACGTTTTCAACTGTTCTTTCTAAAGTTACAGATCAACCATTTTTCATTAAACTGAAAAAAGACGGAGAAGTCAAAGATATACGTGGTATTGATTCGTTGTTTATTAGCATGTTTGCAGAATATCCCCAGTTGTCAGGGAATAATGATCAAAATATTGAAGCAGCACTCTTGAGAGAGTTTGGTAGTAAAGCACTAACCGGTGGTTTGGGAAGAGTAGTTGCCATTTTCCCCGATAACCCGGTTGCTAAGGGAGATACATGGGCTGTAATTACGCATTCAGAGGCTGCAGGGGGGACAAGCATGAAATTTACTTATCAATATAAAGGTAGGATAGATTCAAACTACTTGATTCATGTTAATGCAGTAATTAAAAATGATAATAACTCTTATGTTAAAACTTCCGGCTTAACGGGTAAATATAATTTATCAGGGGCTTTAAGTTCAGATATCCAGGTTAATAAAGCAACGGGGTGGATTACTGAGGCTCAAATTAATGAAATGCTTAAAGGAACCTCACAAATAAAAGGCAATCTCAAGAAGATACCCGAAGGAAAGCCTACGCCTATCAGCTTTAAAACTGAAATAACAATTTCGGATAGATAGGCTACACAAAAGATACTTTTTGTGACGTTAATTAATTTACATATGTGGTTTAGGTTTTATTATTTCGTTTTTCTTAGCTATTATAGGAAAGGAAACAAAAAATGGAAAGTGAGCGAGCCTTCGTATTCAACGACAGGTGCCTTTATAGCAGTGCACCTAAGTCTTTATTGTTTAACGATATTTTTTACCCTCCTTTTAGAAGCTTTTGCCATTTTTAAATTTGATAGCCACACTAATTTTTACCTTTTTGCTTTCTTTTTTTTTCTTTTCAGTTCAATAATTCTTTATTGTATTTTTATAAGAAAAGGGAATAGCGAAAAGATTTATAAAGAGTTTATTGATAGCGGGATCAATACTAAATTAAATAGATCAATTTGTTGGATAATATGGCTTATATGCTTTTTGTCAGTTTTCGTAGCGGCAACGATTATGAGACAATAGCTAATTGCTTATTGCTTTTAATGAATTAAACCTTTTAATATAATATTTCCCATTCCCCTTTACAATACCATTATCATTTGTAGGATCAAATTTCCGGGCAAAGTGACCATTACTTTTTTTCTGTTTCTCCTATAAAGATGCGCCGGTTGCAAGCCCATATTATGATGAAAAATCTGACATAAAATGGGAGTTGCCTGGAGAGAAGGGGGAGTTTTTCACTTTCCATTACGACAAAAAACCGCTTCGAGCATAAGAAATAAAAAAAACGCAAGCGAACGATCAACAGCTTTAGGAAAGTGGATGGGCATGTTTTGAAGAAGTTTTTGTAGTGAAACCATGTACCTCACCAATAATCCCGAACACCGCTTCCTTCAATATTGTCTCACGGCCTCAGGTGAACCATCGCTTGCTGTGTCGCATCAAGCCCTATCCATTCATCTGAATCACTGAAATCCATCATACGAGTGTAAAAGCGAAAGTCTTCAACACCGTTTCCCTGACTTTTTGTTTATTTGCATACTATGAGCAACCCAATTATTTTTATCACCGGCGCCACCGCCGGTTTTGGAAAAGCCTGCGCGGAGAAATTCGCCGCGGGCGGCTATGACCTCATCCTTACCGGCAGAAGACAGGAACGCCTGGAGGACCTGCGTCAAACGCTTGAAAACACTTACGGCATCCAGGTGTTATCTCTTGCTTTTGATATCCGGAATTTCAATGCCTGCGAAAAAGCGGTAAGTTCTTTATCCGGCCACTGGAAAAACATTTCCATATTGCTGAACAATGCCGGTCTGGCGATGGAAATGGCTCCCATTGATGAAGGAGAAATTAGTGATTGGGAAACCATGATCGACACCAATATAAAAGGCCTGTTATACATTTCCAGGCTTATTATTCCCCTGTTGAAAGAAAAAGGCCATGGTCATGTGATCAACATCGGGTCTACCTCTGCCAAGGACGTATATCCGGGGGGTGGCGTTTATTGCGCCACCAAGCATGCAGTGGGCGCCCTGTCGGAGGCCATGCGCATCGATCTGTTGCCTTATGGTATCAAAGTGACCGCGATCCATCCCGGGGCGGCCGAAACAGAATTCTCCCTGGTGCGTTTCAAAGGCGATGAAAAAAAAGCAAAGGATGTTTACAACGGCTATACTCCGTTACACGCGGAGGATATTGCTGCGGTGGTCTATTTCTGTGCCACCCAACCCCCTCACGTATGCATCAATGATCTGGTGGTGACCGCCACCGCGCAGGCCAATGCGCTGTTTTTCCACAAACAATAAGTTATACCGGCCGGTCACTGCAAGATAAACCTGAGGGTTACACCCGCCTCGGTATTGGAGATCGGGAAAGAGGTAGAGATCACCGGTACGGTCGCCCTCCGGGTATAAAAGAAATGCAGGTTCAACCGCTGGTTCACCACATAATCAATCGAAGGGGAAATGGTGATGATCTTCTGCCCGCTGGTGGGGATCACCAGGCCGGCATCCAGCAGGTTGTTAACCGTCTTGTCGCTTCTTACGCTCATGTCCAGCCGGAAGTTAAGGTCATTGTGCAGTTTTTTGGCCTTTCCGATGTTAAAGGGAAGGGGGAAATTCCTGACCCTGAAGCCCGCGCCAAAGTCAACCTCCGTGGAGCGCATTTCCGTCAGCTGGAAGTCGATCAGGCTCAGGCTCAGCATCCTGGACTTACTGTAGGCGAAACTCACGTTCAGGTTATTGGTAAAGGTGGCATCCACGCCGATAAGGGGACTCAGCTGTTCGGCAATGGTAATGTTAGGCACCAGAAAATAAGGGATATAATTCCCCGAGGTGGAATCAATGAAGCCGGGATATCCGTAATCCAGCGGATCTGAATACAAAAGCGCCGAAGAATAACTGTTCATGCTCAGAATGGAAGAATAAGAGTTGGAGAGCGTCAGGTTGGTGACAAACTGATCGAAAAACGGCAGCTTGCTCAGCCCGTTGTACTTTATCTTCCAGTTGGGGAAGGGCTTGATGTTGCTGAAAGGATTGCTCTGGATGTCGCTGTTATAGTCTTTGAGCAGCCCTATTGTCTCCGGCGACTTACCTGTATAGGCCGCCAGGAACGCGGGGATGAGCACATCCTGGGCGTAGCGGCTATAGCCTTTTTTGTAATCCGGGTCCTTGGGATCAGGCTTTCCGTCCGTGTATGGGTTTTGGGCGCCCAGCCTGTCGGAGATGATCTTGCGGTAATTCTCAAAATTAAGGAAGGTCTGGGAAATCCCGGTTGCGGCATCCACCTTTGAAAACATCGTCTTCATGGAAAAATAAGTCACCTGGAACCCGCCCGCATCATATGGATTCAGGTGGGCAAAGCCCGAGCTGCCGGTCGTATCCTTGAACAGTTCAGTGTGGTTCTTGGAAAAGGACTTACTGAGGTTCAGGTCAATGCGGAGACCCGGGAAAGGTTCCAGGGTCGCCTGCGCGTCCAGCTGCTGGATAAACTGTTGCTGGTACTGGATGTTAAAGGTGCTGTCCGGCGTAAGCCATCCTTCCTTACCGATCTTATCCAGCCATTGCCTGCTGGGTTGCCAGCCAAAAGCGAATCCCAGGCCCGGTTTCATATTGTGCCAGTTCTGCCCCATGAATCCGGTGCTGTCAATATAACCCGGCAGGTAGGTGGTTCCGTTATCGCTGTAATTGATGGCGATTCTTTTTAGCATTAAAAACGGTCTGACAAGCGCCCTGACAAGCGGGGACACCGCTGCGGGTTCTTTGGACTGCTTCTGCTTATCCGTCGTTTTTTTCTGGTCCTTGCCGGATTTTCGCTTGGGCGCAGGATTGTTGATCTCCCGCAGAAATGTCCATTTGTTATACAGCTGGTTGAAATTAAAATCGCCGTTGATCTGCTTTCTGTAGGAGTTCTGTATGGAATTGCCCAGGTACACGGCCAGCCGGGAGGCCGCCGTCCAGCCGTAATCCGCAGAATAACCCAACCGGATGTTGGTCCAGTCCAGCAACGGGAATTTATTCAGCGGCAGCGTATAGGAGGCCGTCGCTGTCTGGTGGAACATCGTCGTCCTGCCGAACTGTAGCAGATTGCGCAGCACCGTATCCTTTTTCTCCTTGGAATTGATATAGCCAAAAGGCTCGTCAATGCGGGCATTGTCCACCGCGCTGAAATCGATGTTCAGCGACCGGGTGAGGTCCCAATGCAGGTTATAGTAACGGTCAAAAGTAAAATACTTATCAAAGGTCTGGGGGATCTCAAAGGGACCGCCCCCTATATTTCTCACCCGGGTTGCGCCGAACTGCCTGTTCACCTCCCCGCGGATGCTGATCAGGGAAGGGATTGGGTTGATGTTAAAATCACGCAGCAGGCTCAGGTAGCGGGAGTGGCCCCCGAGGAGATTGCGCAGCGGCGCAATGAACTTGTCCTTGCCGGAAAAAGAGTACCCGATACCCAGCTTCTGCTGGGTAAGCTCATCGCTCGCGATCAGGGGATTATGAGACATGATCTGGCTGAAGGAATAACTCAGGTCGAAATTTTCAATATCCCAAAGATGGTTCGTGGTCTTGTCAGGATCGGGAAGTTTGCGCACGTTGGTAAAACTCAGGCTTTTGATGGAAGTGAAATTCTGCGCCTGCTCCAGGATGGAATCCCTTTCATATTTACTGCGCGCCAGCCGCAATTTATCCTTTAGCCTAATGTCCAGGTCATAGGGATCGTATTTGGGATTGCTGATCGTTTCGGAGTACCCGGCGTATACAGGCACCGAAAGATTCCAGCCGCTTGGCAGCAGCTTTCCCAGCTCCAGGTTGGTCGCAATATCATATTGATAGTAATTATCCATGAACCTTTCATTGACGCTCTGGTCCACATTGCCAAAGCCCGAAGTGTGCATCGATCCCGCCACGGTGACCGATCCCAGGTCGGACAACTGCAGGTCCATGCGTCCCATGGCAGCATAACCGCCCGACTCGTCCATGTCGGACACCCGCAACTCGTCAAACCAGACCTCGGCCGACTTTGGGAAGCCGTCATCAAGGCTGCCGCCCGCTTGTTGTTTATCCGGATTCAGAATGCCCATCAGCGCTTCCCTTACATCGCCCAAATTGGGATTGCCGACTACCGTGACGTAATTTCCTTTGGCGTCACGGATGGTGTAGGGCCGGGAAATGGGTGCTCCGCTCTGGTTACGCAGCTGCTTTAGCTGTGGAAAGATGTCAAGGTCTATATCCAGGTTATTGCCGTCAGGCCATATCGTATTCCTGTTGAGCGCTTCCATGGGATTGGTGATCTTCAGGGGAATGCGATACTCGTAATAGTTATTGACAAAATCGCTCCCCAGCCGGATGACCGCCTCAATATCGCTGTCCTTGAGTTGCGCGTCCCCTTCCACGGCTTCCGCGTGAATAAACATCTGCAGCCGCTTATACTGGCGCAGGTCCACCCCGAGGTTTTTGAAAACCGCCCTGGCATCGCCGTTCTGCAGATTGGTCACCTTGAGCGACATGGATTGCTCGTTTTGAGCAAGATTGACGTTGTTGCTGCTGAGCTGACTCTGACGCTGGATGCCCGGAGGAATCATATAAGGGATGGGCCTGCGGGTAGCGTTTTCTTCCAGGTTGACCGCCGAAACGCTGAAATCCGTGCCACTATTGACAGGAATCGGGATATAGGCCCCCGAGGTATCCAGCTTGTATTTGTAATTCATCCACTGGTTGCGCACCAGGTTCAGCTTGGCGAAACGCAACACGACACTGTCCTGGAAACCGGTCAGAAACATCCGCATAAACCGGATGGACTTGAAGTCGGGGATATCACCGACCCGGTGATCATACTGCTCGATGGGAATCCGGAACTGGTACCAGGTCTCCGGGGTGAGCGGCCCGTTTTTCTCATCAGGCGGCACCACGATCTTATCCACGATAAAATCCGATCCCACCTGCATGTTCGGCTTCAGGTCCACCCGGTACTGGAAATACTCCTCACTCTCGTTAATCGTATTATCATGGTTGAGGTCCTCGGATTCGGGGCTATTGGTGGCGGCGGAGGAGTAGATGTCCTTGGGCCCCGATATGGGTGAGTTGCCGTCCGAATTGTTAAAGCGCTTATACCTTTCCAGGACAGTCAGCTTGGCGGCATCGTAGTCCTTGCCGCGGTAAAAATGATAGTCGTCATTGTCCGGATCCCGGAGAGCATCCTGGTAGACAGCGGAACCGGATCCGTAAGTACCGACCAGCGATTGCAGGTATCCCTTTCTGAAAGAATTCTCCTGCTCATCGTCAATGCCGTCGTAGCCGACATCCTGGTAGGCCCGGGATGCAGGATCGTTGTCAAAGGCATCGGTCAGCTGCTGCTGGAATTTAGGCACCCTTCCCCAGGTGCTGAGGGCGACTTTGGCCGTATCCGATGGCTTTGGCAAGCCATTCTCAAACGAGATCAACCCATCCCTGAGAATATCCTCAGACACATTGCCCAGGTCAATATAGAGATCGCCGCCCTTGCTGCCGGGATCATTGATAAAGGGGTCCATTACCCAAAACTCGATGTATTGCACATTGGAAGCTTCAAAGTCAGTATTGTCGAGCGCCCGCATAATGCCGCCCCATTTTTGTTCCGGGTGAATGAAATGGCCACTTGCGTCGACCTGCGCGGGGGAGGTGGCAAAGTTATATGGCCCCCGCTGATTCGGATAATAAGCCAGGTCAAGGGTACTCAGATAACCCTGCCCGAAATCGACGCTTTTCTTGGGGAACACCTGTTGCTGGTTGATCAGCCTGACATAATGGCCCAGGTACAACTGCTTGTTGGCTTTGATATTGGCCGGCATATTGATTCCACCGTCCACCAGTGACGGTTCGATGGTATACCAGGCCAGCAGCGCCCGGTTATAACCGTACTGGAGCGAATCCATCATGGTGGATTCCGGAAACAGGACTTTCCCGTTGGCGTCCGTAGCATCCTGCGGCGTCGAGGCCAGCGCCCAGCTGTTATAGGGGAATTTCAGGTCGTAGGAGCTGCTGGCGCCCTCAAAATCATCGAGGTAGACCGTTCCCTGGCTTCCCTTGCCAATGAGTTTGGAATGCCCGGGAAAAAGGCGGGCCACTTCGCCGGACGCGGTGAGGGAAGAAGGCGCATTGGCCGCGTAATTGGGCAACTTATCCAGCCAGTGCGTCACCCCCGGCAGATCCGAACGGTAATTGGCATCAAAACCCACGATGGTATTGGATATCGGGTCATCCCCGTAGTTGACGATACTAAAATATGGCTTCTCCGTCATGCGGATGATGGTGGACCCGAGGGAGAGTTTATCATTGACATAGTAATCCAGGCGGGTCCCGAAATAATTCCGGGTCTGCTGCCCGAACTGGGCGTTGTTCTCAAAGGACACATTGATGGGCAGACCTGAATTCAGAATGGCGTCGTTGATGACCTTTAACCGCCCGGTAGAGTAGTCAATGGTATAATCCACATTTTCGATCAGCTGTTGTCCGCCTGCCGTCACGGTGACGGATCCACGGGGAATATTATAAGCCCCCAGGAAAATATCCGAGGAGGAACTCGCCTTGAAGGAACCGCGCATCACATAGCGGTCAAACTGGGGAAATTGCTGGGCGATCGTCTTGGTGGAATCATACAGTACCTGGTAAAGATATTTTGACGCCACGGCTGAATCCGGCCCAAAAGCTTTTTTCAGGTCCTTGCCAAAAGGTTCCAGCTCGGGAAACATCACCCTGCCGGTAGAAGCATTGATGGTAAATCCGTTGACAAAATCAAACACCCCGTCGGGTTGGGGATCATTCTGGTTGTTGAGGCGGTCCAAATTGAGGATGCTGAGCAGCGGCTGTCCCCGGTAACCACCCTGGGCATCGGGTAAATAACGCTTTTCCCCGCCACCCGGATCCTGATAGAAAATATTGAACTGGAAATCCTCCTGGTTGATCTGGGAGGCGCCCAGGTTGTAAATGTTCTTCATCATGAGGTCCCAGATGGGCAACCGGGGGCGCGCAGAAGTGGCTTTCAACAGTTTCAGGAAGAGCACCTTGGGTTGGGCCTGCGTGGAGTCGGGCGGTACGTCCTGGGAAAACTCACCCACCTGGTACACCTTCCCGTTATAGGTATATTGATAGGCGACCGCCAGCACTTCATCAGGCTGCAGCTGCCGGTATAAGGATATAAAGCCTATCTGCGGGTTAAAATAATACTCGGTGGAATCCAGCTTCCTGGCGAAGGTCTTCTCAAAGTCCTGTACCGGCTGCAACCCCATGGCCGTCAGCCGGCTGATCACCGTACCGGAGTTACGGGCAGCAGGATCCGAGGTCAGTTTGCGGTATTCATCGTTTGAGGCATTGTTGGGAAGCGGATTGGACGTCAGGGAATGGATATCGGGACTATAGGGCTTGCTTTCCCCCAGGTCCATCAGCCCTACGATGTTGCGGGTATTGGTGGTGGCCCCCGTCTTGTTGGTCACCCACACCTCCATCCGGGTAATATGCACCTGGGACCTGATGACCGGCAGGTTGCTCATGGCCTCATCGAAATGGTCGTAAAAATATTGCGCCAGCAGGAAATGCTCATTCTCCTCGTACTGGTCCGCCTGGATGTCGAACTGGCTGGTCTGGGCGCCTCCCTGCACCAGCAGGTTCTGCTTTTGCGACTTCTGGATGGAAAAGACGTTGGTCATCGTCAGGCGCCCGAACTGCAACTGGGTCTTGATCCCAAAGAGGGATTGTACGCCGGTGATCAGCTGACTGCGAAGCGGAAAGCTTACGTTGCCTGCCTCTATCTTCTTAATGATGTCATTATCGGAACCGGTATATTCCAGTTTGATCTGCTTGTCAAAATCATTGACCGATTGGGTATTGTAGTTGCTGGTTAATTTCAGCTTGGTCCCTATCTGGCCCACGACATTCATGTCGATGCTCATCGGAAAGACAAAGCCGCCTGTTTTACGGGCGCGTTCCGGCAGCGTCAGGTTCTTGTAATTCTGCCCCTCGTAACCAAAGGTGATGTTGAGGTTCCCCTGGGGTCGGATATCGGCCTGGGTGCCCCCGAAGATCCGGTTGAAAAGCAGCGGCCCCTTGTACAGGTCCGGTTGTCCGGCACTCTTGTTCAGCTGGGTCATTGTATTGCCCAGTTGCATCCAGTAAGCATCTTCCTGTTGCTGGCCCTGCAGCTTCAAAAAATCGTTGTAGTCGAAATAGGTCGGGTTGCGGTAATCCTGGTTTCCTATTTTCTCCCCGAAATAATATTGTTTGGTAACCGGATCATAACGCAGCGAGTCATGGATGACGGGCGGGTTCTTCAGATCGATGGTGGACCGTTCCCTGTGACTGAATGGATCGCCGTACCGGTCACTGATCGGAAAATGCAAGGTATCACCCGTGGTGTCCGCG
>DASULB010000597.1:0-4940 GCA_036278455.1 Chitinophagaceae bacterium | reverse complement strand
GGCCTTTTCTCATCGTGTGTCACCTCGAAATAGGCTTCGCCAGCGACCACGACTTTTCTTTCCCCCTCTGCAAACGCAGTGGGATAAGTGATAGAACTGGCCGAGATGAGCCATACTTTTGTGCCATCCGACAACACCAGTTGATACTGGCCGCCACGCGGAATCGTAAGCGTATTGAATACCAGTTTATTATCTCCAAGCTGTGAACCTCCCGCCGCCTCGTAAGTCAGTACGCTGCCGCTCATCTTCACCACATGCTGGTTTCCCTGGGTGGCCAGTAATCCCTTATCTGCGTTGTCCAGAACGATCGCAGTACCATTGGACAAAGTGAGAACCGCCTTATTCCCGCCCGGCGGCACATCCGTTTTATTAACTGCAACCCCTTGTTGCAATCGTTTTCCGGGTTTATTAAAATATAAATACAGGCAGGCGGATAACGCAACGAAAAGGGCTATGGCAGCAGCCATACGCGGCAACAACCGGATCACTCTCTTTTTTTCCTCAGGCAGAATACCTTGCCGTATTAACTCCTCGGCGCGGTTGAGGTCGGACTCCGACAGATCAGCAGGGTCCGCCATATTCCATTGGCCGTACCATGACTGCAGCAGCGTGACCTCTTCCTCCGTACAGCGCCCTTCCCTGTACCGCTCTAATAATTCTGCCAGTTCCTGTTCTTTCATGCAATCAGCGTTATTATCTAAATAACAGTTCAGCCTGAAAGATCGGGGATAGAAATAATGAAAAATTTATTTTTTTTGGAAATGAAACGAACTTACATGCCTGAGAGGCTTGTTAAAAGGAAAGAAAAGTCGCTATTTTTGTCCGTAAACGGTACAATGATTTTTTTATCTGGTCAGCCACGGTATGCTCTGAGAGCCCTAATTTAACGGCAATTTCTTTATTGCTCAGCCATGCCTTGCGACTCAGCATAAACACCTCCCTCATTTTTGGCGGCAACCTGGCAATTTCAGCTTCTATGATTGTTTCCAATTCATTGCTCAGGGCAAGATGATCAGTGTGATTTATGGCGGCTCCCCGGTATTTTTGCAGAAACTCTTTATAATCTGCGACAATCTTGTCGTGGCTTATAATATTTAATATCCTGTTCCTCGCCATGGTAAACAGGTAACCAGCCAGATTGCCGCTTTCAACCTGCGAACGTTTTTCCCATAATTTGATAAAGACGTCCTGCACTACATCCTTGGCTTGATGTTCATCGCGCAACTTATTAAAGACATGGCTGTATAACAGCTTGTTATAGCGATTAAATATTTCCGTAAAGGCGCCCTCATCACCATTTTGCAACAGCGAAAACAATTCCTCATCAGTAAGTGCGCTAAACAATGTCATGAAAATGCAGCAAGGCCGGATATAAAAATTTTTAACCGCCGAAAGTTAAATAAAAAAAAACATAGTTAAAAAACGGTATAACCTATTTTTTATATTTATATGTATAATATGACAGATCCAATGCAGGATAACGTATTATTCAGTCCCTCCTGTATTGTTTGTATGAGTCCTTTATGCCCTGTTTTATGCCTTCAAATATAACGGCTCATTTTTCTCCAACCATCCTGCACTGTGCTGCTCCGTCTATTTTATACAGATCTGCATCACTTCATGGTGTTGGATGTTCTTCCTCCTGAGGCTGATGATACTTTAGAAATCATTCACCGGTCCGGTAATGATAAGGAGCCGCCATAATAGTTACGTATATACGTGAATCCGGAAATCCATGATATCGCTTTGCTCTTGCATATGATCCGACCATTTAGATTCAAAATCAGGCTTCTTTTTTATTCCAAGCGCCTACCGGGTATTTTAATTTTAAATTTATTGTTCTTCACCCCGTAACCTATCAGCTGCAGGACGCCAGCTCGAACCTTTTTTACTTGTTCCAAGAAGCGTTTTCTTACCGGGACTGACGGTTTACAACAAAATCATATCCCTCCCATTCTGTCCTGAAAATACCCCACACATTTTCATATAAGATGTCCTGCAGGTAATATCATCATTGGTACTATCAAAAATGATCACGTCAACGCGTCAGCCAACATTTCAGGCGGTTATCGGACCCTGGCGATCAACCTGAAAAAACTGATCACCTACTGGCTGAATGCCCGGGAATTTACCACTTTTGCGCTGGAATCCAGGGCACTTAATTAACTGTCCGGAGCCTTACGGATATACAAAGGACGATCTCCATCATCCGGAGCCGCGCCAAAGAATGGAAATTGGATTCACGTCATTTAGGCGTCATGGAATCTTCTGCAGAGGCCGGTCTATCCGCGCCGCATCACCAACGGGACCGGTCACAACTGGTATTTGCGCTACTGATAATCCATTAGTCCAAAAGCAAGAGCATCGACTGACACTTCGGGCTTTTGGGCTGTAGTATTTTCATCTCAGCTTTTTTTTATCATACCCAGGACGATGGCTTCGTTTATTTCTCCAGGCAAGCCCATGCTCAGCCACCCCCTAATTTCCACGAAGAGGCTGGGCGAAAAAGGAGCTTCTGTCGTAAAGCTACTGTAACCAAGCATGTATTGAAGGTATATGTTCTTTTGTATTTGAAGAACGCCATCTATATTTAAGGCGCCTTAATACCATAATGTCTACTATAACTTGTCAGGTTATTGTTAGCCGACAAAACAAAAACACCTTTATCCCGGTTGCTTTCTAAAAAGGCAACCAACTCCTTTATCTTCTTACGAAGCACCTCTTGGGCATTATGTGAAGCAAGCGAATACTGTATTTTCAGATCATCATCGGCATACTGCAGCATAAGCAATAACCTTGATAAATTTGCCGAAAGCGCCGCCTCATGGGCGTTTTGCTTTACAGTGTTCACTTCTGAGATACGGCCTGATAATTCCTTCTCCGCCTGAAATATTTCTTTGGGCGACTTAAGCCTGGTTTTGGGAATGCTCCCGTCGGTCCGGACAAGCTGTTCTAAAGAACGGTACGCTTTCTTGATGGTCTTCCAGGCTGAATCATAACGTACGTATCCAAATTGATTGATCAGGGAATCCACATTACAGTCAGGGTCCCATGCTAAATGGCCCAATGTATAATAATTCAGTTCATAAGTACCCCAATCTCCAGGCTCCGAATAAATGGAAATGCCCTGCAGCGGAACGCTGGCATACCATTGCATATCACGTTGCATGTAATGTGGAATAATATTGGGCAGGGACCTCCAGGCATATTTTCTATAATAAGAATACAACCCGATGTTACCGCTGAATCTCTTTCGCCAGGCGTGAATAGCATTTACATAGGTTGCATTGTGTTCATTCGATGAGTCATCAATCTGATTTTCGAAACTTTGATTAATCGGACAGAAATCCACCAATATATCTTTATTTAAGCTCACCTTTTGCGGTGGCATCAGTGCCCGGGCATATGCGATAATTTCCAGTTGCAGATCCGGACGTATTGTTTTAATCGCAGAATCAACCTGGTTGGCAAGCCGTGCCTGCCTGTCCTGGAAGTCACCTAATGCCAGAAAGGAGGGGCATTCAGCCCAGCGTGCACCATCCGGCGGCCAGAAATCAAAAATATCAATTTCAGGATGCCCGTTGAGATATTTTACAACATTGCCAATCAGGTAGTTCACCGCAGCCGGATTTGAACTATTAAACACGATATATTCAGCAGGACTTGGATCACAGTTTTTGTCCTTGCCAAACCATTCAGGATGTAACTTAAATAATGTAGGACCTTTGTCGCCAGCCCCTGCCACAGACATACCGGCATTCAGAAAATTCTGATACCCATGACCGCCTACTTCTATTATCAGCCCCCTTTTCTTTAATTCAGGTGTCAATGCTTTGCGCCATTTGTCCCACTTGACACGCCCGGTTCCACCATAATCCAGCGGTATCATCAGCGTATTAAATCGTAGTTTAGGCATCCAGTCAATGATCTGTTTGAGGTTCCTCAAGTTATGTGTCCTACCTTCCTCTACATCCAGTTTTCTGTAAGCAAACCCGGGAGCTTCTTCAATAGGATGCGGGATCCTGAAAGAAAGCGTAGTCTTATGAGGTATATATTCACCATGCCCCTTATAAAAAGAAAATTCAGGAGCAATCCACCGGCATCCTAAACGACCCAGGAGATCATAAACTGCATAAAGGATTGCCCTGCCGGAGCCCCCTGTAAGGATGATGTCATGGCCCTGTATATTGAGCGTATAAGATTCCTTTGCAAAATCTTTACTGATCATCAGCTTTATTTCGGGGGATGTCGTACCCCTCCCGGAATCAATCGTAAAAACAGCACCTGTCATCTGCTGCAGATATTTTGATAGTTCTGTGGCAGCAAATCGCTCCGTGACGGAAGGGTTTGGTGGCAACCCAATGGACACCTGAGCTTTCCGGTCTTTAACCAACAGGACACTATCAGAGGAAGAGCTGCATCCTGTAGTCAAAAATCCAAACAAAACAAAGCCTGCCAATAAATGCCCCTTAAGAAAATTCTTTGTCATAACCTTCTAAAATTATTTGCTTTCACTTCCCGGATGATGTTTTACCCGATCAATAATACGCTTTAGTACTGCTGCCTTTCGAGGCATTGCCTGATATAAATTGTTCCTTTCACCGGGATCTTTTTCAATATCATACAATTGATATTGCGTGATCCACGGCCCGTCAGGATAATAGGTCTGTACCCATCTGGTCGGTTGTGAGGCTTCAATGTATTTCCATGAGCTGTCCCTGACCACAAAAGCACCGCTTCCTCCCGAAGTAAGCACCATTGATTTTCGCGGCTGGGGCGACCGATCCTCCACCAGGTCATTGTAGAAGCTGTAACTGTCTTCTCCTTCATGCTTGCCCAGATGATCTCCGATCACCTCAGCAAAGGTGGACATAAGATCGGTGTTGCAAATCATGTGATGATCTACCCGCCCCGGCTTAATCTTACCGGGCCATTCCGCG
>DASULB010000596.1:0-23980 GCA_036278455.1 Chitinophagaceae bacterium | reverse complement strand
GGGACACATGCGGGTGCCAGGCAACTTCCGTGGCAGAGTTTCAGCCGGGTGATCGAAACGGACTATTTTTTTTATCTGTACAGAAGCAACAACGCCTTCTTTCTCATCCCCGCGGATGCCTTTACCCCTGAGGAGAGAAATGATTTCCGTGAGCTGCTGCACAGGCATTTCGACAAGTACAAGGTAAAGAACGCCTGATGGAAATGATACATGGAAATTTACCAGGACACCATGCCCCTTTTTTAAGCCGTTCATCATAGTTGATTCGCTGAATGCAAAATATCTTTCTTAGTTTTATGCTACCATCATTTAAACCATAAACAATGCTCAAATATTTCAAGAACCAGTTTTTTATCATCACGCTCCTCATCGCCATCGTGGCCTTCGGCTCTTTATCCTTTCGCCAGGCTCCTCAACCGGGACCACATAAAGAAGGCTTTAAAAACCTGAAGATACTGCCCAAGGACATCGATCATGCGTCACTGATCGCGATCATGCATAATTTTGAACACGCGCTGAACTTTCGCTGCGAAGACTGCCATGCGAAATCCGCCACGGACCCCAAACACCTTGATTTCGCGTCGGATGCCAACCCGCACAAGGAAGTAGCCCGCCACATGATGAAGATGATGAAGAAGATCAACCGGAAATATTTTAAAGTGAAAGGCGATTTCGCCGCCAATTATCTGAGCGCCAAATACGAAGTTACCTGCTATAGTTGCCATCACGGGGACGAACATCCGTTGAAATTTCCCAAGATGGAAGGGAAAGAAAAAGGGATGCAGCACACACCGGGGCATGGCAACGGCGATCATGGCGGTAACAGCGGCATGTAACGATTGAGAAAAGGACTTTTTCAGCAGTGGAGTACCTCACTCCGCCCAAAGACGGCAAAGGCTAAAGTAAAGCTCGCCAAACGGTAGGCAGTGGCCACAATTTTCTATCTTTGCGCATGTTTTTAGCGCATGAGAAACGCCGCTCGTTCCAATTCGTTCTGCTGTGCGCGGCTTATTTTCTCTTCTCCTGCAGTTTCAATATGCCGATCCCCGAACTGCCTGCCTACCTCAGCAGCCTGGGCGGCGCCAAGTTCCTGGGCCTCATTATCTCTCTTTTTACGCTTACCGCGGGCCTCTCGCGTCCCTTCAGCGGCAAATTAGCCGATACCATAGGGCGCATCCCGGTCATGGTATTCGGTTCGCTGGTCTGCGTGGGATGCAGTATCCTCTATCCGTTGTTAAGTACCGTGTCGGGCTTTTTGTTCCTGCGTTTTTTTCATGGGCTGTCGACAGGGTTTAACCCCACGGGGTCATTCGCCTACGCAGCGGACATCATCCCGTTGTCCAGACGCGGCCAGGCATTCGGTATCCTCGGGTTATGTTCCACCATGGGATTGGCGGTCGGTCCCGCCCTGGGCAGTCATGTGTCCAACCTATACGGCATCTCCTATATGTTTTACGCTTCATCCTTATCGGCGCTTATCTCGGTGATCATACTGGCCACGATGACCGAAACACTTCATCCAAAGAAATCTTTTTCATGGCGTCATCTAAAGGTTCCCAGAAATCAGCTCTTTGAACCACGCGCGACGGGTCCGGCGATTGTCACCTTTCTGCTCTACGCGAGTTACGGGGCCACGCTCACACTGGAGCCCGCGGTCAGCCTGCAATCCGGGCTACGGAATACCGGGATATTCTTTACCTTTTTTACCATCGGTTCCGTCGGTATCCGCGCTTTCGCAGGAAAAATCCCCGACCGGTTCGGGCGCATACCGGTCCTGAAGGTCGCCGGTTGGGTCATGCTGGCGGGAATGGCCATGATTGCTGTATCCGCTGCATCCTGGTGGCTGTTAAGCGCAGCTCTTATTTACGGTTTATCCATGGGCCTTACCGCGCCCGCGGTCTCCGCATGGACCATCGACCTGGCACATCCCGGGCACCGTGGCAGGGCGCTGTCTACCATGTACATTGCCATGGAAGCGGGTATCGGCCTGGGAGCTTTGTTCAGCGGATGGTGGTACGAAAAATCGGGCCATGGCACGCTGGCTATCTTTTTGATCATGGGCTTGCTGGCCCTGTTATCATACCTGTATCTGCAATTTATTTACCGCGGGAAACCCGGCACCGGCAAACAACCTGCATGACCTCTCACGCCAGGGTCTTCCATCTCTCATGAATATAGAAGGTTTTTATGGCGGGGTATCCTGTTTTGAAAACCTGTAAAAGCAAAGCCACCCTTCTCAAATCCCCATAATAGCTTAACTTAGGGCATGCTACGTTCCTTCATTCTTCTATTCCTTCCCCTGATGTGTCTGCAAAACGCCCGTGCGCAGGACACTACCCTGTCATCTGTGATGACAGGGGCAGCGGATGCTTTCCTGCATACCCTCTCTGCTGGTGAACGCAAGGAAGCGTTACTCAATTTTAACGACCCGGTAAGATTGCAATGGTCCAATGAGCCGGAGAACATGCATCCCAGAAAAGGGTTGCGCCTGGATGAAATGACAGTGGCACAAAAGGAAGCACTGCACAGGCTGCTCCAAACCGCGCTAAGCGAGCAGGGGTACCTAAAGGTATTGAACGTCATCCGGCTGGATGAATGGCTGAAACACCACTATTACAAACCGCCGGAAGCACAATATTACGGAGAAGGCCTTTATTGGATCACCCTGTTCGGCAAACCGGATCGAAACGGCCGGTGGGGCTGGCGTTTCGAGGGTCATCATTTGTCGCTCAATATCACCGTGTCGCCCGGCGTGGTCAACGCCACCCCCTTTTTCCTGGGCACTCATCCAGGGGTGATCCCCGCAGGGCCGCTCGCGGGAGCGGAAAACCTGTTCGCCGAGACTCAACTGGGTTGGAAACTGCTGGCATCACTCACACCGGCGGAGCGCCGGCGGGCCATCCTGAGCAATCAGGAACCCAAAGGCGCCGACATTGTGATCAGGACAGGAAAGGAACCGGAGGTGAAGGCCGTGACCGGTATCCCCGTCCGTTCACTGGATCATGCCCAGCAACAAATCATCAAACAATTGATCGGCTGCTATGTGAACAATCTAACGCCCGTCCTGGCCCGCCACTACCAGAACATCATCAGACAAAAGGCATGGGCGGACTTGCATTTTACCTGGATGGGGCCGGTACAGCCCGGACAACCCGCCTATTACCGCATCGCCTCGAAAGAAGGATTGATCATCGAATATTGCAGCAGGCTGCACGACGTCCATCATATTCATACCCTTTGGCGGTGGCGGCCGGGAGATTTTGGAGGCCGTTAATCCGCTCCGGGGTCCAGGGCGTTTTCCGTCAGCGTGTCGGGTAACCGCTTTCTGGTATCCAGACCGAGGGACTTCATCTGTTCCGCCTTGCGGACCAGGTTCCCCCTGCCTTCGGTTAATTTACCAAAAGCCTGGCCGAACTCATACTGGGCGCCCTTTAATTTCACGCCCAGGGACTGCATATCTTCCACAAAACCGACAAACTTATCATAAAGCTGGCCGCCCTGTCTGATGATCTCTGCGGCATTGCGGTTCTGCTTTTCCAACCGCCATAAAGCGTCAATGATGCGTAAGGTCGCCAACAACGACGATACGCTTACCAGGATGACCTTTTTACGAAAAGCATCGCTAAAGAGGTTGTTATCCTGCATGATGGCCAGTCCATAGGCGGGCTCCACGGGGATAAACATCAAAACAAAATCGGGGGAACCGTCGAACAGCCTTTCATAACTTTTTCGCGACAATTCATCAATATGGCTGCGAACCGACCTGAGGTGATCCTTGAGGGCGCGCTGCTGTTCCGCTTCATCGGTACTGGCGAAGTAACGTTCATAAGCGGTTAAGGAGACCTTGGCGTCGACCACTACATGCCGGTTCTCCGGCAGCAGGATCACCACATCCGGGCGCCTGGTCGTACCTTCGCCGTCACCGACCGACAACTGTTTTTTGTAATGGACCCCGCTTTCCAATCCTGAAACCTCCAGGATGCGTTCAAGCAGGAACTCACCCCAATTACCCTGTTTCCTGGTATCGGTTTTCAGGGCAGCCGTGAGATTATTGGCCTGTTCAGACAAGGTCTGGTTAAGATCGTACATGCGTTGCAATTCCTTCTGCAGGCTGAAGCGTTCCCTGGCTTCCCGGTTATAGGTATCCTCCACCTTTTTCTCAAACTCCCTGATCCGTTCATGAAGTGGTTTCAGCAAACCTTCGATATTACTTTGGTTCTGTTTGGTGAATTTGGCGGAGTTTTCATCCAGCAACCTACCCGCCAGGTTCTCGAATTCTTTTTTAAAATACTGCTGCAACCGTTCCAACTCACCGGACTGGTCCTGCAATTTTTGCAAAAGGTTTTCACCCTGTGTCTTTTGAGCGGCCAGATCTTCACCCAGCACTATTTTCTCCCCGAGATAGGCATCCCTTTCGGCACGCAAAGCGGTCGCCTGCTCCGTGAAGGCCTCACTTTTCTGTCTGGCAATCTCCTTTACCAGGCCATTTCGTTGCAGGGCCCTCAACAGCAGTATCAACAAAACGATGGCTGTCGTCACCATCAGATAAAAGCCGTTTTCAAATGACATAGGCTGTATTTTTAGTAAATATCCTTACACTTATTTGCAAAAATACTAAATATTATTTGAAAAGACGGCCCTTGCTAAATGAAGGGGCTTACCGGTACGGGAACAGGCGATCGGCCGTTAAACACGCTTCCCATGTCCGCGGATGGGAGAGGACTATGATGTGTGGGCTTTACCCGCGGTAAGGCCACCCGGAAGCATGTTCCGAAAAGCATCCACCAACGGGTCGTACAGCGGTGGAAAATCACCCGCATCTGCCGGGAAAAAAAATGGCTTTTGTCCGAAAGGACCCTCACCAGATCTTCCATATTTTTACTACCGTGATCCAGATGAGTAACGGCAAGGTAACGGCAAACCAGGTAAAGAATACAATGTGTTGCCAGCCATGAATATTCGCGTTGTCAAAAAACGCCCAATCCTTGGCGATGCCCCAGAATATGGTGAAGACCAGCCAGGCTACCCAGAGTGCCACGGTATAAACCATCTTAAAAAAAGAGGCGATGATCTCTTTGTCAGACCAATTGTCATTACTGCTCATAATAACTTCTTTTTCATTCTTTACAAATTAAACAAATACCAGCGGTGAAAATGTTTAAAGTACGCTCCTCACAGGCAAAGGTATTCTCTTTGGGGCAAACCAACGGTTTCGGTGAATAATCGTACCTTGCCGAGGTATCCGTGCTATGAAAAATATAGCCGCGCATCAGATTATGGAGGAGTTTAACTTACAAGACAGCCTGAACCTTTTATCCAAACTCACACCCGGACGGCTCTGGAACGCCGGGAGGGTGCTGAGCAGTTACTTTTATAGTAAATGGTCGCATAAACCTGTTCAATGGGGTTATCCCATTTCCATTTCCTTTGAACCCACCACTTCCTGCAACTTGCGCTGTCCGGAATGTCCGAGCGGGCTGAGGGCCTTTACCCGTCCCAAAGGGATGCTGGAAAAAGCGTTCTTCAAAAAGACGATTGACGAGTTGTCAAAGGAACTGTTGTACCTGATATTTTATTTCCAGGGTGAGCCTTACCTGAACCCGGATTTCCTCGATATGGTAAAATACGCGTCCTCAAAAGGCATCTATACCGCCACCTCCACCAACGCCCATTATCTCAATGATGAGAACGCACGCAGGACGATTGACAGTAGCCTGGACAGGCTTATTATTTCCATTGATGGCACTACCCAGGAAGTATACCAACAATACCGCCGTGGCGGGAAACTGGAGAAAGTGCTCGAGGGTGCCCGCAACATCGTGAAATGGAAAAAGGAATTAAAATCAAAAACCCCTTTCATTTTTTTCCAGTTCCTGGTGGTCAAGCCCAATGAACACCAGATTGAAGATGTAAAGCAGCTGGCAAAAGAGGTAGGGGTGGACCAGGTAAGGTTTAAGACGGCGCAGGTCTATGACTATGAAAATGGCAATCCCCTCATCCCCACCCTGGATGACTTTTCAAGGTACAAGAAAAACACCGATGGCAGCTACGCGATCAAAAACAAACTGGCCAATCACTGCTGGCGTTTATGGCACGATCCGGTGATTACCTGGGACGGCCTGGTGGTGCCTTGTTGTTTTGATAAGGATGCCACCCACCGCATGGGGGATTTAAAAAAGCAATCTTTCAAGGAGATCTGGAACGACAAGACCTACAGGCATTTCAGGGGACAGATATTACAGGGCAGAAAAAACATTGACATATGCGCTAATTGCAGTGAAGGAACCAAGGTGTGGGGGTAACGTTTTAGGGATCGTTTAAGGATTAATTGACGGGATACACAAAGCGGCCAACGGGTTTTATACAGCTGGGCAACATGCAGGGGATCAGTCACCGGCCTCCGTTACTGCCGCATCGACCACATCGCCGGCCCGCTCTTTTCGTTTCTTTCGCTTGCTGGCTTCCTTTTTGTCTTCCTCCTCCTCTTTTTCTTTTTCCGCCTTCTTTTTTTCTCTCGTCCCCTGGTTACCAAAATACTTTTCAAATAATTTAACGGCTTCCCGCACACCGATAAATTCCAGTATCGTGACGGCCACCCGGATCAGCATGGATTTAAAATTAGAACTCCCCCAGGCGCTTTTGGCGGCATAACCCAACATCTTCCACAACCCCGCTTGTACGCGTTCATTGGGAAAAATACTGTTAAGGGCGATCCTGCCGAAATGATGCTTCATGTAATCCAGCCGGTCCTTACCCTGTTCTTCCAATTCTCCACACAGGCTTCTCAAACGCGCCTTTTCCCTCTTAAGCGATTTGATGTTTGTTACTTTGATGGCTCTCGGGTTTGTTTTCATATCATGCATTTTCCATCTCCTTTTCCATTTGCCGTTCCGCTAAATCTTCTTCGATGTCTTCGGCGATCTCACGGATAATGATATTCGCCAGCGGACGCTGGATGAGGCCTCTGCGAAAGATAAGTACGATGATGAACAGAAGGATAAAAAATATAGAAGTCAGGAGAAACCCCATCATGAAACTCCCCGTCATATCTGCTATCCAGTAAGCCAGGAGGAATCCGAGAAATAAAACAACAAAAAAGCCCAACAGGGCGGTCAGCATCAAACCAAAAAAAAACCCGAGCGCGTTGGCTACCTTTCCGGCTGCAGTCAGCCGAAGTAATTTCCATCGCGCTTCAAGGTATTGGGTAATTAGTTTTTTACTTCCGGTAAAGTGTCCTTTAAAATTATCCTCCATGCAACTTGGGTGTTGAATTAGTTAGTGGCCACTTCTTCCAACTCATCGGATTTCTTATTCAGTTTATCCTTTACTTTGTTTTTCAGTTCTCCCGCCTTCTCCTTCAACTTACCGGCCTTTTCCTTTGCGATATCCAGATATTCATCTTTCTTCTCGGAATTCAGAAAATATCCGATGGCGACTCCCATAGCGACCCCACAAATCAATGTGGCCATTTTTGATGACTTGCTCATAAAAAAAATTTTAAACGGTTTTAAAATATAAGAATGCTACAATTAAGTTTAGGCTATGGTTTTCTTCACCACTTTGCTATCCGTCACCTCTTTGTTTTCGGTTTTCAAAAAATATCCTACCATTACGCCTACAGCAGCTCCAATGACGAACGCGGCGAGGGCTTTTGATGATTTAGTCATATCAATAAAATTAATTGGTGATTTGATAGAATACTACTTATTTTACAAACTATTAAACAAAAAGTTCATGTGAGTAAGGATGCAAAAAGCATTCCATATTCGTTTACCCATGGCCATCGTCTTTTGGGGAAGTGTAACCAAAAACCCGTAAATCCTGTTTATTTCTTTCACATTTTCATATCCCTTATATGAGCTACTATGATACCGACCGGTTGAAGCAATTTTTCTTTCTTGTGATCATTCTGCTTCTTGGCGCCGTATTATTCTGGAAAATGTCTGCTTTTATTCCCGCTTTTCTGGGTGCCCTGACCCTCTATGTGATCATGCGGCCGCTGGTGATCTACCTGGTTTACAAAAAACACTGGAAAAGATGGGTAACGGCACTGGTCATGATCCTTTTGTCGATCATCGTTCTATTGGTACCCACAGCGCTTATCGTCAATATGATGGCCTCCAAGATCGGCACGATGGTCAGCCATTCCACACAACTTATCGATTCGCTGCGCCACTTTATAGACGAGATCAAATTCAATACCCATATTGACCTGTTATCCGATCAGACCGTTCAGAAACTGCAGGATGCTCTGACAAAATTCCTGCCCCTGTTCCTGGGAACCACTTTCAATGTCGTTACCACGCTGCTGATCATGTACTTCGTGCTTTACTTCATGCTGGTTGAATCCCTGAGGATGGAGGACACCCTGTATGAATATACCCCTTTAAAGGAACAAAACACTGAAAGACTGGGCACTGAGATCAAAAACATGGTCATTTCCAACGGCGTGGGGATTCCGCTGCTTGCCCTGGTACAGGGACTTTTCTGCACCCTGGGTTACTGGATATTCGGCATCAATGATTTCATATTCTGGGGCGTGGTCTCCGCCTTTATGAGCATGATACCCGTGATCGGCACCACCATTGTATGGTTAGGCCTCTGTATTTTCCTTTTTGCCAGTGGCGACACGGGGTATGCCATCGGGTTGCTGATCTATGGGGTGGCGATTGTAGCCAATGTGGATAACGTATTTCGCATGATATGGCAACGAAAGATGGCCGATGTGCATCCCCTGATCACCGTTTTAGGCGTATTTGTCGGGATCAGCCTGTTTGGTTTCGTGGGCATCATCTTCGGGCCGCTGCTGATCTCCCTGTTCATTTTGCTGCTGAAGATCTACCGTGATGAATTCGATATCAAAAAACACCGCATCAAGGTGGTCAGGTAAGGCTTTATCGCGCTTTTTCGCTTACTGATAATACCTGTTATCAAGGATATATTCATAAACACGTTCGCTCACCAGGTAACGGACCGATTTCCCCTCGCGGATCATCTTTCTGACAAAACTGGAAGAAATATCCAGCAAGGGTGCGTCGCAAACGGTAATCTTCCCGGCCGGATGATCACCGACCGCGTGCCCGGGCCGCCGGTAAACAAAGACCTGGAAACGCCCCAGCAGTTGTTCGTGATTCTTCCAACGACGGATATTCTCCAGGCTGTCACTGCCCATGATGACCGCAAAATCATGTTCAGGGTACCTTTCTGCCAGATAGGTGAGCGTATCGATCGTATAGGAGGGTCTGGGAAGCGAGAATTCAATATTGCTCACCCGCAACCTGGGATCATTTTCCACGGCCAGTTGCAGCAGGTGCAGCCTGTCGTATTCATTCAGGAGATTGGCGGACGGCTTTAAGGGATTCTGGGGACTCAGCACCAGCCATACCTGTTCCAGGTCCGTATTATAAGCCATATGCTCCGCGATGATAAGATGCGCGATGTGAACGGGATTGAAGGACCCGAAATATAAACCTATTTTCATGTTTCGTCTTTAAAGCATCCTCGGTATATTCCTCATTGATCCATGCCTTTCCCTGCCGGGACGCATCTGCGGGGATCCGTACCTGCCGGCAAGGCGTGCGGAGGGATGACCGTGGGGATGAACGGTGCAAAGGTAAAAATTGCATCCTTATCCGGACACTGCATCCGCCTGTGGCGCCGACACGTCCGTTTCAATGCGCCGCAACCTGTCTTTAGTACGCCGCATGAAGAACAACATCACATAGCCCAGTGCAAAAAATCCGATCAGGGGCAAAACAGAATTGCGGATATTTCCGGTCAGTTCCTCCATGTAGGCGAAGCTGAACATGCCGATCACAATGGCAATTTTTTCGGTCACATCAAAAAAGCTAAAGTACGAGGCGGTGTCCTTCGTCTCGGGTAAAAGCCTTGAATAAGTGGAACGTGACAATGATTGTATGCCGCCCATGACGAGTCCCACCATGGCCGCCAGGATATAAAACTGGGTAGCGTTCTGCACAAAAAAAGCGGCAATGCAAATGGCTATCCATAACAGCACCACGAGCTGCAAGACACCTATATTACCGATCCTGCCGGCAAAAACGGCCATGATCCATGCACCCGCTATGGCCACGAGCTGAATCACCAAAATAGTCCCTATGAGTTGGGGGGCGCTCAAATGCAACACCTTTTCCGCAAAAAAAGCAGCGACCAGCATCACCGTCTGTACGCCCATGCTGTAAAAGAAAAAGGCAGTCAGAAATCGTTTCAACAACGGCTGCTCTTTCAGCTCCCGCCAGACCTTTTGCAATTCCCGGAAACCATGGATAAGCAGCTGTTTTTTCTCCTGATGACGGAGGCGCGGGGCGGGCAGGCGCCTGAAGGTAATTTGGGCAAAGGCCAGCCACCAGATCCCTGTAAGCAAAAAGGAAAGCCTCGGTCCGAAGGTGGCATCTTCAATGCCGAACCAGCCTGGCTTCAGGATAAACACCAGACAAATGAGCTGCAGAACAACGCTGCCAATGTAACCATAAGCAAATCCCCTGGCGCTCACCTTATCCTGCAGATGATCCGGCGCGATCTCGGGAAGATAGGCGTTGTAAAAAACGATGCTGCCGCAATAACCGATGGCGGCCAGCACAAAACAGATGATCCCCCACTCCAGCGTTTGGACCCTGAAGAAGAATAAACCGCAACAGGCCAGTGCACCCAGATAGCAGAAAAATTGCATAAACCGTTTCTTATTGCCGCGGTAATCTGCTACCGATGACAAAAAGGGTGACAAAAGGGCAATGAGCAGATAAGCGAAGGCAATGGCATAGTTGGACAATGCCGTATTGATAAAGGTGGATCCGAAGAACTTTACCTGGTCGCCCGTGGCCGCATTATGGGTAACCGCCAGATAATAAAAAGGAAAAACCGTCGACACGATCACCAGGTTATAGGCGGAATTCGCCCAGTCGTACATGGCCCAGCCGTTGATTGTTTTCTTATCGGGGATGGTAGGTGGCATCAGTTGAGGACTTAATATGTCTGGAAAAAATCTGCACTAAATTACAAATTCCGGTCATTTCTTCCGGCATATCTTTATATCTGTCAGGGCTTCGATCACAGGGATGGAAATAGCCCGTCCCCAATTCCTTACCTTCGGGACCGTTTTCCCTCAATATTGGGCAAAAAGGCGGCCAGAAGCCCGATCAACGGAAGAAATGAACAGACATGATATACATAAAAGATGCTGGTGGAATCCGCCAGTTCCCCTAATACCGCGGAGCCGATCCCTCCCATGCCGAAGGCCAGTCCATAAAACAAACCAGAGATCATGCCTACTTTGCCGGGCACCAGTTCCTGGGCATACACGATGATCGCCGAAAACGCGGAAGTAAGGATGACACCGATGACCACGCTCAGTACAGCGGTCCACAGCAAACTCATATAGGGCAGTAAGAGGGTGAAAGGTGAAACCCCCAGGATAGAGAACCAGATCACATATTTTCTGCCGAAACGATCACCCAGCGGTCCGCCAATCATGGTGCCCGCCGCTACAGCAAACAGGAAAATAAAAAGATATACCTGGGAGCTCTGCACGGAAACGTGAAACTTTCCGATAAGATAAAAGGTATAATAACTTGTCATGCTGGCGAGGTAGAAATATTTTGAAAAAACCAGTGACAAGAGAATGCCCAGGGACATGATCGTTTTCTTATGGGAAACCGGCGCCTTGATGATGGGCGCATCGGTGCGCTCTTTTTTTACATAAAAGAAATTCTTCTTGTACCACTTACCTACCCGCCACAGAACAAAGATGCCGACCAGCGCGAGCAAAGAAAAAACGGCTACATAAGACTGCCCCAGCGGAACAATGATGGCCGCCGCCAGGAGCGGCCCTATTGCACTGCCTGTATTGCCCCCTACCTGAAAAACGGATTGCGCCATACCGCGCCTTCCCCCGGAGGCGAGGTGCGCCATGCGGGAGGATTCCGGATGAAATACAGCGGATCCCATGCCGACCAGTCCTACGGAAAAAAGTACCGCCTCAAAGCTTCCGGCCAGCGACAAACAGAGCAGGCCACCAAGGGTAAAGCACATCCCGATGGCCAGTGAATACGGCTGCGGCCTCCGGTCGGTAAAAGAACCTACCAGCGGCTGCAGCAGGGAAGCCACCATCTGGTAGGTAAGTGTAATGAGCCCTATCTGGGCAAAGGTGAGGTGATAATTTTTTTTGATCAGCGGATAAATGGACGGGATCAGCGACTGCATCGCGTCATTGAGAAAATGCGCGAAGCTGAGGGAAAGAAGAATGGAAAAAACCGCCTGTTGTGCTACTTTCTTTGATCCGCGGGGGGTATCTTTCAGGGATGTGGTACGCATAGATTGTTGGTAACCAGATGGAACGGCCATCTGTAATTTTTTCGATCGCTCCGGCGGAACGCCGGACTTATTATTCCTTTTTGTCGGTGATCTCTTTTGCACGTCGCCACGCCTCTCTGGCATTCTTGTTTACAATACTCCGGAGCAGGGCTTCGTGCAACGCGTGGGTCTTGATAAAAGAGGCCGTACCGGTATACACTTCCTGGAAAGACTGCCTTATCTGTATCGCGAAAGTCTTGTAGAGATCCGCCAGCATGTCGTTCCCGGCTGCCTCCGCAATGCTGATATGAAACCGGATATCCGCTTCAATACAGGCCGTCTTATCCCCGCTGCGGGCTACTTCCATCCGTTTTTTCAGCAGGGATTTCATGCTGTCGATATCCTTTGCCGTACGGTGCGTGGCGGCCTTCTCGGCAATTTTGGCCTCCAGTAACTGTCTGACTTCGTTAAGCTCGGACGCCTGAGAGCGCTTTAACCGCTGTCCCAGGGGTTCGGTAATACCCGCAGGCGGTTCCACAAAAGTGCCAAGCCCTTGTTGCACACGAAGCAGGCCGCTGTGCGCCAATATGCGGACAGCCTCCCTTATGGTTGATCTCCCCACGCCAAAAGCGGCCATCAGTTCGGGTTCAGACGGCAGCCGTCCACCACTTTGATAGTTACCGTCCACGATCTGCCCGCGCAGCCGGGAGGCTACTTCATCGGCCAGTCTTTGTCTTTTGATCTTATTATTGATTGATTCATTCATCATATCATCTGATGAGTAAAGGTATGACATCGCTTCTAAAGGACAACCCGCAAACTAAAAAAAGATTTCCGGCATGATCCCACATCACCGTTTATAAGCACCGGTTACCTTCGGGTGAAAGCATATGACTGCAAGGGATGCCAGCGCTGTCCGTCGTGGCGGAAAAGGATCATACGGGCTGCTTCAAAATCCGCCCGGAGCTGTTTATCCTGGTAAGCTGGCCATGCTTTTTCAAAGGTGATGGCACTTAGATCCCTGTGCGCGATGGTGAGATGCGGGTGAAACGGAATATCCGCACGCAGTTTCAGCCCGGGGGCGGTTTCGGTGAACAGCGCCAGGAGGTCGTTATGCAACCGTTGCAACCGGTCACTTTTCGCCACCCCGATGAAAATCACCCGTGCATCCCCGTGCCGGAAACTGCCAAATCCCTCCAGATATACCGGGAAAGGAGCCTGCGCAGCCGCCAGGCCGGCTAATGCCCCCAGAAGCAATTGCTCCAGGTCTACCGGCGCCCGGAAAGGGGCAACCACAGTGATGTGCGGTGGAAGCTTGAGTGCATGACGGGAGTCATACCGTTCAGCAAACTCATCTTTAATCCGGGTGATCTCCCGGGAAAGTTCCCCGGGTAATGGAAGCGCGATGAAATATTGTTTTTTCTCCTTCGAAACGCTCTTTCGCTGTGGGGATGACAGAGGCGTTAAATCATTCATGGTCGTAAGTTAGCGCTTCCTCCGGCGGGCATTCCGGGAATCCGGAAAACCGCCCTTTGCACACACGATCGGCTGTCCTGCTTCACCTCCTTTACCGGATCAACTGCAGGGCCGTTTTTATTCCAAGCAGGTAAGGATGCTCCTTTACCAACGGATAATTTTTGTAGGTGGAAAATAGCTGGTACTGGAAAGACGGGCCCACGCTGATCCGCCACTGCCGGTTCAATGGTATGTTGATGGTGGCCTGAAGGTCCAGGCCCCCGTTAAAGGGACGCACATAATCCTTGTCGGTAAAATAACGCTTCGACTCAGGGGAATAAATGACCGCGTGCGAACCAACCAAATAGGACAGATCGGCACCCCCGCCAATACTGTAGGACACCTTTGCTGCATCACCAAATTGCCGGCCTATCATCAGGGGGATTTCCGCGGCCAGGTAACTGCTGTGAACGAAGGACGGTTTCCGGGTATCCGCCACGATCGGGTTGGTCGTCAGCGAAGAGTTTATGTTGCCGACAGGATCCGCATAGGAGGTGGTCCTATGCTCGACATAGGCCGGATAAGTGCCATAAGCGAGAATGTTATATCCTGTTTTGGCAAGTGATACACCCGAACGAAGGAACCATTGTCTTTCCAAAGGAAAAATCACTGCTGCACCCGCACGCCAGCTCCAGGCGGGATGTTGCCGTATTTTGACAGCAAGGGGTGGTCGAACCGCCTGCGCTCTGTAAGAGAGGGACATGAGACCCGGAGCCATAGAAGGGGTCGGTGCAGGGGCTGTGGTTTTCAGGGTCCGGTAACCGATGCCGGAAGTAAAGAATACTTCAAACGCGGGTTTTTGTGGTGGGCGTACTTTCAGGGTAGCCGCCGGCTTTTCTTCTGGCGGCCGCTGACGCTGATGTGCCGGTGTCACAACATCTTGCGCAAGCGGGGAAGGCCAAATACGGGCCATCGCCGGCGACGCCCCGCTAATGGTAGCGGGAAACCTGGACGGCAGACTTTTCAGGGACGGCAACCATGCTGTTTCTCCGCTTCCCTGCCGGGAGGCGAAAGCCTGCCGGCCGCCCATTGTATTTTGTCCGGAAAGAACGGAGGGGCCTCTTTGGGCAGCTGAATGACGGGCCGGGACATAGCCGGAAAAAGGAAGGGCTTGTACCGGTTGCCCGGCCTTTACCTGTGGCGCCCCTTTTGTCACACCCATATGGCCACCTGCATTTGCAGGCGCTTTGGATGGTGGTATTTCCCGCGCGAAGTTCCCTGCTGATGTTTGTGACTGTGGCCGTTCGGGCGGCGTGCCAAACGACCCGGCATCAATTCTCAGCAGCACCCAGAGGCCCAAACCGACAATTAACAATACACCTGCGGCGGCCCACCACAACGGATAGCTCTTCCGCCGCGGATGCAGTTCATCGCCAAGGGCCGCCCATACCTTTGCCGATGGCTTCAGTTGAAGGTCCTCTGCGGCTTCCCGCAATTGCTTTTCAAGATCATTATCGGAGAATTCCTCCATCATGCGTCATTTATATTTCTCAGCGGCACGCGGGCTGAGTCTTTGGTTTCTCATATTAATCAATAACTCCCGTGCGCGGGAATACTGTGAACGGGAAGTACTTTCCGCAATTCCCAGCAATTGAGCGATCTCCTTATGGGAGTATCCTTCGATGGCGTACAGGTTCATGATCGTCTTATATCCCACCGGCATGCGGTGCAGTAACTGCATCAGTTCACCGCCTACCGTATCGTTCGCCACGGGCCCCTCTACCGGCAGCTCACCCACTTGCTCCAAATCAATATTTTTTTGCAGAAACTTATCCCGGTTCAGGGCATTAATAGCCGTCGTCACCATGATCCTGCGGATCCATCCCTCAAGCGACCCCTCCGAGCGATACTGCGACAGGCGTGAAAAAACCTTGATAAAACCCTCCTGGAGCATATCCTCCGCATCCGCACGATTACGGGCATAGCGATAACACACTCCCATCATGGAATTGCTAAAACGTTCATACAGAGCCTTTTGAGCGGACGCATGCCTGTGCAAACATCCCCTGATGAGCGTTGATTCATCCGCCTGTTCATATTTTCCCCTCAAATTCTTCGTTTGTAAGACAACTTTACAAGCTAAAACGCTGCATCCCGGACTAATTTAATGATCCGGGATGTCTTTAAACAAAAATCGCCAGTTGGAATAAAACCAGGAACGGCAGGTACGTGTTTCCACTGCCGCGCGTTCCAACCACGGATCATTCATGATCCGGTAAAAATTCATTCCACGGAAGTGAAATCCTGGCAATGCCCGCGCCGGATGGCAAATCAGCCCAACGGCCCCCTGCCAGAACCGGCTGCTCTTCTGTTAGAAATCAACACCCAGGGCGAGATACAATTTTGGCTTGCCCGCAAAAAAGCCGTTCATGGGCCAGGCCGCATCCAATCGCAGGAAATACCCGGCGATGGTGGTACGGGCGCCGAAACCATAGCCCCCTACAAAGGGTCCCAGGTTGCTGTTCTTGATCTGAACATATACCGGTGGTTGCGCATATGTAAGATCACTGCTGTTTTTCAAGGATAACTTTTCACTCCATGCCGTGCCCAGATCCGCAAAGGAAGTGATCTCAAAATTGCGAATGAAATCCGAGCCTATCGGCTGATTGATAAAGGTGGAGAATACCGGCAAACGCAATTCGGTGTTGATGAGCATCACATTATTGCCGTTCTTGACGTTCTGATCATATCCGCGCAGGTTCTCGGCCAGGGTCTGGTAGGCGTAATTGGCATTATTGACGTTGCTGATGGGCGTATTGTTGTTATACTTTGGGAAAAGCCAGTTGTCCACGCCCCCCAGGTAATACAAAAGTTTCCGGGTCCCCCACGAAAAATCGCCCGCCACCCGTGTAGCCCAGATAAAGTTCTTATAGATAGGCAGGTAATAGCGCGCATCAAACCCGCCGTTAAAGGTAAAGCCCTTCCTGTAGCCCTGGCCCTTATTCAGCTGCGGAAACATCTCCACATACGTCTTCCAGCGCAATCCGTTCCATATATTGATGGCCGGATTAATGGTGTTGTCATATATGTATTCCACGCGCGCTGTGCCAAATTCTTCCGCGTGGTCGGCCAGGCCCTTCGGAAGACTGACGGGGTCGCTTGCCAGCAGAACGGTACGGTCGCTGCGATAGCCGAGGGTCACGTGTACGCTGCGTACCTCATCCAGGGGAAGAGTCGCCGTCACCTGGTACAGATTGGTCCTTAACTTGCCAAGGTAGTTGGTATTGTTAAAGCCTACCTGCGTTGATTTCCTGTAATACAAGACCTTCCAGTCAATGTAATGCCGCAGGTTCTGGTATGAAAAATAATATTCACTGCCATTAAAATTAGAGGGAAAACGGAAGCCGCCGGTGAATTTGATGTCTTCAAATAAATCGCTGACACCTACCTGTATCAATCCATTGAAGGGCTGCTGCAGGTAGATGGGGCCGCCCCCGCCGGTAAAGGGCTGGTAGCGGTTGATGAGTACCGAATTATCCAGTTGGGTGATCAGGTAGTCCGACGAAAATTTAAGATGATAAGGGAAAAGTTTGGCGTTTTTAAGCACCGTGGTACGGGGGTTCTCCAGAGCCATGTTCTGTTTGATCACCAGGTTGGTGTCCGGAGGCTGATAACCATATTCGCTCTGGAAAAAATTAGACGGCTTTTCCGAGGTATCTTTCGGTGCTTCATAGTACATGGGCAGGCCCTTTTTCAGGCTGTCCCGGTGCTCCTGATAACGCCGAAAAGAGGTCAGTGGCGTGCTGACATTCCTGCGTTGGAGCGTACGTTCGTCCAGCTTTAATTCATAGGTCCGGGTAAAATCGCCCCGGAGAACGGTCTCGGAAACCACCTGTTTTTGCCCCGCCTGGTAAGATTCTGTAATGCCGTCGGAATAATTGGTCAGCGGAAAGACATAGGTGGAATCTTTTGTAAGCAGCATCGTTTTGACAGAATCGGGTTGCTGTGATCCGTATGCGATCAATGCGGAATCCAGGTCCACTTTGTCAGGATTATGCAAAATATCAGCGCCGATGTAATAAAGTGTATCCACGCCTTCATTCTGGGTCTTGAAAAATCCCGCGTAGCGGTTGGCGATGCCATTTTGATCACCGACAAAGGTAAAATAAGTGCCATATTGGGTGGGGAAACTGGCATCGCCCCGCTTTAAATCCGTGAGCTGGGTGATCTGTCTTCCCGCGGGCTGGTCCCAGTTGCTGAGCAAAAATACGTTGTAGCGGTGATGGGGCAGCACCGTATCGGCGTTCGCAGCATTGGGCGATGGCCTGTTGGACGTAAAGATAATACCGCTTTTACCCACCAGCCCTACATAAGAAGGATCCCGCTCATCATACACGTCATTGGTAAGTTGCTGGGTCTTGAAGGTGCTGAGGTTGTAGCTAAACAGATCCGTATGCCCGCCTTTTACGGCCGAGAGCAGCAGCGTGTTCGGATTAAGCAGGTACTGGAAGCTATTGACAGCCTGGAAGTCCGAAGGCAGCTTCTCCTCTATTTTGGTCCTCGATATCAGGTCATAGACCATCAGCTTCAGTTTGCCTTTCTCCTGATAAATAATGGCCAGGCGGGAGCCGTTGGGATCCCAGGCCATTTGGGGGTAATCAGGATTAATTTCCGCCTTGAGCCGTCTTACCCCTCCTTTCATCAGCACGGTGGGCTTGTAAAGACCCTGATAAAGTACCACGCGGTAAATGCCGTGTTTAAATTCCACCATGGCATAATTCCGGTTCCTGGGGCTCGGGTGAATGCGGTAATGGTCCGCCTTGAAATTATTCTGGGTGGTGACGATGGTGCCGCGGGTGCTTTGCCTCCTGCCCCGGCTGTCCACCTGGTACCGGCGCAGGTTGAAGGTCATAAAATCTCGCCTGGTTTCTTTAAAGCTTTTGTGCAGCACCTGTTGGGCTGCCCTTTTCAGGCTGCGGTCGATGCGTGATATATAAAGCAGATAGGATGGTGCATCCTTTCCATAGACGTTTTCGACATAATACCAGAAGGCGTGGCCCGCCAGGGTCGGATACTCCTGCACCAGTTGCATGAAGGTCCTGTAGCGGCCCGTCCGCAACAATTGTTTTAACTGGTTATCCAGGTTGACGTTCCAGCTTTCGGCCACGTAGGCGATATAGCCATCGGTAAACCATTTGGGCAGGTTGAGCAGCGCGGCATTGCCGGCGAACTCGCCCACATCGTTTCCAAAAAGCATATTTTCGATGATCACCCGCGCGATCCCCTCACGGATTTGCTGCTTTAATTTGTTGTGGTCACCGTCAAAATATACGATCATCTTATTTCCCACCAGCTTGGTGATGCCGCCGGTATTCTGCCACTGAAGCCCAATGCCTATATTGGACTGTTTCATATCCCCGTAACTATTGTATACTACGATGTTCAGCCGGCGCCGCAGTCCGTAGTCCATTTCCTTCTCAATTTCAGGCAATTGCTGTTCGGCTACCTGGGCCACGTATTTCCCCAGGGCCAGTCCCTCCTGGCTGAAATAAGTATTGAAATTGGTCGTCTGAAAATACCGCCATTTGAAAAGTTTGTATTGAAGCCTGTTCTGTCCAAATTGAACGGTGTTGGTCTGCGCTATGGAGCTAAATCCTACGCTAAGCAGGCAGAGCGTTAAAAAAAAAGCATAGATCTTGTGAACCATAGGGTAAATATTGAATATAGCGTAATTTTGCCCCACCGGGTAGCGAGGTAAAGATAGTAAAAATAGTCTTTTCATGATCGAAGTGCAGTCGTTTACTTTTAATCCATTTCAGGAAAACACCTATCTGCTCATTAACGAAAAACGGGCCTGTTTCATTATAGATCCGGGGTGTTATTTTACAAACGAGCGCAAAGCGCTTACGGACGCCATTACGGCGGGACAAGTGGAACCTGTGCGCCTGCTGAACACCCACTGCCACCTGGATCATATTTTCGGCAATAAACTGATGGATGAACGTTATGGGCTGCGGACCTGGATCCATCCGCTGGAACAGCCGGTACTGGATAATGCCCTTCAATCGGGCCTGATGTTCAATGTGCCGTTTGATCCGCCCCCTCATCCGGCAGGCTATTTGGAAGACACCGAAAAGATTCATTGGGGAGCGGACACGCTGGAGGTGATCCTGGCGCCGGGTCATTCCCCCGGGAGTATCTGTTTCTACTGCGAGAAACAAAAATTTCTGCTGGGTGGCGACGTATTGTTCCGGGAAAGCATCGGCCGCAGCGACCTGCCCGGCGGCGATTACGATACGCTGGAGCGCTCCATCCTGGAGCGGCTTTATGTCCTGCCCGACGATGTGACCGTTTATCCGGGCCATGGCCCGCAGACGACGATCGGCCATGAGAAAAGGAATAATCCTTATGTAAGAACCGGGGCCTCCCCAAAGTAGTCGCTGGTTGTTTTCATACAGGCCGCCCTTACTGGCCCTGCTTCATCTTTTCGGCATTTTCGGCAAATTGCAGCGCATCCAGCATTTCGGAGATATCCCCGTGCATAAAAGCGTCCAGATTATAAAGGGTGAGCCCGACCCTGTGATCGGTGATCCTTCCCTGGGGATAATTATAAGTACGGATCTTGGCCGAACGGTCACCGGAAGATACCATGCTTTTGCGCTTTCGGGCGATTTCCTCTTCATGTTTGCGTACGGCGTCTTCATATAATCGGGTACGTAAAACCTTCATAGCCTTTTCCCGGTTGCCGAGCTGGTTGCGTTCGGTCTGACATTCCACGACGAGCCCTGTAGGAAGGTGGGTCAGCCGTACTTTTGTTTCCACCTTATTGACGTTCTGGCCGCCCGCGCCGCCGCTGCGGGCTGTCTCCATTTTCACATCCCGCTCGTTTACCTGCACATCGACCTCTTCGGGTTCGGGAAGTACGGCTACCGTGGCCGCCGAAGTATGGATGCGGCCGGAACCTTCCGTTTCGGGCACCCGTTGTACGCGGTGGACGCCGGATTCGAATTTCATGGTCCCGTATACGTTCTCCCCCTGCACTTCCAGCACCACTTCCTTGTAGCCTCCAGCGGATCCGGGATTCTCGGTCAGGATGTTTGCCTTCCATTTCTTCTGCTCAAAATAATAAAGATACATCCTGAGCAGGTCCCCTGCGAAAATGCTGGCCTCATCGCCGCCGGTGCCGGCGCGTAATTCCAGGATGATGTTTTTGTCATCCTGCGGATCTTTCGGCACCAGCAATTGCCTGATCTCGCTTTCCAGGGACGTTTTCTGCTCATCGAGCTGATCCATCTCCCCTTTGGCCATCTGCCGCATTTCCTCATCATCACCCTGCAACACTTCTTTATGAAAAGCGATGTCATCCAGCAGTTTCCTGTACCGGTCATAAGCTTCCACGATCTTTCCGAGTTCGCGGTATTCCCGGCTCAGGCTGGTATACTTCTGGTTATCCGCCACCACGGCGGGGTTGGTGAGTGAGGTACCAATTTCCTCAAAACGTCCTTTGATGGTTTCCAGCTTATCTAACATAATCCTTTGATGTACCTTTAAGTTTTCTAAAGCATGCAAAAATAACATGAATTCGGGGATACTGAAATTTACTGCCGATTACCTGCATGACGGAACAGCACTCCTTCGTGACCATGTCCTGATCACAGACGCCGGGGGAAAGGTCGTGGAAATAGTTCCGACCGGCGATGCCGGCGGGGATGTACAATCATTTGACGGGCTGTTGTGCCCTGGTTTTATCAACGCCCACTGCCATCTGGAGCTTTCCCATCTGTGGAAAAAAATCCCCGAACATACCGGCCTGGTCAATTTTCTGATCGCGGTCATGCGGGAAAGGGATGCCACCGCCCCGGAGGAAATTCTGCAAGCCGCCCGGAGGGCGCAGCAGGCCATGGAAGAAAACGGTATCGTCGCCGTTGGGGATGTTTCCAATAAAACCGACAGCCTGCCGGTCAAACAACAGGGGAACCTGTTTTACCACACTTTCGTGGAAGCCATTGGATTTTCGGACACCGGTGCGGGGAAAAGAATGGTGCAGGCCTTAAAAGTCCGGGAAGACTTTCGCCACCAGGGATTGGCTGCCTCTATTGTTCCCCACGCGCCATATTCGGTATCAGCTTCGTTGTTCCGCCTGATCAATCAGCAGGGCGCCGAAGCGATCATCAGCATTCACAACCAGGAAACGACGGCGGAAGACGAATTATACCTGGGTGATACCAGCGATTTTTACCGTTTGTACGAAAACCTGCATCTCCCTTACGACAGCTTTCGGTCCACCGGAAAGTCCTCGTTGCAAAGTTGGTTGCCGTATTTCGATCAGGGACAATCCTTGGTCCTGGTCCATAACACCTTTACCGGCGAAGAAGACCTGTTGTTTGCTGTTAAATCAAATCATCCGCTCTACTGGTGCCTGTGCCCAAAGGCCAACGACTACATAGAAAACAGGATGCCACCTGTGGAACGGCTCTTACGGCACCACGTAAAAATCGTGCTGGGGACCGACAGTCTTGCTTCCAATCATCAGCTGTCAATACTGGAGGAGATGAAAACACTGCAAAGGCATTTCCACCGGTTGTCTCTGGAAACCATGCTGCGCTGGGCCACCCTGAACGGCGCCGAGGCGCTGGGTTGTTCAGCCACCTTCGGCAGTTTTGAAAACGGCAAACGCCCGGGTATTGTCAATCTTTGTCCACTCTCCAAAGCATCCCGTCGCAGCATCGCCCTTGTGGCAGGCACCCGGGCACACCGCATAAAATAATATGCTAAAATAACAGCTGAATTATAAGCGGAAAAGAATATTTTTGGGCTATAAATATCCGAGCGTGCATGCATTCTTAAACAGGTCCATCCTGGATAATACCCTCGGCGATATACTGTGGCCGGTACTCATCGTTCTGCTTGCCATATTCTTTCGCAATTACCTGTCCAGGTTCATTGCCTCCCTTGGCTACAGGCTTATCCGCAGGTGGACCCCAGGTATGGAGAAAACCGATTTTGTGTCCTTGCTGCTCAAACCACTGGGGGTGTTTCTGACCTTTCTCATCTTTGTCGCCGCCATTGATCATTTGAACTATCCGCCTGCATGGAACTTTAAAATCAATTTTCTTGGCACGGATACGGCTTCCGTATGGCGCTGCCTTAAGCTCATCGTACTGACCTGTTTTTTCTTCTGGGTTATCCTCCGGCTGGTAGACTTCGGCACCCTCGTATACAGCCAGCGGGCCGGCCGCATGCAGCCATCCGCCGATCACCAGATCATCTTTTTTCTCCGTGATTTTGTTAAAGTGATCATCGGGATCATCGGCTTCATTGTCGTCATGAGGTTCCTTGTAGGCAGGGAGTGGACAAGCAAAATGATCGGTGCCCTTGGCATCGGGGCGGCGGCGCTTGCGCTGGCCGCAAAGGAAACCATTGAAAACCTGATAGGCTCTTTTATTATCCTGCTGGACAAGCCCTTCCGGATGGGTGATTACATCAAGGTAAGCGGCATCACGGGTGTCGTTGAGAAGGTTGGATTGCGCAGCACCCGCATCCGTTCGGACAACAAGACCTACGTGACCCTCCCCAACAGACAGGTGGTCGACAGCACTTTGGAGGATATAACGATGATGACCCAACGCAGGGCAGTGCTTCACCTCGAACTGGAGGTTTCCACACCCGCTGACGCTGTTCTGGGATTGCTCGGAGATATACAGGGGGTGCTGAGCGCTGATCAGGAGGTCATTGATAATTTCACACTCAATTTCAATGATATTTCACGCAGTGCTTATGCCATCCAGATCATCTATTATACGCAGATTACCGAATGGCAGGCCTTTAACAACCTGAAACAACGCATCAATCTGCGCATTATACAATCCATGGAATCCAGGGGGATAAAACTTGCCCTGGGAATGGGTGTAACGCTTTAAGGATAATCGCGTTGAACAACCTGGTGACAGCAAAGGTCCATAGCACCTGTCAAAAGGAAGCCTCATTTTCCGGCATCCTTCTCCCGTCCAAACCGGGCAAATTCCTCCATGGCCTCATAAAAGAACTCATCATATTTCCGGATAATGGCCTCCTTTAAAAAACGATACACCGGTACCTGAAGCTTTTCTCCCAAAACACAGGCCGGGTGACAAAGCTTGTCGCGTGGTTCATAGTTCATGGCCTCATAACCATCATAGCTTTGCACGCGAATGGGATACAGGTGGCAGGATATGGG
>DASULB010000595.1:0-3462 GCA_036278455.1 Chitinophagaceae bacterium | reverse complement strand
AAGGACGGCTATTCCGCGGACGCCTTACATGGTGATTTGTCCCAGGCACAACGTGACCAGGTAATGAAGCGCTACCGCAGCCACATGGTGCAGCTGTTGGTTGCTACCGATGTCGCCGCGCGCGGTATTGACGTAAATGACATTACCCACGTGATTAATTATAACCTTCCCGACGAGCTGGAGAACTACACCCACAGGAGCGGCCGTACCGCACGTGCCGGTAAGAAGGGCATTTCCATTGCACTTGCAGGTCCCCAGGATACGGGAAAGATCCGGACCATTGAGCGCATCATTAAAAGAAAATTCGAACGTGGTACCCTGCCTTCCATTGAGGATGTTCAGGAAAAGCAACTGTTGCATATTGTAAAAAACGTCAAGGAGATCGCCGTCGATGAACATCGCATGGCCTCAGTGCTTCCACAGATACAGGAAGAACTGGGACACCTGAGCCGTGAGGAACTCATCAGCCGTTTCATGTCCATTGAATTCAACCGCCTGCCTGATATCAAGTCCACGGGACTGGATGACAGCGCGCTGAGGCAGTGGGAGGAAGGTGGCCGGAGCGATGGCCTGGTCAAACTCTATATCAACCTGGGCAAGTTCGATGATCTCGATAAAAACGGATTGCTGGCATTCATCGCCCAGACCACCGGCGTCGCCGAAAAGGACATTACCCTGTCTGAATTAAAGAATAGTTTTTCCTTTATTAAAGTAAAGCAGGAGCAGGTAACCAACATTATTGCGGGATTTAAGAACCAGTCTTTTGGCAAGCGTCCGGTCCGCGTGGAGATCCGCAGCGATGAGGCCCCGGACAGGTCAAGGCTTCGCGAGCGGAAATATGCTTCCAATGGCCGCAAGCCCGGCAATTTTCAAAGTGACAGGAAGTTTAAGCGGGATGGAGGATATTCATCTTTTAACCGGAAAAAATCATATTCCAAGTAAGCATCATTAAAGTAGTAATCATTATTTATTTCATATCAATTTTCAATTAATCAAAAAGATCAGACATGAACATTTTCGTAGGTAACCTGAGCTATGAACTCCGGGAAGATGAATTAGAACAATTATTCACTGAATTCGGAGAAGTAAGCTCCGTAAAAGTGATCACAGACAAATTTACCGGTAGGAGCAAAGGGTTCGGTTTTGTTGAAATGCCCAATGATGATGATGCTTCCAAGGCCATTGAAGGTCTCGACGGACAGGAAGTGCATCACAGAAGCATTAAGGTCAATAAGGCTATGCCCCCCAAAAAGAGAGAAAATAACCGTTGGTAAGGCTGTTATAAACCGCCTCCGCTCCAGTCCTCCGTGGTTGGATTTCTGCGTCGCAGAATTGTAAGGTAATTGTTCTTATTTGTTGTTCAGATCATGCATATCAGAGACATGATCAGGGCAACCCTGTTCCAAACCGAAGTTTTTTATTTGAAGCATTGTAGTTTACGATCGTTTGAAATGAAAGGACCGAGGCTTGAAATGAGGCAGGTATTCAGGCAGCATAATTTATTATGTTGCCTTTTTTTATGGATATAAACAGAGGGGACATCCCGGTCAATATCCCTAGAGTAGCCCGTATTGCGTGAAGTGATGGGTGAAGTGTTTAAAGTGAAACTGCCGCCAATCGCTCCCGTTCAGGTATCCCAAAAAGGGATTCGGTTGTACCGCGTCCGGATGGGCCGTATAATACGCTTCAAACTCCGCTACGGCACCGATAAGCTTTTCTTTGGCTTCTTCCAGGCTGCCGTATTTCAGGGCGGGGAGCCCTTCAGCCGGAAGCAAGGGGTTTTTCATGTTTCTGGGCCATGGGTCCGGTGATTCCAACAATTGTTTTTTTAACTGCACGATCTGTTCAGGGGTAGACACTACCATGGGTTTTGTCTTGCCCACCGAGGCCTTTACGCCGATGGTGAGGTGTTCCACAATATGCTGCGGTGTCATCATTCCCCAACGGGGCTTCCCGTCAGGGTGCAGGCCTGCAAGGATTGCTTCGACCTGTCTCGGTCCGAAACTGTCTTTATCTTTCATCGATGTTTTTTCTTTACGGATTTCTATGGCAGGGGCAGAACGATTCACCGGTCGCCGGGTGAAACTTCAGGGTGCCATCTTAATCCAGCCTAATTTTAAAAAAGCATAGAACAAACAGGTGACATGCAGGGATTGCCGGATCTTGTTTTCGGCCAAAAGCTGCATGACTTCCGCCGGAGAATAAACCAATATGTCTATTTCCTCATTCGGGTCAAGTTGTTGGGAGGCAACTTTCTTACCGCCTGTAGCCAGGAACATGTAGGTCGTGTTGGCATTGGTGGAGGCGTTGGGGGATATGTCACCAATGCTTTGGACGGAACTGAACCTATAACCTGTTTCCTCCATGAGTTCACGCCGCATCGCTGCTTCCGGGTCCGTGTCGGTTGCATCAATACATCCGCCCGGAATTTCCAGGATGGTTTCCCCCAGTGCATGGCGGTATTGCCGTACCAGCAGCAGGTCACCCTCCTCGGTCAAGGCCACGGCGTTGGCCCAGTCAGGAAATTCCAGCACGTAATAGGGGTCCACGATTTTCCCCGACGGCATCCGGCAGCGATCTTTTCGGGCTGTATACCAGGTGTCTTTGAACAGGTATTGTGAAGAGATTAATTCCCATTTCAGGTCTTTGGGCATGGTGTTGTTGTTTTGGGTGTGATGTTAAATTCAGTACACGGTTTTAGGATATTTTTTAGTCCATTCCTCGAAGACGGCCACCGCCCCGGGTAGTTTCATTCGGAGCATGGGCAGGCGGCGCTCTGAGGGCGTCAGGCTGATCTCCCTGTAAATAAAGGCGTCGTCAAAGCCTGCCTGCTCGGCATCCGATCTGGAATTGGCATAATACACCTTTTCCGCCCGGGACCAATAAATGGCGCCCAGGCACATCGGACAGGGCTCACAACTGGTGTATATTTCGCATCCTTCCAGCAGGAAACTTCCAAGTGTTTTGCAGGCTTCCCTGATCGCGATGATTTCGGCATGAGCGGTGGGATCATTACCGGATAATACCTGGTTGCATCCCCGGCCGATCACCTCTTCACCATGCACTACGATGGCGCCGAAAGGCCCTCCTTTTCCTTCGCTCATGGCCTTCCATGAAAGATCGATGGCCAGTTGCATGAAGCTGTCTTCACGTTTGCCCATATGTTATGGTTTTTGCATGAAGTTAAGGCAAAATCGGAAAACATCCCTGGGTTAGTCGCCGGAAGGAAGACCAATCGGATAATATTGGCAGATTGTTTTTTTAAAAGAGATTCAACAATTCTTATCATGTATTCATGCCTCCTTTTTTTAAGTCTGTTTTTACTTTTTATAAAATTGATGGCTGCTGGGGGCCCCTATCTGTAAATACTTTTCTGTGTCGCCTATTGGTTGTAAATGCGTTCTTATATTTAACGGAAAGCCTGCCCTAATACAACTCACCGGAAAGAGCTATCTGCTTTAC
>DASULB010000594.1:0-6228 GCA_036278455.1 Chitinophagaceae bacterium | reverse complement strand
CTCGGCGTAATCCACACTGCAGTGGCAGGCAGGGTCCGGCTTGGGGAGCCTTTCAACCGGCGCGGAAAGGTGAAGGTCCGCGAGAAAAGCCTACTGGGATATTTATAAAGAAAAAACTTTATTTTTGGGCAGGCGGCGGATTGATAACAACGCCTTTGCTAAAATCGTGATGGCCAATTTTCTGAAAATAAGGGTGCATGAGGCGGGGAAAGGGAACTGACTTCGCCCGGATGGCGGCGCACTGTGAAGGCAGCTGGAGCCGGAAGATTGAATGGGTAACAGGGGTTATCAGATCGTAAAGGGCGCTATTTCATCTCTGTTCGATATGCTCCGCCTGACAATCACTTAATATTAAAAAGATTAACCTTTGAAAGGACTGATGCTCATCATAAATCAAAAATATTCTTTTCCGGTCGAAAACGTATTGTTCTCATTTGCATTGGCCTCTGAAGCCGCAGAGGTATTCACGAAGTATAAGCATTTAATATCCGGCATTGGTAAAGTAAACGCAGCTTATCATCTCATGAAATCAATACAGCGCGAAAGGCCGTCGTTGATTGTGAATCTTGGCTCTGCGGGAAGTGATCATTTCCAAAAGGGGGAGGTGGTCTGCTGCACAAAATTTGTACAACGGGACATGGATGTCAGCGGTTTGGGATATGCGCAATACGAAACACCGTTATCGGGATTGCCTCCTGTTGTTGAGTATGGGTTATCGATGGAGGGACTGCCGGAAACCATTTGTGGGACGGGTGATAATTTTGACATGAAGCATTCCACATCGGTTTACAATGTTGTGGATATGGAAGCCTATGCTTTAGCCTTTGTAGCCATGAAAGAAGGTATTCCTTTCCTTTGCCTTAAATACATTTCCGATGGTGCGGACGGTAACGCAGCAGAAGACTGGACAATACAGGTACACAAGGCTGCTATCGCATTCGGCGACGCATTAAAGTTGCATCACAAAGACATTCGGGTATAACTAAATACTCATCAAAGTAATCTCAAAAGGGGCCCTCTCCGGCGTCACCTGACGGGTGATGAGCCTTGACTTTAAGCAAAAAAGAATGCGGCCCGATATCTCCGGCAATATCATCAATGTTCCGGACCTGCCGGTATGCGGACTGAAGGTTGAGGGGTGAAAAATTACCGGAACATGCCGTAAAGGGATATTTAACTTTTTGACTACAGAAGAATCCCTATTTTTGGTGTCGGGATGATGATAATGATGACACTACTACAACAACCCTCAAAAACATGATCGGGAGGTTTCTGAAAATACGCATTCTTCAAGTGGGACGGGAACTGTCATCGCTCGGATGGTGGCGCACGGTTGTGTTATTGGCAGTGCTGGCGGTGGGTGGTATAGCGATCTACCGCCAGACGGGCCTTTATCCCAACTGCCTCTATGTTACAGCAGTGGCTGCTCTGGTGGTATTGGGGATTCATCTCTATAGAAAGGATAAGGAGTTCATTCTTTTGACCGGCACTGACCCCATGAAGATCTATGTGGCGGAATATGCTTTCTTTAGCGTCCCGGTTTTTATCCTCATGCTTTTTACAGAACACTGGTACTGCGCGATCCTTCTTCTTGCCGTTTATTTTCTCCTGTCACTGATCCGCTATACGCCCGGGAAAAAAACCAGGACCGGTTATGCTCCCGCCATCATCCCACGGGATAATTTTGAGTGGATGGCGGGCATCAGGGGAAACCTCCCTGTGATCCTCGTGCTCTATGTGGCAGCACTGGGACTCCTGATCTACCCTTACGCCAGCATCTTTGTACTGTGGTTGCTGCTGGGCCTCATCGCTTCCTTTTACCAGTGGTGCGAGCCGTCGGATATTTTACAACTTGCCGAACTTCCTCCCAAAGGCTTTATCCGCCGGAAATTAAAATCACATCTGAAAGGATATCTGTTTTTTTCGGCGCCTATCCTCATTGGATACGTGATCTTTCAACCCGCTACCGCCTGGGTCGCGCTGGTGATCTATGCCATATCCTTTATCAACCTGGCATTTTTTATTTTATCAAAATATGCAGTTTATCAACCGTGCCACAGTTCACCGGCCGGCAATGTTTTGACCAGTGTTATCCATTTCTGCATGTTTGTTCCTTTTCTCTTGCCCTTGCCCCTGCTCATGTGCCTGAGGGCCTATAAAAAATCACAACATCAACTCAAGGAATATTTAGATGCTTACCGTTAAAGACCTGACCCTATCCTACCACGGCTCCGTGGTGCTGGAAAAACTGAATCTCTCCCTGCAGCCCGGCTGCATCCACGGGCTGGTTGGCATGAACGGTTCGGGTAAAACCACGTTGTTCCATGGGATTTACGGGCTCCTGAAACCGGACTCCGGAGCTGTACTGTGGGAGGACCGGCCGGTATCAAGAAAGGACATGTCGTTGCTTGAAACGCAGCATTATTTTTATCCCGGCATCACCGGAAGGGAATACCTGGGGCTGTTTCCCACGCCGCGTGCCTTTTTCAACGCAGCGTTGTGGGAAGAGCTCTTTAACCTTCCCCTGGATGAATTGATTGAAAATTATTCCACTGGCATGAAAACCAAGCTGGCCCTGACCGGGATCATTAAGCTTGATAAGACGGTCATGTTGCTGGATGAACCCTTTAACGGGACGGACCTGGAGACCGGCAGGATCATCAAACTGCTGCTCGCCAAACTAAAGGAAAAAGGTAAGACCGTGATCGTGACCTCCCATATCCTGGAAACATTAACCGGCTCCTGTGATTATATCCATCATCTGGCCGGGAAAGGCATCCGTAAAACCTATTCCAGGGACAGCTGGGTGAATATGGAACGGGACTTGTTTGCGGCCATGGAAGAAAAGGTCAGGGTGCAGATTGACAAGGCATTTTGAATACAGTGGGGACATAAAAAAACCGGCATGAACAAAAGTGCATGCCGGTTGCTTTTTTTGGGGAAATGGTTTTAATTCCGCGTCTTATGCCTGCTGACTTTCTTCAGCGGGCGTACCGATGGTCGTAGTGCCCTTCTCCGCCTCATTGCGCACCACTACTACGCCGTCGAATACATCTATCAATACGGGTTTGGATTTATCTATCTCACCTGAAAGAATCTTTTTACTGAGCAGGTTGATGATCTGCTTCTGGATGACCCGTTTTAGGGGACGGGCGCCAAATTGAAGATCAAAGCCCTGCTCGGCCAGGTAATCCAGTGCGTATTCGGTGAAGTGGAGATCCATGCCGTTTTCTTCCATCAGCTTCTTGAGGTGATTCAACTGAATGTTGATGATCTCTTTGATCTCCCCCTTGAGCAGCGGCTGGAACATGATTACTTCATCGATACGGTTCAGGAACTCTGGGCGGATGGTCTGCCGCAAAAGATTCATCACCTGCGTCCTGGTCGCATCCACCACCTCCTCTTTATTCTTTTCATTGACCTGTTCAAAATTCTCCTGAATGATGCCACTGCCCAGGTTGCTGGTCATGATGATAATGGTGTTCTTGAAATTTACCACGCGGCCCTTGTTGTCGGTCAGGCGCCCGTCATCCAGCACCTGTAAGAGGATATTCCATACATCGGGATGCGCTTTTTCTATTTCATCAAGCAGGACCACCGAATAGGGTTTGCGCCGTACCGCTTCGGTAAGCTGTCCCCCTTCATCATAACCCACATACCCCGGAGGGGCGCCCACCAGCCGGCTGACGGAGTGTTTCTCGGAGTATTCGCTCATGTCGATGCGTGTCATCATGCTTTCATCATCAAAGAGGAACTCGGCCAGTGCTTTGGCGAGTTCGGTCTTGCCTACGCCGGTGGATCCCAGAAAGATAAAGGAACCGATAGGTTTATTGGGATCCTGCAGTCCCGACCGGCTGCGGCGGATGGCATCCGCCACTGCTTCGATGGCTTCTTCCTGGCCGACGACCCGTTTGTGCAGGTGCTCTTCCAGATGAAGGAGTTTATAGCGTTCGCTTTGCAGCATGTTGGCGACCGGGATACCCGTGGCCTTGGCGACGTTCTCGGCGATGTCCTCCGCGTCGACTTCCTCCTTAAGCAGCCGTTTGCTGCTGGCGGACAATTCGTTCAGCTCCCGGGTATATTTTTCGGCGTTATCCTGTTCTTCTTTTATCTTACCATAGCGGATCTCCGCTACTTTCCCGTAATCGCCGTTGCGTTCAGCCTGTTCGGCCTCATGTTTCAGGTTCTCGATGGAGGATTTGGCGTTCTGTATCTTTTCCACCACCTCTTTTTCCTGCTGCCATTTGGCGCTGAACACATTTTTTTCTTCGCTCAGCTCTGCGATCTGCCTGTTCAGTTCCCCCAGTTTTTGTTCATCGCTTTCCCTTTTGATCGCTTCGCGCTCGATCTCCAGCTGACGGATCCTGCGTTCCAGCTCGTCGAGTTCTTCGGGCATGGAATTCATCTCCAGGCGCAACTTGGCGGCGCTCTCATCGATCAGGTCAATGGCCTTATCGGGCAGGAACCTGTCGGTGACATAACGGTGGGAGAGTTCCACCGCCGCGATGATGGCTTCATCTTTGATCCGCACATGGTGGTGGTTCTCATAACGCTCCTTCAGACCGCGCAGGATAGAGATCGCATCTTCCTCTGTGGGTTCTTCCACCAGCACCTTTTGGAAACGACGCTCCAGGGCCTTGTCTTTTTCGAAGTATTTCTGGTACTCGGTGAGTGTTGTGGCACCGATGGCGCGCAACTCCCCGCGCGCGAGCGCGGGCTTTAAAATATTGGCGGCGTCCATGGCGCCTTCCATCGCACCGGCACCTACCAGGGTATGGATCTCATCGATGAACAGGATGATCTGGCCGCCACTGTCGGCTACCTCCTTGATCACGGCCTTTAACCTTTCCTCGAATTCGCCGCGGTATTTGGCGCCTGCCATCAGCGCGCCCATATCAAGCCCGTAAATGATTTTGGACTTAAGATTTTCAGGCACATCCCCGCCAATGATCCGGTGGGCCAGTCCTTCCACGATGGCCGTCTTACCCACGCCAGGCTCACCCACCAAAATGGGGTTGTTCTTGGTCCGGCGGGAAAGGATGTGGAGGGTGCGGCGTATCTCCTCGTCCCGTCCGATGACCGGGTCCAGTTTACCCTCTCCGGCCAGCTCGTTGAGATTTCTGGCGTATTTCTGCAGGGAATTATATTGCGCGTCCGCACTTTGAGAATTGATGGTAGAACCTTTGCGTAGTTCCAGAATGGCCGCTTTTAAGCCTTTTTCCGTCAGTCCCACATCTTTCAGCAGTTTGGCGGTATCATCCGATCCTCCCAGCAGGGACAGCAACAGGTGCTCCACGCTCACAAATTCGTCCTTGAATTCCTTGATACTGGAACTGGCGCGCAGCATCGCGTTGTTGGCGTCACGGCTGAGAATCTGCCCGCCTTCACCGGATACTTTCGGGTATTTCTCCAGCTGCTCATCCAGTTTTACGGCCAGAAAAGCCACATTAACATTGTTCTTTTTTAACAGGAAATCAACCACATCCTCATTGTCGGCCACCAGCGCTTTTAAGATATGCCCGGTCTCGATACTCTGGTTACCCAGATCGAACGCGAGCTGTTGCGCGTGTTGCAGGGTCTCCTGAGTTTTTATCGTGAAATTGTTAACATTCATATAGTGTCTTCCTTTTTTTTAAGTTAAAATTTCTGTTGGTAGTTCCGCAAATAATACACCAGTTCGGCGGGAATGTTATTTTGTCATCTAAGTTAATATTTTTCTGCATATATTTCCGATTAACTATGAAGGAACTGTTAAAATTGCAGGTCACAGGGAACCTCGTACAGGGGCGTACAACCGGCCCGGTAAATAATGGAGACATTTTTGGCCTTGCCGGACTAACTTTGCATGATAAAATCAAGATGAAATGTATTTAATCACTGCATTGCTACACAGTCCGTGGCCCTGGTATATTGCCGGCCCGCTCATCGGCCTTACGGTACCTGCCCTGTTGCTCTCAGGTAACAAGAAACTCGGGGTTTCCTCCTCGCTCAGGGATATCTGCGCCGCTTGTGTACCCGCGGACATCCCGTTCCTGCATTATGACTGGAAGAAGAACAGTTGGAACTTGTTTTTTGTAGCGGGTATTTTGATCGGGGGCTTCATCGCCGGGCAGGTCTTCGCCAACCCGCTGCCTGTGGCGATCTCCCCGGCCACCGTCCGGGACCTGCACAGCCTGGATGTTCGTACGGGCAGCGGCCTTTTACCCGCTAACCTGTTCAACTGGCATA
>DASULB010000593.1:0-12778 GCA_036278455.1 Chitinophagaceae bacterium | reverse complement strand
ACTATTTTAATGCCCTCCTCAAAACTATGAGGGGTATAACCCAGCCTTTCCTTGGCCTTGTCAATGATAAAACCTGTTTTCGCGGGACGCCGCGCAGTCTGGGTAAAAGTGGAGGCGTCCGCCTTTTCAATCAGGGATTTATCCAGCTTAAAATATTCCGCTACATGCATGGCCATTTCATAGGGTGTCAGCAGGTCTTTCCCTGAAATATTAAAAACACCGGGGGGATCCGGCTTTTCATTTTCGTTCGCCCGCGCCAAAGGATTGATCAGCAACTGACAACCTTTTGCCAGGTCCTGGACCAGGGTGGGCGTCCGCCAGTGGTCATCCACCACGCGGATCTTTTTCCTCTGCTCCAGGCTGTTTTTAACCCACAGGATAATATTGGACCGGCTCATGTCCTCCGCCACGCCATATACCAGGATGGTCCTGGCCACCGCCCACGAGAGCCCGCTGGTGCGTAGCAGCATTTCTGCGGCCAGCTTACTCAACCCATAATAACTGATCGGGTTGGGCAGCGCGTCTTCCTTATAGGGACCTTCCGTGCCGTCAAAGATAAAGTCTGTGGATACAAATAAAAAAGCGGCGCCTGCGGACTGGGCAGCGCCGATCAGGTGTTCAGTGGCCAACACATTTGTTTTCCAGCAGGCAGGTTTTTTCAATTCACAATCATCCACCTGCGTCATGGCCGCGCCATGTATGATCACGTCGGGGGCGTGCTGCCCCACAACCGCCTTCACGTGCCCGGCATCACTGATATCCAATGACGCATACTGATAACCTTCCTGATCCAGGAGCCTGTTGGTACCCCTCGCGGTGGCGATCACCTGGTTTTCGTTGTTTTGTTTCAGCAACTTTACCAAATGTTGCCCCAGCAGTCCATTGGAACCGGTAATCAAAATTTTCATGTAGGTCTGTTTTTCTGTGATCAGATGCCTGTTAAATGAGGGTTACTTGTGCTGCTCCGCCATCCCGTTTCCCGCATTTGACGGAATCCTGCAATGTTTTTCTTACGAAGGTGCAGGTCGCCTTGCCGGTCAATGACTACCCTCTAAATTCCTTCCATATTATTGGCGGCAAAAATAACCGTACTTTTGCCTCCCGAAAGCGCAAATATACCGGAAAAGCTAAAATGACAATTGTTTTCATTCTTCCGTGTTTATTGAATGCTTTTTAACAATCTTAGTTAAGATTGCATAATAATAGGGCAAAAAAGTACAATTATTATATAAAAACAATTCCAAAATATTACTTTTGTGGCTTCTGAGATTAAGACAGGCAGTCAAGATAGGACATTATCAGGGAAAATTATGAGTAAGGTAAACAATATAGCCGTGTTAACCTCAGGAGGTGATTCTCCGGGTATGAATGCTGCTATCCGCGCGGTAGTTCGGACCGGGATCTACCACAACCTGAAGGTATATGGTGTGATGTACGGCTATAAAGGCATGATCAAAGGCGACATTTTCAGGATGGAGTCTAAATCGGTGGCCAACATTATACAAAGGGGCGGGACCATATTGAAAACGGCCAGAAGCAAGGAGTTCTACGAATATGAGGGACGTAAAAAGGCCTACGAGCAATTAAAAAAACATGGCATTGACGGCGTGGTAGTGATCGGTGGAGACGGGTCCTTTAAGGGTGCACTGGCATTCAGCGAGGAATTTGATATTCCCTGTATCGGACTCCCCGGCACCATAGACAAAGACATCGCCGGCACCGATTCCACCATTGGTTTTGACACGGCGGTGAATACCGCGGTGGAGGCCATTGATAAGATACGCGATACCGCCGACGCCCACGACCGCCTGTTCATCGTCGAGGTGATGGGGCGCGATGCCGGTTATATCGCCCTGCACAGCGGCATTGCCACCGGCGCAGAGCATATCCTGGTACCGGAACGCCACACCAACATTGATGATATCGTGAACGCGCTGCAGGCCAATCAAAGGCGGCAGAAACTCGTGAACATCATCGTTGTCGCCGAAGGAGAAACTTTTGGCGGGGCAACGGAGGTCTCACGCGCCTTAAAAGAAAGGGTCCCCCATATCGATACCCGGATGTGCATACTCGGCCACATTCAGCGCGGAGGCTCCCCTTCCTGCATGGACCGCCTGATCGCCAGCCGCCTCGGCTTCGCTTCTGTACAGGCGCTCATCGAAGGAAAATGTAATTGCATGATCGGCATCGTAAACAATAAGTTACATTATACCCCCCTGGACAAAGCCGTGAAAGCCCGTCAAAAAATAAATGAAGACTGGTTTAACATGACCCGCATCTTAGCAAGTTAACTTAACCAAACCATGATAAAGACAAAACCACAGAAAGACCTTTCCAAATACATTAACAAAGGGATGAATCACGCTGCCTCCAGACAGCATTCAGCCCATAAGACCAAGATAGTCGCTACGGTAGGTCCCGCCTGTGATTCATATGAGCAGTTGCTTGCTTTGGTGCAGGCGGGCGTGAATGTATTCCGGCTCAACTTCTCTCATGGAAGCCTGGAAAACAAAACGGAGATCATCCAGCGCATCCGGAAGATCAATGACACGGAGCCTTACAATGTCTCCCTGCTGGGAGACCTGCAGGGACCCAAACTCCGGGTCGGTAAAATTGAAAACAACGCACTGGAGGTGAAGCCCGGTGATATCATCACTTTTACCAATGAACAGTGCCTGGGTAATAAGGACAGGATCTATGTCTCCTATCCCGACCTGCACAATGATGTAAAACCCGGCAACCTCATCATGATCGATGACGGCAAGATAGAAGTAAAGGTGGTGGACATCGCTCCCAATCATAATGTCTATGCAGAGGTGACCATCGGTGGGATCATCTCCTCCAATAAAGGCATCAACCTGCCGGATACGAAGATCTCCCTGCCCTGCCTGACCGAAAAGGACCTGGAGGACCTGGCTTTCATCATCGAAGCCGACCTGGACTGGGTGGCGCTCTCTTTTGTCCGCAACGTCAATGACATCGTTACCCTGCGGGGCAAATTAGATGAAAAGCAAAGCAAAATAAAGATCATCGCCAAAATTGAAAAACCCGAGGCGCTGACCAATATCCGTGAGATCATCCTGGAATCGGACGGCATTATGATCGCCCGTGGCGATTTGGGCGTGGAATTGCCCGTGGAGCAGGTACCGATGATCCAAAAGAACATCGTGCGCAAATGTATCCACCGCGCCAAGCCGGTGATCGTCGCCACCCAAATGATGGAAAGCATGATGGAGCGGGTAAAACCCAACCGCAGTGAAATCACCGATGTCGCGAACGCGGTACTCGAAGGAGCAGACGCCGTCATGTTAAGCGGAGAAACCGCCATGGGACAACATCCGGTACTGGTGGTCGAGACCATGACGAAAATCATTGAGGAAGTGGAAAAGGAAGATATCATCTACAACCGCAACCTGACGCCCCTGTCCCACTCTCCGTCCTTCTTAAGCGATGCCTTGTGCTATAACGCCTGCCGCATCGCAGAAGACGTCAACGCCGATGCGCTCATCGGCATGACCCAGAGCGGCTATACCGGTTTTATGCTGAGCAGCTACCGTCCCAAGGCCCCTTTGTATATTTTTACCAAGATAAAAAGCCTGGTAAACCAGCTCAGCCTGAGTTGGGGTGTACGCGCGTTTTATTACGCCGAAGAAGAAGGTATGGATGAAATCATCGCCGACCAGCTCACCATTCTCCGGGAAAGAAATTTTATTAAAACGGGTGATGTGGTGGTAAACACCGGCAGCATTCCGGTAGAGCAACACTTGTCCACCAACGCCCTGAAAATCGCCCGGGTGGAATAGCGCTGCTGGCGCTTACCTCTAGAGAAACAAACGAGGCATTTTATTATAACAAAAGAACGAGGCCATGGGCGGATAGCCCACGGCCTTTTTCATGTTCGGACCAGGGAGGGGCATCTCTCAAAGACACCTTCACGGGGATGTCTTTACAGCGACATCTTATCTTTACAGCGATACACCCCGCTTCCAGGGAATAAAATCCTCCTGACCAAGATCCATCGCCTTCGTGGTGTAGTCCCCGCTGGCTAACCGGATCACATACTCCAGTATTTCTTCGCCCACCTCTTCCACGGTCCGGGCCCCCGTAATAATGGTGCCCGCGTTGATATCAATGATGTCAGCCATACGCTCAGCAAGCGTAGAGTTCGTCGAGATCTTCACCATGGCGGAGACCGGGTTCCCGGTGGGTGTTCCGAGTCCGGTGGTAAATAACTGAATCGTGCATCCCGCTCCGGCCATACCGGTGGTGGCTTCCACGTCGTTACCGGGTGTACAGAGCAGGTTCAAACCGTGCCGCGTAGCATATTCGGGGTAGCCGAGGGCACCGACAACCGGTGAGGTCCCTCCTTTGCGGGCAGCGCCCGCCGACTTCATGGCATCGGTAATTAACCCGTCGCGGATATTGCCGGGCGAAGGGTTCATTGAAAAATCCGCTCCGACGGCTACTGCCCTCCTCGCATATTCCCGCATCAGTTTCGAGAACCTGTCAGCCACCTCATCATCCGCGCTGCGGTCGATGAGTTCCTGTTCCACGCCGCATAATTCGGGGAATTCAGCCAGCACGATCTTACCCCCGAGGGCCACGATTAAATCAGCACAATGCCCTACCGCCGGGTTGGCCGATATGCCGCTAAAACCGTCGGAACCACCGCATTTTACCCCCACCGTTAATTTGCTCAGCGGCGCCGGTGCGCGCTGGAGCTTATTGGCTTCCATTAACCCCAGGAAAGTCTTGCGCATCGCCTGGCTGAGCATCTTGTATTCACTGGGCCATTTCTGTTGTTCAAAGATCAATAAAGGCTTGTCAAAGTTTGGATTCCGCTTTTTAATTTCCTCTTCCAGCATGGACAGCTGGGCATGCTGGCATCCCAGGCTCAATACCGTAATACCAGCGACGTTGGCGTTGTTGCAATATCCTGCGAACAGGGCGCACAGGTTCCGCGCGTCTTCACGTGTCCCTCCGCAACCACCTTCATGCAAAAGAAACTTGATGCCGTCCACATTTTCAAATACCCTGCTGCTGGGGTCCGCCTCCGGCTTCTCGGCAAAGTCCATGCTCCGGATATGGTTTTCCCCCAGGTCGTTGTGATAGGATTCCACCATTTCCTTTACCACGTTGCGGTATATACCCGGCCTGGCATAGCCTAACTCGGTCAGCAGCGCGTCTTTGATCACACCCATGTTCCTGTTCTCGCAAAACACCATCGGGATCACCAGCCAGTAATTGAGGGTACCCACCTGGCCGTCGCTGCGATGGTAGCCCATAAACGTACGGTCTTTCCAGCGGCTCACATCCGGCGCCTCCCAGTGAAATTCCTTTGTCCTGCCGTTAAAGTCACTGGCGGCGTGCCTGACGTTCTCCGTGGAGATCCGTCCCCCCACGGGGATAGGACTGACCACTTTCCCCACCAGAACGCCATACATCTGTATGGTATCACCGGGTTCGAGCGGCGTAATGGCAAATTTGTGCTTTTGGGCGACGTCCTCTCCAAGAGGAAACGTTTGGTCCCCTATGGCGATCTCTTCCCCTTTTTTTAAATCAGTAAGGGCCACCAGGATATTATCCGAGGGGTTTATTTGCATGAATCGTTTCATATCTGTTTATAATAAGCTTTTATCCAGTGCAAAGGTCGGCAGAAAACACGTGTATTTTATAATAGGATATTAACCAATCATTATTCTATTTTGGCATAATCCAGGATTGGTACTGGATTTTTATCCAGGACCAGAATTCCAGGTCGGTCGCATGACGCGTAAATCCATATGTGGGATGAAAGCGTTGCAAAAACTGCTGCAGGGAATCACCGGTCAGCCCCGTGAGCCGGGTGACCAGTTCCGGGGTATAACGCGCGTCCATAAAAGCCTTCTTTTCAAACTTTCCGTACATCTTGTGAAAGCGCCGTTTACGCCGCTGATCCTTTGAGAAATAGGTAAAGGGGTGAAAGGTCAGTCCGAAACCACCGTTTGAATGTGAACTTTTATCCATCAGGGGGTAGACCGGTTCCTTCAGATAATCGCCAAACGTTCGGAGACGGTCCAGTGAATCCTGCTGATAAGGCGTTTTGGCATGCACCTCCACTTCACTGAGGTGCTCCCGTTTGGAGACCAGCTGGACGTCATGAATGACGCGCGTTAACCGGAGCGGTACACTATATTTAAGCGTATAAAAGCCAAGATAGCTGTATTGCAATTGATCGCCCGGTTGGACTTCGATGCGGTAATAACCCTTGGTATCCGCGTACACGGCCTGCCCCGAAGTCTTGTCCAGCACCGTCGCCGGATAAAGCGGCGCACCGCTTGCCGCACCGGTGACCCGCCCGGTGATGACGACTTGCGCCTTCGCCGTAAATGGAATAAAAAAGAGGCATAGGACCAGGATCAAGAGGGGGCCCATCACAGATAGCTTCGGTGTCATTAACATAACGTTTACTGAAATTAGATAAAAATATCAAAACGTAATGTTAAAAGACCTGGCCAGTTAAAGCACCGCGCCGCCCGTCTTCACTGATGGATGCAGAACTTCCGGACACCAATAGCAAGTTTGTGGCAAGCATTGAAAACGTCCTTTGCATCCGAGAAAAACACTATTTTTTGTCGAATTGAAAACACAATTTATGCATGGTGTCGCTCATTAGCTGTAAGCAAATATCCGAAGGGGAAATTGCCGGGGGGCCGATTGACCGGAGGCTTACACGTCCGCCACTTTTACGATCCGTTCGCAGGCTTTAGTATTACAGCCAGGAATAACCGCACCCTTTGGCAGGTTTTGCTGCCTCTATTGACGCGGCCTGCCAATGTATATAGGTGTTTAGCGTTTGAGCATTACAGGCTCAGCCGGCCGTCACCCAGATGAACATCTTTCTTAATGGCGTCTGTCTCATAGGGGCTTGGCGGCATGGGCTTCTCCGGGGAAGGTTCCTTTGTCGTGATGGAAACGGTTTGTGCCGGCTGCCGCTGCTGCAGCATCAGCCAAACATCGGCGCTTCCTTTCCAGGCGGTGGCGCCATGGCCCCCACTCAGGCGGAACTCAAAACGGTGGGCACCCTCCGCTTCGCCGGTCGGCAAAGGGTAGGAATATACGCTCCACACACCTTTTTGTTGCTGTTTGGTGGCCTTCACTTCCTTTCCGTCTACCAGCAGTTTTCCCTCCGGGAGCCCCTTCCCTTTATAGGCGCTGTCGGGGTGCAGGAAAACCACAAAGCGGGGATGCAGCACATCTTTGCCAAACGACAGCTTGCTTTGCAATCTGTCTCCATGAAAGGACAGGTTTTTGGATGACAGGGCCTGAGGGCGATTTCCCCCGGGAAGCTTAAGGTCGTCCGCGTTCATTTGGCTGTCGCCCACCTTGATGCCGGATACAATGGCAGGGTTTAGGATCCTCACCGTTTTACCCGTTTGCAGGATATGCAGGTCATAGTGATCCCCGCCCTGCGACTGCAGGCTGTAGGTGGCCCCGGCAAGTAACGGCCCGCGCGCGGAATCCAGCGGGTACACTTCATAGATGGCCGTTTCATAACCGCTCAACGGAAGATCCACCGTGGCGCCCGCCGCGTACAGATCAGGGGAGATCCAATGGGTGGGGTAAACGCGTTCCAGTACCAGGGAGCTGGCGTCCGGATCTATACCATATTTCGGGTCTAAGGTGATCCGCAGATCCTGGGTACCAATCGATGGGTTACGCACGGCCAGGATACCTCTGCTTTTTTTATAATGCACATACCCGTAAGCTTCTCCCTTGGTGGGGTCCCCTCCTACCATGTCGGTGTTTTCAAGGACAAAAAAACGGTCTTCCGCCCATTTCAGGGATTTACTGAGCGCATTCCATTCTCCCTTGCTTAACAAGTTGGGTGAGACATACAGTTCATACATGGTAACCCCGCGGCCAAAGTAAAACATGGCGTCATTGGTAAATTTATTCAGGGGATCATCGGCACCCCCGATCTCATTGAGGGCGCCCTTGATGATGCCATGCGTCATCAGGTTGGAAATCGGGAACCAGTCGTCCTGGCGATGAAAGTCATTATACAGCACCAGGTCTTTATAGGTCATGGAGGCGTCCCGCTGGCTCACCGATGGCACATCGGCAAAGCCATAGTCACCACCCTGCATCCAGATCTGGTTGGCGTACTTCATCCACCAGGGACTCAGCCAGGTACCTGAAGTAATGTTCAGGTATACCTTTGGATTAACGGCCCTCACTGCTTTGCATTTGGCGATGACCGAATCCAGTATCGCGCGGCGGGAATAATAACCGGTGGGATGGCCATGGGTGGGATTGCTGCAGGAAAACTGGATCCCATCCCATTTAAAATACCCCACGCCGGCATTTTTCACCATGTCGGTGGTACGTTTCTGGAAAAGTGCACTGTACTTTTTTCCTCCGATGCACATCATCGCATCTCCTCCATGGCCGACTACTTCATAACCATGGTCTCCCATCCACTTTATACGGTCCGTTCTGAAAGAGTATCCGCCCGTGGGGCCAAACCAGATGCCCAGGGTGGTACCCAGTTTTTTCAATTCATCGGAGATCGGTTTCAGCCCGTGGGGGAAAGTCGTTTTTCTGAGTTGCCAGTCACTGTGATGCACATCCCATCCGTCATCCAGCACAAAGGCGTTCAGGTGGATCCCATAGGGTTCGATCATGTTCTTTTTGAACAGGTCAATGATGTGCAGAATATTTTTCTCATTCATCACATGTTCGGGGGCAATCTTGGGATAAACAGGGGTGCGCAGGTCATACCAGCTGTTGTAAAGGGCATAAGGACGCGTCGGTGCGATCTTGATGTCGGGCAGATAACGGTCAAACCACAACTTCACATGCTGATCCGGTGCCAGGCCCTCCACGACCCACTTACTCGCTACCCACTGATCCTTTACCACGGTGCCGATGATCTCTTTGCAGGAAAGGTTAAACGCCGCGGCACCCACCCGGTCTACCGTCGTCGTCGCCGCAGGATATTCCACACCAAAGAAAACGCCGCCATGGGAAAAGTCAATGGCGCAGGGCTGGCCGAAGGCGCCCTTTTTTACAACGCGGTTGGCTTCCCCTGACTGTTTTGATCCTGTTGACCTGTGCATGGCGGTCAGGTCGCCGGTTCCCCGGTGAAACGGCTTACCACCGCCACCCGCGCGGACTTTGCCCGTCCTGGAAATAAACACGTCCAGCCAGTTGGAGGCTTTCACCGTATCCCGCACCGCGACTTGTCGGCGGGCGTAGAATTTACCGGGCAAAAGCTGGTAAGTAAGCCGGAGTTGAATGGTGTTGGCATGATCCAGTGGGGTAAAATAGAGTTCCAGGGCTTTCCCGCCACCGGCGATATCGCTGATCTTATAGGAGCTGTACCGGTAATCTCTTTTGCTGAAGGAGACCTGTACATCGGCGTTGGCCACCTTCCCGGGCGCCGACCAGTCTGTCCACATCATTTTCAGCCTGAAATTACCATCGGTGGCCACACCATGGTCCGCGTTATGATAGCGCGCGAGCCAGTCCGTCTGACCGGAAAGCGCGTCACCCAGCAGCATCCCGCCACGGAGAAAGACCTGCTGGATGACTTCGTTATTCGACAGGGCGAAAGTCATCCTGTCAGCTTTCCGGCTGACAGCAGCCTGCACGGTCTGGGCACGCAACCCATAGGTTGATGAAGCCAGCAAAACACATAAAATAACGGCGAGTTTCTTTTTTAACATGTTGATGGTTTTAAATAATTGTTCAGGCTGATATTATGGTTAGTTGTTCATGGTGAATTCACGGTTAATAAACAAACGGGATCAGGCGATACCTTACTTTCTCCGCATACTGCAGGTATTTTTCTTTAAATTGATCCCTCATCAATCGTTCTTCCCGCTTCAGTTTAATCAGCATACCGGCAAACATGGTGGCGGCTGCCAGGTAAGCATTGAGGTGGCCGGAATGGATCGCGGTACCGGCAAAGGCCAGCAGGATACCGCTGTAAATAGGGTTCCTGACCAGACCGTAAGGTCCGCGGTCTATCCACTGGTGGTTCTTCTTCACTGAAATGCGCCCGCTCCAGTTTTTGCCCAGGACAATTCTGGCCCAGACTGCCAGAAACAAACCTGCGTAACAAAGGATCACCCCCGCCATCCTGTAGGGTTCACCGGCGGGAAAAACCGCCCCCACCTGAAAATAACCGGTAAACAACAACACAGCGGAAATCATATAAAGGCCCAACACCATGAAGCGGGATGCTGCAGGTTCCTTGTTCTCCGCCTTCTTCACCTTAAAAGAAGAAATGATCCAGAAAACCACCAGGGCGGTCCAACCAATGTCTATGATGTCAACATCCTTCATGATGATAGATTACAGCGGGCCATCCGATTACGCAAGGGTAAAAGGATTCCGGATGCCGCTGTCACCGCACGCTATCCGACCTCCGCGGCGTAGGTTACCAAAAAAGTTCTTGTCTCGCCTGGAGAGAGCAGTACCAGTCCTATGCCGTTGTTAAACGCATCCGGGGCACCGCTCAGGGTTTCAATGGCGATGCTGCGACGGTTGGGAGGAATGTATAACTGGAGCACGGGATAATGATCCGAAGGGTATATATGCAGCTGTATCTTTTTTCGGGGGTCAACAAAGGTGCATTTCGGCTGGGGGGCGTCCTGGTCCAGCATGAAGGCGTTATCCAATTCCGTGTCACCGATCCTTTGCTCCTGCCAGAACCTGTCATAGGGCAGGAATTTTCCGGTAGGAATGAGCTTGTCATCAAATTCCACCTGCTGACGGGCATAAAATTGCAGCTGGCAATCGTCCACCACACTGCCCGTTGTAAAATAGGGATGCCAGCCATCCACCATCGGGATGGTCTGCTCCGATACATTCTTCACAATGGTTTCCAGCCCAACCCGGTTATCATCATGCAAAGTGTAGGTAATGGTACAATCATAATCAAACGGGTACCCGGGGTCATCCTGCCGGTAACGGTAATGAAAACGGGCACTTGCCTGCCGCTCCTCCTGTTTTTGCTCCACGGGTTGGAAGATCTTGTTAAACAGCAGTCCATGGATGGCGTTGCCGTCGGAAAACTTAGTTGCAAACTCATAGGCTCTGCCCTCATAGGTATATTTCCCTTCCGGGATCCGGCAGGCGAAAGGACTCAGCTTGGCGCTTCTGTAGGAATCGGGAAGATTTGCTTTGAGGTCGGCCCCGCCCTGATAATGGTTGATCAGGTTGATATCCCCTTCGGGGGAATTCAGTAACCAGCCGTGCCACAAGGCGCCCGCGGAAGGCAATATCTGTATTCTGGTGCCGTTTGCCGTGTTTTCTATGGTGGTGATATCCAAGCCGTCCTGTTGGGCCTGACTGAACGAAAAAGACATTATTTCAAACTTTGGGTGAATGCTAAAAGATGAACTGCGGGCGCATGAACGGCCCTGGGCAGTAAAAGTAAAAATAATTCTACCTTTAGCCCGCTTTTTTTACCAAAATCATCAAAACACCAAAACATGAGAAACAAATTATTTTTACTGGCATTTTTGCTGTTCACCTTTGGGGCGGCCTCCTCCCAGGTCGATCTGGTGAACAAGGTCATCAACAACAAAAGTGAAAACGCCAAAGAAGGGTTTCATTTTACCACCGTGGTCAATGCCGAGGCCACTCCCATAGAGAACCAGGGAAAGTCAGGCACCTGCTGGAGCTACTCCACCAACTCTTTCCTGGAATCAGAAATGATCAAAAACGGTGGCCCCACCATTCATCTCGCGCCGATTTATTCCGCCCGTTGCGCCTACATGGCGAAAGCCGTCAATTATGTACGGATGCATGGCGCCGTCAACTGGGGTGGCGGCGGCGAACCGCATGACGTGATCAACATGTACCGGAAATACGGCGCCATTCCCGAGTCCGTATACACCGGTCTGAATCACGACGCCAAAATTAATGACTTCGGGGAGATGATGGCCGTCCTTAAATCCATGCTGGACGCCATTATCAAGGCACCAGATAACGGCACCTTAACACCAAACTGGAAAGCCGCGGTGAGCGGTGTGCTGGACGCCTACCTGGGCCCCGTTCCCAAGACTTTTCAGTATGACGGTAAAACCTACACTCCCGAGAGTTTTGCCAAAGACGTGGTCAGACTCAATCCGGCCAATTACCTGGAATTCATCTCCCAGACAAACACCCCTTACTGGAAGAAAGCCATGATGATGGTCCCGGATAACTGGGAATTTCAGCATGATTGGAACATTCCGATGAACGATATTACCACCATCATGGATTACGCCCTGAAACACGGTTACACCATCGCCTGGGGTACCGACGTCAGTGAAAAATATTTTAGCTGGAAAAACGGTGTGGCCTATGTACCGGACATCCCTTACCAGGATATGACGCCGGAGCAGAAAAAAACGATCTTTGACGGTCCCAAGCCCGAAATGACCATTACCCCGGAATTAAGGCAAAAAGCTTTTGATGATTACCGGACCACCGATGATCACGGGATGCAGATTACCGGTATCGCCAAGGATCAAAACGGCAAACAATGGTACATCGTTAAAAACTCCTGGGGAACCCATAACGACTATCAGGGATACCTCTATGTCTCAAAGGATTTTGTTCAGTACAAGACAACCTCCTTCATGGTCAACAAAAACGGTGTTCCCAAAACAGTATTACAGAAACTGGGATCCTGACCTTATCCCCGAACGATCAAACCAAGGGCTGTCCCCGTCCTTTGGACGGGGACAGCCCTTTTACTGTCTACAGCGCGTCATCGGGAGCAAATATTTTTTCGAATTGT
>DASULB010000592.1:0-10797 GCA_036278455.1 Chitinophagaceae bacterium | reverse complement strand
ATATTATGCCCGGGCGCTGATCGCTGTATATAGGGGAATCAGTAGGATCCTTGTCAGATCTGGGTCCAGGTGGGAACGGATGAATTGCAGGGAAGCTGCCAGATGGTTGCGGATAGTGTTGGTCGATATTTGAAGACGTTTTGCTATTTGTTCATAGGTAAGGCCTTGTTCCCGGCTGAGCTGAAAAACAGCTTTGCGTTGCGGTGAAAGCCGGCAACTGTCTGCCGGATAGAGGATTCCGTATCGGCTAACAACAACTGATGGTCCGTCGATTCTGAGGCCATTTCCTGCATCCGGTTCCATAATTCCATTTGCTGCAGCTTGCTTTTTTGCGTCCACCGGAGGAAATCCAGCGCCTTATTACGGGCGACGCGGAAGAGGAAGGCTTCCAAGTTGTCTATTCCCGGAAGAATGGACCGTCCTGTCCATATCTTTAGAAAAACGTCCAATACGAATTCCCTCAGTGGTTTCCTTTGGCTTGGTTATTTGTATAAATAGCTGAATAACCAGTTACGGTACTGTTCAAATAACCTGTTAAATGCTACCTGGTCCGCTTCCGAGATCCGCCTGAGAAATTCATGCTCATGATATGAGGTAACCATGTCCATAACCTAAGGACTAATGTAAAAATAAATTCCTTAAGCATGTTCTTTTTTTATCCGGCGAGAATTCTCTTCGTGAGCGTATAGGGGTATCCTGGCGTAAAGGTGCTTTAAAATAGCGCATAGCGGGCTAAGACTTCGGAGGGATCCCATTACGGATGATCGCCCCCCATCCTTTTCGCCAAGCCTGATTAAAAGCTAAACCTGAACGTTGCTTTTCAGCCTCTTCCTTGCAAGATACCTATACCGGGTGATTTGTTTATATTGTAATCTCCAATCGTTTTCAGTCTGACACTGCCCTGGACCATAACGCTTCAATGCCGGTCAGGCGAACATTTTCGATCTCCAACTTTAGTTTGCCTTCAGCAGCAAGTGCAAAGTTATTTAAGGGTATGCCGCAGGGTAATAACATTTGTTCTCAAATTAAGTCCTTGCTTTTTAATCCCCGACTGATTTTTGATACGGCTAACCTGAACGCTGCTTAACCCAAATGGTTTGTTTTAAACAGAAGAGCGAATTAACGCCACCCTCCTCCGAGTGCCTCATAGAGCTGAATGATACTGGCCAGCCTTTCAAAGCGTGCATTTGCCAGGTCTAATTGGGTAGATAAAACATTTTGCCTCGCCGTCAAAACTTCCAGATAATTGGCCCTGCCATTTATTAACAGTTGCTCTGAATAATTGACTGCAACCAGATAAGCCTGGGATTGTTTTTCTTGTAATGCAATAGATTGGGATAGTAATTGGTAATCATAGAGTGCATTGGAAACTTCATTACCCGATGTGAGCAACACCTGCTGGTATCTTAATAAGGACTGTTGTTGTTGGCTTTGTGCTACTTCGTATTGTGTCCGGATTTGCCTGTGGTTTAGAATAGGCTGTAACAAGCCTCCTGCAATACTGGAGAAAAGAGAATTTAAACTGAACCAGTTTGTTAGATCTGTACTTTGGATGCCACCCGAAGCCGTAATTGTTAATGAAGGATAGAAATTGCTTTTAGCAACATTCGTTAGTTCAAACGCCTGTATGAGCCCATATTCTGCTTCACGAACGTCGGGACGGTTGGCCAGTAAATCGGCGGGAACGCCAATTTTTAACGGTGTATTGATGCTTTGTTCTTTTAGAATACCTCTGTTAATTGGATGAGATGGCTCGTTGAGCAACAGACAAAGGGCATTTTCCAACACCCTTTCTTGTTGCTTTAGGTTGATTAAGATGAGTTTTGCCTGATATAATTGTGCTTCTGTTTGCTTAACTGCTACTGCCGTTAATTGACCGGCTTCTTTTAATGCTTTTGTTGTGAGCAAACTGCTGTCCCTGGATTTAATACTTGCTTTTGTAATGTTTATCTGTGCATCCAGCATCATCAATTGATAGTAGGTAGTTGCTACAGCCGCTACCAGCCTTGTCTTTATGGCTCTTTGGGCTTCAATAGATTGTAAATAGGCTGCTTGGTCAGCTTGTTCCTGGGCTTTAATCTTTCCCCAGATGTCTGCTTCCCAGGATAAGTTAGCGCCCAACTGAAATTGGCCAATTGAACCGTTATTTATTCTGCCCAGAGCGCTGTTCTTTGAATTCTTAGTATAATCAATATCTAATGAACCATTTAAAGCCGGCGCGAATTCAGCTTTACTTTGTTTTACATATGCTGCTGCTATATTGATATTTTGAAGCGCTATCCGAACATCAATATTGTTATTTAATGCGGTATCGATATATTGCTTTAAAAGTGTATCGGTAAAAAGATTTCTCCATGATAATTCCGCCATGGAAGTGCTATCGGTCGTTAAGGAAACACTGTCAGCCAAATTGTCGGTACGGTAAAGGTTTTCAGTAGTCATTTTGGGCCGCTCATATTTTCTTGTAACATAACAAGAGCTGAGTGGCAGAATGAACAAAACTGTACAGGCAATTAGTATATTTGATTTTTTAAACATTTTTGTAAGATTAATCTTATAGAAAACATCCTTTCTTATTTTCTTCATGCACTTTAACCGTTATCAAGTTTCTTTGCTGCTTCAGGAACACCTGTAATCTTTTCCTGTATCCATTGGAAGAATATATATAAGGTCGGAATGACGAATACCCCGGTGATAGTGCCGATGAGCATACCACTAACCGCACTTGTTCCTATTGAGCGGTCTCCCTGCGCACCGATCCCCGTGGCCAAAGCCAATGGTAACAATCCAAATATAAAAGCAAATGAAGTCATTAAAATGGGACGTAAACGCACCTTGGCACCATCAAGGGCAGATTGGAGGAGTGTCTCTCCCTGCCGCCGCCGCTGTATGGCAAATTCTACGATTAGAATGGCATTCTTCGCCAATAGGCCAATCAACATGATCATGGCAATCTGGAAGTAAATATTATTTTCCAGGCCCATCACCATGGTACCTAAATAGGCGCCAAAAATTCCGAGTGGCACTGATAGCAGTATGGAAAAAGGTAATACATAGCTTTCATATTGCGCTGCTAATACGAAGAACGCAAAAATCACCACCAAAAGAAAAATAATAGAAATCTGGCCGGAAGATATTACCTGTTCACGCGATAAACCTGAGAATGCCAGCCCAAAATTAGCGGGCAACTTCTTTGCTACTTCCTGTATGGCCTTTAATGCATCGCCTGAGGTATATCCCGATGCCGCCGCCCCGGTTATTTTTGTTGAATTATATAAATTAAAGCGCGTAACCGATTGTGGGCCGTAAACCCGCTTTAAGCTTACAAACTGTGTAATGGGCGTCATTTCACCACTTTTTGTACGCACAAACATACTGTTCAGATCAGACGCCTTCACCCGGTCGGTTGGCGGGGCCTGAACATACACTCTGTATTGTTTGCCATATTTTGAAAAGTCTGCTGTGTAAATACCGCCAATATAGCCTTGTAAGGTTCGGAAAATAGAATTGATGTCAACTCCCGACTGGGTGGCCAGGGGTACATTGATATTTAATTCATATTGCGGATAATCGGTACTAAAAGAAGATTGGGCGTATTGAATTTCAGGCCGTTTATTCAGCATCTGCAGAAACTGCTGATTTTCCTTATCCAAGGACTTAAAGCTGCCTCCCGATTTATCCAACAGGTTCACTTCAAAACCGCCCGAAGCACTGAATCCGGGGACGCTTGGTGGGGCAAAGAAGAGTATTTTCGCGCCGTTAACATTGGAAGCAACCTGGAAAAGCTTTGCCGTAATGGCATCCACGGATTCATCATCTTTCCCTTTACGCTTCTTAAAATCATCCAGTTTGATAAAACCTAACCCATGGTTACTTCCCTGACCTGCCAGCAAACTATATCCGCCTACAAGTGATACGCCTTCTACACCAGGGATCTGTTTTACCAGTTTGGTAACTTTATTATTAATGTTTACCGTGGCATCTAATGAAGATCCAATGGGCAACTGAATATCCATGAATACAATTCCTCTGTCCTCTTTGGGTATAAAACCGGTTGGAACAGTAGAGGAGGCCCACCATATTCCCAGTCCTGCAAGAATGATGATCGCCGGTGTTACCCACTTATGCCTGTAGAGAAAACTTAAAGCTTTTGTATACTTATTGAGGGTCGCATTAAATCCCACGTTAAATCCCATATAAAAACGCTGCAAGACATTCTTTTTCTTCACTTCTTCCGATTTTGGCTTCAAGAAGACAGCGCAGAGCGCAGGGCTTAATGTCAAGGCGTTCACCGCCGAAATGACAATGGCCGTCATGAGTGTTACGCCAAATTGTTTAAAGAAGATACCTATGGTTCCCTGAATGAACGTAACCGGTAAGAATACAGAGGCCATGACCAGGGTAATAGAGACAATAGCACCGGTAATTTCGTCCATTGCAGTGATCGTTGCCTTTTTTACATCTGTAGCCCCTTCGTCCAATTTGGCATGGACCGCCTCCACGACGACTATCGCGTCATCGACGACCAGGCCAATGGCCAACACTAACGCAAAGAGCGTTAGCAGGTTAACAGAGTAACCAAACAGATTTAGGAAAAAGAAAGTTCCTATGATGGACACCGGTACAGCAATGGCCGGAATTAAAGTAGAACGGAAATCCTGTAAAAAAATAAATATAACAAGAAAGACCAGGATAAAGGCCTCCAGCAACGTCTCTACCACTTTGTGTATGGAAGCATTCAGGAATTGATTGGTGTCGTAAGGAATGAAAATCTTGATACCTCGTGGCAGGTTCTTTTTAATTTGGGCCAGGTGTTCTTTAATATTGTCTATAATTTCATGCGCATTTGAGCCTTTTGTTTGGTTAATGGACATAGCAATACTGGGGTGCCCCAGGGTTTTAGAGGTAACCCCGTAATTCTGAACACCGAGCTCAATATTAGCCACATCTTTTAAGCGCAGAAACTTACCATTGCCTAAAGCTTTAATAACGATATTTTCATATTGCTTTACTTCATCCAAGCGACCGGAATAGCGTATCGTATAAGAGAATGTTTGCCCGGTATTTTCACCAAGCGTACCGGCTGCAGCTTCCTGGCTTTGTGCATTAATGGCGGCGGTGATATCGGAAGGCTCTAAGCCGTAGGCCGCCAGTTTGTCGGGCTGTAACCAAACGCGCATGGCGTAGGTTCTCGAGCTATAAACGCTTACATCTCCGACACCATCCACACGCTTGATGATGGGTGTAACATTAATATTTAAATAGTTTGCAATGAACTTTGAACCATATTCGGGGTTCGTACTGTAAAACTCCAGATACATCAGCGCGCTGCTTTGCTTCTTTTTGGTGGTAACACCAATTTGCTTTACTTCCGCGGGAAGTAAAGGGCTCGCCAAAGCAACACGATTTTGCACATTTACAGCGGCAATATCAGGGTCATAACTTTGTTTGAAATAGACTGTTATTTCAGCCCGGCCGCTATTGGTGGCCGTAGAAGTGAGATAGGTCATCCCTTCCACACCATTGATCTGTTCTTCAATGGGAATAATGACACTCTTTAGTACCGTAGCAGCATCCGCACCGGGATAAGTTGTAGATACGCTTACCGTTGTCGGTGCAATATCAGGATATTGTGAAACCGGCAGATTAACCAAACTGAGAATACCCAAAATCACCAGGATGATGGAAACCACAGTGGATAAAACAGGCCTTTCTATGAATTTTTTAAGCATTTCTCTTTCTTATCTGGTAAATATTACTGGCAATGGTTTTGCAACGCTGTCAAATGGGATTTCATTTGCTTTGATGGGACTACCGTCGGGAATGACGTCGACATCCTTTGCGACGATTACATCTCCTTCTTTAACCCCCGAGCTTACTAAATAGAGATTTCTGACCTGGCCTTTTATGCCGATCACTGTGGCAACGGCTATAGTAGAATCGCCCGATTTCTTAACTTTCAGCACCAGGGTCTTATTTTGTTGTTCAAAGGTGGATTGTTCCGGTACAGTTACCGCATCTTTATAAGTTTTGGGGATCCTGATCTGCCCAGTGCTTCCGTCCGTTAATATGCGTTCAGGATTATCGAAAATGGCCCTAAAGGAAATGCTGCCGCTTTGCCTGTCAATCTGTGAATTGATGGTCTGGATCGTTCCTTTGTAAGGATATTCACTCTCATTTGCGGTGATCAGGGTTACCTTGGGCAAATTTTTGATTTTTTCAGTTCTTGTTTTCCCTGGTGTCTTTTCAATGAAATCCATGTAGTCGCTTTCATTCATTGAAAAATAGGCATACACCTTACTGATATCTGTAATCGTTGTCATTGGTGTCGGATCAGAAGGACTGACCAGGTTTCCCCTGCGTAGACGAATTTCGCCAACGTAGCCGTCCACCGGACTTCTGATGTCAGAGTACCCGATGTTGGCTAAAATGCTGTGATATTGACTTTTAGCTTGTTCTAATTTGGCTTTGGCAGTTGCAAGGTTTGTCTGGCCGACAATTCCTTGCTTCACCAAAGGCTTTAACTGGTTAACTTCTACTTGTGCGGCATCTACATTTGCTTTGGCGGCATCAGCTTGTTCGCTTAACGTATTGGTCTCCAATTTGAAAAGTAACTGCCCTTTTTTTACTTTTTCGCCTTCATCGACTAAAACATTGGTGATATAGCCTGAAATTTTAGCGCGAACATCAACATTAATGATTCCTTCTATGCTGGTTGGATAGCTCACATAAGTATGAACAGTCCGGGTCTGTAACTTAATAGTGGGTACTGTACGGACCATGGAACCGCCCGCATTTTGCTTTTTGTTCTCACAAGAGGTTATGCCTATCACTGCAATAGATAATAAGGAACATAAGATATACTTTCTCATCTGTAGTTTAATTATGTCTTTTTCTTTTGATTGATAACGGGTAGCTTGTGTTTCAAATACCCTCCTGAGAATTCAGGTACTCCGGCGCTTTCTCATTAAAGAAGGCGGTCGCGTTTTGGAGGGATGCAATTATTAGAAATTTATAAGAAGGCACCTGTCGATGAAAGCTGATTTCTTTTTGCCATCGGGAAAAAGGGCGTTCGATCTTTTGGGTGATATAACTGGTCGATATCGTAAAATAACGTTTCCGGTCTCCACACTTGTTAGCGTATTCTGTCCCTTTTTGTATTAAAAATGGATTTAATAAAGGAGTACCAGAGGTGCTATTACGGGCGTCAGGCCCACTTACAGGCTCTTCTGACGTTGAGCCATGTCTTCGATTGAGAGGGAGTGTTGAATGCGTCTTGGTTGCCAGAGGAGATGAGTCTTTTTCTTTTTCAAAACGGCGTCCCATCTTCTCAATTAAGTTTCTTTTTTGTTCTTCTGAGTCTTTACTTTGCATGAGATTGATCGATTTGCGGTGCAAACCTAATATTTGTTGAGAATTTAAGGGGCTTTTTTGTGGTAACCGGTAAATAACAATGAGCAGTTTCTGGCAGCTGTCATCAATGGTTACCGGATATGCTATGATGGACCGGTCCCACCGGCGATGGCGACCCGGCCCCACTCATATATGTATTTCTGTAATAAAGACTATTAAGATTTGCTAAGTATTTTAGAATTCAACTTATTCCACTGCTGAACCCGGTTCTGGACAGTGCCGCTCAGACTTTTACGATACCACATTATAACGGAAGCCGGAGACGCCAAAGAACATGACCGGCTTGGTATCAAATTCATGCTTTCAGTTTCCTGTCCGTGAGCTTATTTTATATGCGGCTAAGATTTTGGAATTTCGCTGACACTGCCGGTGATCCCGATTAAGTAATTTTACAAAGATTTTATGTCGTCAGCCACTATGGTTAAATCGTTGTTGATTTGATGTCCGCCGCTTTTTATTTCACGAAAGGTTGCCTGAAGGACCTTTTTCTTGTAAGCGTCCAGATGAGAAAAAGGGATCTCTTCATCGTCCCGGCAATGATAGAAGAAAATCGGGATGCCATCAGGTAACTTGTGGGCAAAATTTTCCTGGAGCTTTAAACCAATTTCCCAATCTTCATTGCCGCGCCAAAATGGGGTAGCAATAAGAAAAACACCTTCGATTTTTTGGTTTGGAGAATTTTCAGAAAGATATTTTAAGATCATGGAAGCACCGAAGGAATGTCCTACTAAAATAACACTGCTTTCGGCTTCAGAGATTTTTTCGCCAATTTTTTGAGTCCATCCAAAATCAGGTGCTGATTCATCAGGCTGTATTTCAGGATAGCTTATATTGTACAGTTTTCCTAAGACTGTTTGTAAAGAAGCCACCAGTTTAGCGTCAGCTTCGTAACCTCCGTTACCGCCTCCCTGAATGAATAAGATGTGCTTGTTCGTATGGCCCACCGTTTATTTTTTATATTACGAATGTGTTTTTTTGCAATGACCGTTAACAATTTACAGCTTGGCATCCAGGCAGAAATCTTTCAAGTATGCTCAAATGAAGAACCGAAGTTTAAATTTAGCAAAAAAAGGTCACATGAATGGTGTCAGCCGCCTGGTGCCAAACCGGTGTTGGCAGCATAGGTTTTGCCTTCTGTCAGTTAAACGACTGTCTGAAAGCCAACGGTGAAACATTGGTTTTTGCCTTAAATAATTTACTGAATGACTGCAAATGTTCAAAGCCTAAATCGTAAGCTATTTCGCTTATTGACAGGTCCGTCGTTGAAAGTTTTTCCTTGGCTTTTTCAATTAATTTTTCGTGTATGTGTTGTTGTGTATTCTGTCCGGTCAGTACTCTAAGCAAGCCGCCTAAATAACCTGGTGATAGGTTTAATGATCGGGCAACGTATTGAACAGTCGGTAGACCATTTGAAACCAAATCTTCATTATTGAAATAATCAGTAAGGAGCTTTTCCAAACGTTCCAATATTTGATGATTTGCTTTTTCCCGTGTGATAAACTGACGATGATAAAATCTCTCGGCGTAATTAAGCAAACCTTCAATTTGTGAAATAATGATTTGTTTGCTGAACCTGTCAATGTTGGAGTGATATTCCTGCTGAATGTTTTTGATGATGTTGTTGATTATATTTTCCTCTTTTTCCGAAAGGAAAAGTGCTTCGTTTACAGAATAACTCCAAAACTCATATCGATGGATAGTTTTTGCCAGTGGCGTATTCCATAAGAGGTCAGGGTGGATGTATATCACCCATCCTGACTGTTTTATTTCATCGTTTTTTTCAAGAGCGAGGCTGATCACCTGGTGGGGAGCCATAAAGGACATAATACCGTCATTAAAATCGAGTGGTTGCTGTCCGTATTTAACCCTGAGATTGCCGGCTCTTTTTATGGCAATCCCGTAGAAATCTAAAACTAAATTCATTGGTTCGTCACGATGTAAATGTTTAACGGCTTCAACATCTATTACACTTATCAACGGATGGAGGGGTTTGGGCAATTCCCTGAACTGATGAAATTCGCTTATTGTTTTAAGGTGCTTCATATATACTATGCTTCTTTTCTTATTTCCAACACAAGTTTGCCCCGAACATGTCCTGTTTCACTTTCCCGGTGGGCGTCAGCAACCTTTTCCAATGGATATACCTTGCTGACAATAACCTGTATAGAACCCTCGTCAATCAGCCTTGCTATTTCGGTTAGCCATTCCTGTCTCGGTTCTCCATAATACGTTATGCCCTTTGCGTTCTTTTCTTTGAGGGCTTTTGTTACCTCATCACTTAGTGGAACAGCCTGGGTACTTACTAAGATACCGTTTTCTTTCAATACTTGTATAGATTTTATTTGCGTATCAATATTAATGCCTGCGGCATCAAATATCAGATCTATGTCGTGCAGCAAGTCTTCAAAGTTCTGATTTTTATAGTCAATGACTTCGTTGGCCCCCAACTGTTTTAAAAATTCGTGATTGTTTGCTGAAGCCGTTCCTATTACATAGGCGCCTTTCCATTTCGCTAATTGCAAAGCGTAATTTCCTACACCGCCTGCGGCCCCGTGAATGAGGATCCGCTGCCTCCGCTGCAACTGCCCGCATTCAAAGATGCCTTGCCAAGCTGTCACCCCTGCGATGGCAATTGCCGAAGCTTCATTAAAGCCAATGCTTTTGGGCTTTATTGCAAAATGGCTTGCCTTTGCAGAGGTGTATTCAGCGTAGCTTCCATCACCCGGAAAATTTGGAACGCCGTACACTTCATCGCCTTTTTTAAATCCTGTTACGTCGCGGCCAACTTCCTCTACAACGCCTGCTGCATCCCAACCCGGAGTAAGTGGCAGTTTAATATTCAAGCGGTCTGCTACTTCTCCGCCCTTACGGATTCTCCAATCCATAGGGTTTATGCCACTTGCATAGATTTTTACCAGGATTTCGTCAGGCGCCGGAGCAGGGCGCTGCATTTCTTCTATCTGCATTACATCGGGACTACCGAATTTGTGAATTCTTACTGCTTTCATGATAAATGACTTACTGTTTTTTGATAACGCAAAGATAGGACGCGGTCAAAGGACAGATGTAGCCAGATCTCTCTTTGTTTTAGCCAAAACGAACACAGTTGTTGTTAGTCTTTCGCTATAGTCTAAAAACCTACTAATCTAGTTTTATGGGAGTGCTCGTTTCGTCTGTAAATTATTCTAACGGCGAATTGTAGCCTGGACACTATTGGTAAGCTTGGCGCGTACCCGATTTAGGGTTCCCAACGGTTGGACCGTGCACCGAAGGTAGACAGGATGATAAATGATTGGTCCGTGGGTTTACAGAAGCTGCCTGCCACAGTCGATACTAGCGGCTCGGGCTGTCATTTTTCTTAATGCCGCGCACTAAGTAATTATA
>DASULB010000591.1:0-3650 GCA_036278455.1 Chitinophagaceae bacterium | reverse complement strand
TACCCTGGCGCCGAATACACAAAGCGATGAATCGCCGTTTCCTTCCTTCATGTCTCCCAACACCTGGTCATAGGTCCTGTTTTCTTTGATGATATAGACCACATGGCTGAAAACCGAGGGTTCCCCGATCCGTTCGGGTATTGGTTGGGGCGCGACGCCTTTGCGGGGTGCCCTTAAGGAGCGTTTGGCTTTCTGAATAAGATTGGCGCTGTACACCTGCCGTGAGTCTTTTCGAAGCCTCGAGCGGCCGGGCAATGGGATAATCGAGACCGTTGCCAATTGGTGATGGGAATTATATCCTTTGGCAGTCTTCACCGAGGCGCCTTCACCTTCGAGGTTGCATACATACAACTGATGGTCGTCTACCTGCAAGCCTGCCGGATACGCGTCTGTTGGAATAAACCCTTTCAGTTTTGCAGAGACGCCCTGCGGATGATTGCGATCGGAATAAGACAGCTTAATGACAGCTACCGCGTTGTCCATGCCATTGGAGACATACAAGGTCGTGCCGTCACTGCTGATGGCAAGTCCGTCAGGGGAATCACCGATGTATGGATCTTTGACGGGGGAAAGGCGTACGGATATGGAATCGGTCACCTGGTTGGTCAGCGTGTTAATGACAAAAACATTATCGCTGTTCCCGCAGGCGACAAAAGCCCATTTTGCATCCGGACTGAGCAAGATCGCATTTGGATGTAACCCGACTCTCAGATGGGAAACCAAATGACCTCCCTGGCAATCGATGACAGATACTGATCCGTTATTGGCTGCACCGGTTGCAGGATCTATATAGATCTTCCCCCAGGGGATACCTGCCTGCGGTTTAAGGGTATCGTTTGGCAGTGTGCCACCCCAGTTGGTAACGAAGAGTTTATTCCCGGTGATGACCATTCCGAACGGCGCTGCGCCTGTTGCGGCCGTCCACATCTCTTTGCCGTCTGCCAGTCTTATCTTTTTTACCTGGTTATTTCCGTTTAGGACAACATAAAGGTACCGGGTTCCATTTTCCTCTCTGATGACCACTTCATTGGGAAGGGCCACTTTAGCAGGCGCTTCCCGGTTAAAGGCAAATGAACGGATGATCCTGGCGGTCTTGCCGTCCCAATATGCCTCTACCACATAAGAAGCTTTTTCCCCACTGTTGGCAATACTCCAGAAAACGCAAATGCTGTCCTTGATTTTGACGACTTTTAATCCAGAATAAGTACCCAGGTATTTATGATAGCGTGGATCTTTCTCCAGGTTGAGCCGGAAAATTACTTTCTTTTGTTTTGTCTGGATAAAGGCCAGCCCAGTGTGATCTTCGACCACCAGGACGGGTGCGCCGGGGATCAGCACCGCGTCCAATGCGTGGTTCTCCAGTTGAGGGCTTCCATAGGTGATGACTTTACCCGCGGGCACCAGGATACGGTTATAAGGCATGCTGACAGGCTGATCTGATTTTTGAGCAGCAGCAGGTGTAGGGGAATTGACTTTCCTGGTCTGGCCGGCCCCGTTAAAGGGGAGACAAAATAAGGTGAGGGCAATCAGGAGCAGAAAAGGGATTTTTGATAAGAGCACTTTTTTAGTAACAAGATAGAAGGTGCTTATTCCGGCAGACTGGGGCATTTTATTGTTCATTGACATGGGTTTTTCTCTAACGGGTTTTAAGGCTATTTTTTATTTGCATGGTCATTCAATATTATTCAATATGGAGGGTTACCAGCATTTATTTTGAGCTGTTTCTTGCCAAAAGAGGTGGCTGACCCGGCTTTGGCGCGTCGTCTTCTTCCTTGTCATTAAATGCATGGTCCGTTTTCCCCGACAATGTACCACTTTTCTCAAAAAAATTATATGGACCGGATCATGGAAAGGAAGCAACTGCCGCTGCAACAGGTACCAGTGTTTTTGGGTAAGATTACCATCTGTCAGGGTTAATATGTAATTTGGCGCCCCGGGACAGGATATCCGGCTCATTTTAGTTTTATATTAAATTTCAGGATTATATTAATATGTCTTTTGCTTACCAAAAATGAAATTCCCTATGTTAAAACAAAGTATGGTCATCATCACGCTTGTGAGCCTTGGCCTTTGCAGTTGTCATTCAAAAAAACAAAATGATTTTGATTCAGGCATCAAACAGATAAAACACGTGGTGGTGATCTATATGGAAAACCATAGTTTTGATAATCTCTATGGTGAATTCAAGGGAGCCGATGGCCTGGCAGATGCCCCTGACGCCAACATTACGCAGGTGGATAAAGACGGGAAGCCCTATAAATACCTGCCGGCGATCCCCAGAACAAGCGCATTTCCCACGAACCTGCCCAACCATTATTTTGATATTGACCAGTATGTACCCTCCGATCAGGAGATCCCCGATGTGCTGCACCGCTATTACCAGGAGCAGATGCAGATCGACAGCGGCAAAATGGATAAATTCGCGTTATACAACAGTTCCAAGGGACTGACCATGGGCCATTATAAGACCAAGTTGTTGCCCCTGTACCCCATCGCCCAGAAATATACGCTTTGCGACCATTTCTTTCATAGTGGATTCGGCTGTTCTTTTTTTAACCATATCTGGCTGATCGCCGCAGCCCCTCCTGTATGGCACAATGCCCCCTCTTATATGGTCTCCAAAGTGGATTCCGCCGGTAATATGCTTTCCGATGGCGTGGTAACGCCCGATGGATTTGTCGTGAATACGGCTTTTTCGGTGAATAACCCACATCCGGCAAAGTATGATTCCGCGCAATTGATGCCAAACCAGACGATGCCTACCATCGGTGACAGGCTGAGTGGAAAAGATATATCCTGGGCCTGGTACGCGGGTGGCTGGGACAGTGCGCTCGCGGGTCATCCCGATCCCACTTTTTGTTTCCATCATCAGCCCTTTATGTATTTTGCCACTTATGCCGACGGCACGGAGGCTAAAAAAGAGCACCTGAAAGATGAGACGGAATTCTTTGCCGCCGCCAAAAACGGCACGCTGCCCAGTGTTTCCTTCGTGAAGCCGCTGGGTATCGACGATGAACACCCCGGCTATTCCGATGTCTATCATGGAGAAACCCATGCGGTACAGCTCATCAACGCGGTGCTCAACGGACCGGATGGCAAGGATGCGCTGATTATCCTGACCTATGATGAAAACGGTGGTTTTTGGGACCACGTAGCGCCCCCAGTAATAGACCGGTGGGGACCCGGATGCCGTATTCCCGCCATTATCATATCCCCCTTTGCCAAGAAAGGATTTGTGGATCACACCCAATATGAAACCGTCAGCATTCTGGCCTTTATTGAACACCGGTGGGACTTAAAGCCATTGACAGCCCGGGATAAGAACGCTAACCCTTTGAGAGGCGCATTCGACTTTTAACTGAATCATTGCTTTAGTGCACAGGAGATTGTTTTCAATCTATGAAAAAGGCCGGGTTTATATCAGCGCTGTTGTCGGCGTTTATCATCGTGTGTTCACTTTCCTGCCATCGGCAGGGCGGGGAGTCTCCGGAACAAAGTATTGAGCAGGCCCTCCTGGTACAGGTCGACAGCTTCTCCCGTTTTATCGGAAATGATTTGCTACCCGCGGTAGAAAGCGGTAAGACCGGTGAGGCGGATTTACAGCGGAAGTTTCTGAAGGCCCGGTTGCTGTATAAGCGCTTTGAATGGGC
>DASULB010000590.1:0-8905 GCA_036278455.1 Chitinophagaceae bacterium | reverse complement strand
GCGAAAACCCCCGGAAAAATCCGGAACAGATCCCTTTGAAAACAACATGAATGACGAAATTATTTCTTAGCGAAATGCTAAATCGAGCCGTAAAGGTACTTCTTTTGCCGGCGGCGGCAAAACAGGCAACAGCCAGCAGCTGTCTTCCCCTGGAGTAAAACCTTAACCAGGAGGCATATCGGGTTGTTCCGGGCTACAGCAGCGCTTTGATCTTAGTGACCAATTCCTGCTTGGTCATCGGAACGCCCATGATCTTATTGTGGCCGACAGCGTCCACTAAAAACTGATCACGGATGATCTTGATCAATTGCCCGTTATTGACCTCGGGGATCAGTATCTTCTCATACCGGTGCAGGATATCTCCCAAATTCGCCGGGAAGGGGCGCAGGTAGCGCAGATGCGCATGCGCGACGGCATGCCCTTCCGCCAATAGTTCATTGACCGCGCTTTTGATGGCCCCATAAGTGGATCCCCAACCCAGTACCAGCACTTTTCCCTCTTCCGGTCCGTGATCGATCGCCTGGAGTGGAATGTCATCTGCAATCCTGTCAATCTTTTCCTGCCTGATCTTCACCATGAGCTGATGATTTTCCGGATCATAGCTTACATTGCCGGTGATATTCTGTTTCTCCAACCCCCCAATGCGATGCTCCAATCCCGGTGTGCCGGGGATGGCCCAGGGACGGACCATGTTCTCATCACGTTGGTAAGGCTGAAACTCTTCCTCACCCTCCGCCAGCGCCGCTTTATATTTCACCGGTATCTCCGGCAGGTCGGCGCTGACCGGAAAACGCCAGGGTTCGGCGCCATTGGCGATGTAACCATCGCTCATCAGAATAACCGGTGTCATGTGAGCAACCGCCAGGCGAAACGCCTCAAACACGGCGGAAAAACAATCCGAGGGTGTCGAAGCCGCCACGATGGGCATGGGGCATTCACCATTACGGCCGTAATAAGCCTGCATCAGGTCCGACTGCTCCGTTTTAGTCGGCAATCCCGTGGAAGGTCCGCCCCTTTGGATGTCGATGATCAGCAGGGGGATCTCCAGCATGACCGCCAGCCCCATGGCTTCAGACTTCAGTGCCAGACCGGGCCCGGAAGTGGTGGTGAGGCCCATCTGGCCGCCGTATGACGCGCCGATGGCCGAACTGATGCCCGCAATCTCATCCTCCGCCTGGAAGGTTCGGATGCCGAAATTCTTATGTTTGCTCAGTTCATGGAGAATGTCCGACGCCGGGGTGATGGGGTAGGAACCCAGAAACAAGGGCAGCCCGGACTTCTGGGAGGCGGCGATGAGGCCGTAAGCCAGCGCCATATTGCCTGTAATGCTGCGATACCGCCCCGGTTCCATCTTCGCCTTGTTCACGTGGTAGCGCGAACTAAAAGCTTCCGTAGTATCACCAAAATGGTAGCCCGCCTTCAGTACCTTGAGGTTGCTTTCCAGGATATCGGGATTTTTAGCGAATTTCTCTTTCAGGAAGGTAAGGGTACTGTCCATGTCACGGTCATACATCCAATAAAGGAAACCCAGCACGAACATGTTCTTGGAACGGTCTTTTTCCTTGGTTCCGAGATGACTCTCTTTAAGCACTTCCCGGGTCATCTTGGTCACATCCATGGGATACACCCGGTATCCCTGCAGGGAACCGTTTTCCAGGGGATTGTCGCCATCCGGGTAATTCGCCAGGCGCAGGTTCTTCGTATCAAATCCGTCCGCATTGGCGATGATGACGCCCCCCTTTTTCAGGGCCTTCAGGTTGGTCTTAAGCGCGGCGGCGTTCATGGCCACCAGTACATCACAGGAATCACCCGCTGTATAGATCCGGTTGCTTGAAAAATGCAATTGGAAACCGCTTACACCCGGCAGGGTGCCTTGTGGCGCCCTGATCTCCGCGGGGAAATCGGGAAAAGTGGACAGGTCAATGCCTATGAGTGCCGTATTATTGGTAAATTGCGAGCCGGTTAACTGCATTCCGTCGCCACTGTCACCAGCGAACTTGATGACCACATCATCGAGCTGCTGTACACTGTCAGTATTCATCAGGATCTTATTTTAGTCGTTTTAAGATAAACGTGGCAAAGTTAGGCATTATAGCAGTGAAAATTTATAATTTTCCATTGGTCGACTGCTCTTCCTTGAAAATTGTTAGCGTAGCGTTAAAATAGCGGTATTTTATAAAAAGCAGCTCGTTTTTTACGGCTTTTTTATCCGTTCTACCCGAAAGGGTGTAATTTTGGGTATTCATCAAAAAGGTATCATTATGGCATTCATAGAGAAAAGCGGAAACCCGGCATTGTCCGAGAAAATCTTCCAGAAGGCGGCACCCATCGCCGGAGAGGAGGGGACCATGACCATCGGGGGAACCCTGAATAAATTCGGTTTTATTTTCCTGATGACCATGTGCGCTTCGGTGTATTCCTGGATCGCCTACACAAAAGGTACGAACGTCACGCCGATGATCTTAATCGGTGTTTTCGGCGGCCTGGCGCTGGCCATCATCATGAGTTTTAAAATGCAGTGGGCCAGGTACCTGGCACCCGCCTATGGCATCTGCGAAGGACTGTTCCTCGGCGCCATTTCCGCCATGGTCAGCACCATGTTCCAGGCCAAGGCGCCTTTCATTGTCATGCAGGCCGTGCTGTTGACCTTTGGTGTGGTGCTGGCGATGTGGGCGCTTTACCGTTTTCGGATCATCAAAGTAACCAAGAAACTGACGATGGTGATCGTAGGCGCCACGGTTGGCATTTTTATCTTTTACATGCTTACCTGGGTGATCGGGTTCTTCGGCGTAAATGTTCCTTTCATGAGCGTGACGAACGGGTCGACCTTCTCCATCGTCTTTTCACTCATCGTGGTGGGTGTTGCGGCCCTCAACCTCCTGCTTGATTTTGACATGATTGACAAGGGTGTCATGAGCGGGGCGCCGAAATACATGGAGTGGTACGGCGCTTTCGCGCTCACCGTGACCATCGTATGGCTCTACATTGAAATACTCCGTCTGCTTTCCAAGTTGAACAGCAGATAACCATATCTTATCATCAAACGGACCCTTACCGGCATCAGGCGGTAAGGGTTTTTTATCGCTTTTTCTTTCTTCCTTATTTAAAAAGAAAGGATTGCCCTGTACGGCTACCGGTCTCAATCGTTCACCAGTAACTTATCGATCATCTCATCCAGTTTCGGCTTATTTTGATCGATGAACCACAGGCCCGCCTGCCGCAGGTTCTCCAGGTTCAGGGGAGTCGCCACGTCCATGTCCGGCAGGGCTTCCCGCAGAGAGGGCTCCAGCCGGTAATAATCCTGCTGGTCGGTGACATTGAGGGTCTTATACATCTGCATTAACTGATAATCCACCGTTTCAGCATTCCCTGACATGAGGATATCGATGATGGGTTGCAGCCATTTTAATTCTCCTGCATTTTTGAAATCCTTGTAATAATAAGGGTTTTTGACGGTACCCGTGCCCAGGGAAACGATCAGCATATCCTTTGCAGAGGGCAGATCGGGCTTGTCCGCGCCCAGGAGCTTTGAGAACTCCATTTTCCTGACTTCAGCATAAGCACACAAAGCGGGATTATTGGCAAACACCCCGCCGTCAATCAGGGAAAATGCCTGTCCGGCGACGGAATGGATTTGGGCGGGCTCAAAATAGGTGGGGGCTGCAGAGGTGGCTCTCGCTACATCGGAAACCTTGAAATTGTACAGCGGTTCGGCCGCCTGTGCACTGTTAAAAAAATGCGCCTTCCGCGCCGTAATCTCATAGGCCGCAATCAAACAGGGTTTGATGAAATCCCGCAGCATGGCTTCACCGAAAAAGCCTCCCAAATCCTTTTCCAACTCCGTGGCATCATACTTTTCATCCAGCAGCCCGAAGCCTGAAACGATCTTTTTCATGAGATCACGGTGAAAGATATCGCCTCCCTCCTTCAGGTAAATGTTTACCGCATCATCGGCTCCGTGCATCGCATGGCCGTCGGGTCCGGGTATCAGGTAAGCACATGCCAATATGCCGCCCGTGCTGGTGCCCGCTATAAAATCGAAATAATCGCCGATCTTCCGGTCGCTGTGGTCTTTTGCCTGCAATTGTCTTTCAACATAGCTCAAAATGACACCGGGTATAACGCCTCTGATGCCGCCACCGTCAATCGAAAGGATCCTGATCTTTTTCATGTGGGGTTGTTTTGGGAATAGTTGATAAGATAAAGCTATAATAAAATCTCTGTATTTTTCGCGTTTTTTACAAGAATTCGTCCGGCAGTGATCGCCGGTTTCCGTTCTTTGATTATTTTCCTATATTCACGCTTGTAAGGATCTCGGGAGTGTCCGCAGGCTGCGGGCAGGCCGGGGTGTTTATCGGAGTCAATCACCGTCGCCAAAAAAGCATCATCACGAGCCATGCCAGAGCATATTCACGACAAAGAAGTATTTTCCCTGCTGGAAGTTACCCGTAGCATCCGGGGCACACTGGCAAAAAGATATGGAAGCGCCTTTTGGGTACGGGCTGAAATGATCAAACTGAACCATTACCCCCATTCCGGTCACTGCTACCCGGACCTGGTAGAAAAAAAGGATGGGAAAGTCATCGCCCAGATAAGGGCTAATCTATGGGAAAGCGATTATCGCCGCATCAACGACCAGTTTCTGGACATCCTGCAAGAGCCGTTGAAAGACGGCATAAAGATTCTGCTGATGGCAAAAATCACCTTTGATCCGGTATATGGTCTCGCTCTGCAGATCCTTGACATCGATCCCGGTTATACGCTGGGTGACCTGGAAATGGAAAGACAGCAGACCCTCCTGAGGCTCAGACGGGAAGGGATCTTCGACAAAAACAGCGGGCTTCCATGGCCGCTGTTGCCCCAACGGATCGCCGTCATTTCCGTGGAGACCAGTAAAGGCTACGCTGACTTTCTCAGGGTAACGGACAATAACATCTGGGGATACCGGTTCTTTCAGCTTTTATTCCCTGCGCTGCTGCAGGGGGAAAGGGCGGTGGATTCCATTATCGGTCAACTGAAACGCATCCGGAGGGTAAGGCATCATTTTGATGTGGTCGCCATCATCCGCGGCGGCGGTGGCGATGTGGGTCTCTCCTGTTACAATGATTACCGGCTGTCCCGTGAAATCGCGTTGTTTCCCCTTCCGGTTCTGACCGGCATCGGCCACGCGACCAATGAGACGGTCGCTGAAATGGTCGCTTTTCAAAACGCCATTACCCCTACCAAGATGGCAGAATACCTGATACAGCGGTTTCATGACTTTTCCGTTCCGGTTCAGCGCGCACAGGAAAAAATCACCGACCGGGCACGGCGACTCATCCGAGAACAAAACGTTCAATTGAACACGACGACCCGGTACTTCCGCTCCGTCACCACCGGAAGGCTTAATCAAAGTAGTGACCGGCTGCAAAGACAAAGCGCTTCCCTGATCCGCGGGTCCGGATTTCTGTTACAACAGGCGGGCAGGACGCAGGGCGACCTGCTGACCAGAGCCAGAAAAGCAACCGTGGTTTTGTGCAGTCAGGCAAAAAAAGAAACGGACATGCTTGGCATCATGCTGAAAAAGGAAGTGTCGGTTTTTCAGCAGCATCAACAGGTCCTGTTGGCTGGCATGGAGAAAAATATCACCAACCTGGATCCCAAAAATGTATTAAAACGGGGATATAGTATAACTTTGATCAACCATAAAGCCATCACGCATCCCGGCCAGGTAAAGGAAGGGGAGATCATCACGACCATGTTGTCGGAAGGAAGCCTTACCAGCGAAATTAAATCAATCCAAAAACCAGCATCATGAATGAGCTCATGAATGAAACCATAAACTACGGCGATGCGTTCAATGAATTGCAGGCGATCGTTACGGAGATCGAAGAAGGAGAAATCTCCGTGGATCAATTATCGGAGAAAGTAAAAAGGGCGGCCTTGTTGATCAGGCTTTGTAAGGCCAAACTTTCCACCACCGAAGAAGATGTAAGTAAAATATTACAGGAACTCGACCGGGAAGAAGAAGCCGAATGATTACCTGGATGACAGAAAGCATCACCAGCTGAAATCCCGCCTGCCGGGGCAGGCCATCACACCACCACATGAAGCATTTATTTGTTATCATTCTGCTTTTTTTCTTTACCTGCTTAACAAGTTTTTTCTCCTACGGGCAAATAGTAAACGTGGAATCCATGCGGATAGCGATGGATTCAACCGGGTGGGCCGGCAGCATGGGCGGGGATTTCACGCTGACAAAAAACACTGCACGTATTTTCTCAGCCAACGCATACGGAACCGTGCAACTAAAAACCAAAAAGAATCTTTATCTGTTTTTGGGAAATTACGGTTTCCTCAAAGGGGACACCGAAAAGTTTATCGACAACGCCTTTTTGCATTTTCGTTTTGACCACTCCCTCACCTCTTTTCTCCAGTGGGAGTTTTTCGTGCAGTATCAGAACAATAAGATCACCAAAATAGCGAAACGATTCCTGTTGGGGAGCGGGCCACGGTTCAAACTACCCACGCCGGAAAAACTGAAGACCTTCCTGGGAATCGATTTTATGTACGAATACGAGGAGGAGATCTCCGCGCCGGTCATCACCCACCGCGTTTTCAGAAACAGCAGTTACCTGGCATTTACCTACAAGCCAACCGCCTATCTGCAACTGGTAAGCACTACTTTCTACCAGCCCCGTCTGGACCAATTCTCTGATTTCAGGATCCTGAACCAGGAAACCGCCACCTTCACCATCACCAAAAAACTTTCTGTTACCCTTAACTGGGATTTTCTCTATGACGCCGTTCCGGTAGCGGACATTCCTAAAGATAATTTCACGTTCTCCACGGGGTTCAAATATCTGTTCAACCCCTGAAGAAGGCCTTCGTAACAGATCAGCCGAAATGAGAAGCATCCATCGGTGCGGATAAGGGTGCTTTGGTGCATCCTCCCATCGATCCACTGCAGCAGCCAGGGCAACTCATCCTTCACCCTGATATAAGCCGTTTCAAAATATTAGTGTATCCGCCTTCACCGCGTAATCTGCCCCCCCCTTAGCGATTTGTCCGATCGCTTATTCACCACACCTGAAAAGCCTTGTTAGTTATTGGTAAAATCCCTTCCTGTCTGTTTCCCGGCCAACATGGGCGGGTGCGTCTTTATGCGGTTTGGTAGCAATATCAACGCCGATCGCTCTTGATAAAGAGTCTAACTTTGTTTTCATCTTTTTAACCAATGCAGGCTTTTCTTCCGCCCTGTTATAATTCTCACCCACATCTTCTACTATGTTAAAAAGTTTAAATTGTCCGTCTTCGCCAATCCTTAGAATCCAATTGGCTACCCTGATCCCTTCTAGTTTATGGTATATATAGGCATATTGATTCCGGGGATCCTGGTTGGTCCGACCTGTGAAAAATGGCATCATATTGTAACCATCAAGCCGATATCCCGGAAGCTTCCCTCCACCAATTTCTAACAATGTCCGGAACATATCCATATTGGTTACCAGTGCACTGGAGACCTGCCCTGATTTGATATGGCCGGGCCAGCGAATAATGGCCGGCACGCGCGTACCCCCTTCATAGGTCGTGTGCTTATAGCCCCGCAGAGGACCTGTTGTCCCAGCATCCCAGGGCCTGTTCCCCCGGTACCAAAGCTTCTTGTTAGACCCTTCAGGTTTCTTAGGTTTCCTGAACATACGTGCCGGCGCTGCATTCCAGGGTCCGTTATCAGAAGCAAAGATGACGATGGTATTTTTTGTCAGCCCTTCCTCATCCAGCGTTTTCAATACCTGCCCCACACTCCAGTCTACGGCTTCAACCGCATCACCTAAAAGACCCACACCTGACTTCCCTAAAAACGCAGTAGTGGTATGAAGCGGAAGATGGACCATATTATAAGCAAAATAAAAAAAGATGGGCTGTTTATTCGCATGTGCACGAATAAACCGCTGCGCCTCAGCGGTGTATTTTACAGTCATCGAATCCTGGTTGACCGGATTCTCAATAACGGTAGTGTCCCGGTACATCACGAGCGGTACATTGGTTTGTACGTAAGGTTTTTTATAATCATTGGAGTACGGAAGGCCCAGCCATGAATCAAACCCTCTGTTCGTTGGCAGGTATCTCTTGGGATCATATCCCAAATGCCATTTACCGGCCATGCCCGTGGCATAGCCCGCCTGCTTGAGTCCCTCGGCCAATGTTAAAATGGAGTCAGGGATGCCACCGTGCCCTCCGGCACCTGTTCCCCCGCCAAAATGAACACGTGGCGCATAGATGCCTGTCATCCATTCTGCCCGGGAAGGCACACACCAGGGAGCCGCCTCATAAGAAGTGAAGCGAATGCCCTCCTCTGCCAAAGAATCAATATTGGGCGTCCTGATATAGGGACTTCCATAGGCCTGAATATCCCCATAACCCATATCATCGACAAGAAAGATAATAATATTGGGCTTTTCTTGTTGGCCATGTGCCGGAGCACTGTATAGAAAGCATACACTTAATAACAGCAGTGCCAATATTTTTGCACCCGGCTTTTTAATTTTAAACATCAGTTTCAAGGTTTTTTTAGCCTGAACATTAAAAATTAAAGATACTTACCAATCCTGATTTTGTTTAAGATTTGGATTTAAATCTATCTGGTTAGAGGGAATAGCCCATAAATTATATTTCGGGGCTTCATAACTTCGGTTTTCATACACATCTCCATTGAAATCCCTAACAGGGCCATCCATAACCTCTTTGGCAATACCCCATCGTCTTATATCGGTATAATAGTATCCTTCCATTGCAAGTTCAATTCTCCTTTCGTGGCGGATTACTTCCCGCATTTCATCCTGAGATAGCCCTGGCTCGACCTTTGGCATATGGACACTTGGCCTTTCTCTGATTTGATTAATCGCATCATAAACAGACTATACAG
>DASULB010000589.1:0-12315 GCA_036278455.1 Chitinophagaceae bacterium | reverse complement strand
AGCAAATAAACGCTACCGGCACTAAAGAGCAGGTACTGGAGCAATTGTACCGGCTGGTGGATCCACTGATGGATGACACCATAGAAGCCATCGGCATTGGTGTTCCCAGTGTAGTGGATGTGGAAAAGGGCATCGTCTATGACGTACAGAACATTCCCTCCTGGGAAGAAGTAGCCCTGAAAGAATATATGGAGCAGCGTTACCGGATGCCTGTCAGGGTCAACAATGACGCCAACTGCTTTGCGCTGGGGGAAAAGTACTTCGGAAAAGGGAAAAACGCGCATTCCTTTGTCGGGTTGACCGTCGGAACCGGGCTGGGCGCCGGTATCATCATCGCTGACAGGCTTTACCCAGGGGTAAACTGTGGAGCCGGTGAATTTGGCATGGTGGATTATCTGGATCAGTATTATGAATACTACGCCAGCGGACAGTTCTTTAAGCATGTTTACCAGACGACAGGGGAAGCGGTATTCGACAGTGCCACGCGGGGCGATCAAAAGGCCCTCGAATGTTTCGACGCGTTTGGCACCCACCTGGGCAATGCCGTCAAAATGATCCTCTACACTTATGACCCCGAACTGATCATCCTCGGTGGGTCTATCCGGCACGCCTACCGGTATTTCCAGCAAACGCTGTGGCAACGCATCGGCACCTTCGCCTATCCCAAGTCCCTTGAAAATTTCAGTCTCGTCCTGTCCGAACTTCACTACAGTGGCATCCTTGGCGCGGCGGCGCTTTGTTATAATGCTAAAGAAGGCTAAGGCGGCACAAGCGACAGAAAAGATGCACCCAACGTTTAATCATCAAATGTCCTGCTGTTCGGTGTCTACCAGGAACACGTATACTTCCCTGGGGCCATGCACCCCGATCACGGATTTTTTCTCAATGTCTGAGGTACGGCTGGGGCCGCTTTGAAAAGAGATCATGGAAGGAAGGTTTTCGCCATATTTTTTCCTGAGCAGGATAAAGGCGTCCCTGATATCAAACACCAATTGATCGGCGTAAGCCACCACGATGTGCACAGGTGGAAATATCCCAACCGTACGTCCCGAGGGCTGGCCGGCACTGAGGACAACACTTCCGGTGCGCGCTACCAGGGCTTCGCAGCCGGTAAGCCCCGCGTTTGCATCACGAATGTCATCCGAGGCATTGAGAAAAGGAAGCGCAAAAGGCTCCAGCGCGTGGACCAACGGAAGTTCACGGCAATACACCGCGGACCATTTACCCATGGTGGCCAGGGCTTTCAGATTGCCGGCAAGTTCTTCGTGATTCGCGCAAAAGACAAAACGTCCGGATAAGTTGGAGAATGCTTCGGCAAACAGGATCCCGAGATCCCCTTCTTCCGTGCCGAACACCGCCTGCTTCCCCTCGGCCTGTGGATAAGGAAGCGGCACCGGCTGACTCAGTGCATTTCGTACCCGCTTAAGAATATTTTCCTTGGATGGTGTAACATTCATGGGCATTATTTTATGCCGGCGACGGTTTAATGATCTCCTGTGGCTGGACATTGTTGTCGGAAGGGGCCACAACGACAGGCGGGTCGCTCTTGCGTTCATCAAAAGGCCTGGGGCCGAGCATACGTACCAGATCAGCCTGGTACAACACTTCCTTCTTCAGTAATTCTCCCGCCAATATCTTCAATTCCGCCAGCCTTTCGCGCAGCAATTGCTTGGTACGCAGGTAAGCGTTCTCAATCAACTTACGCACCTCGTCGTCTATCATTCTGGCAGTGGCTTCCGAATAAGGCTTATTGAAGGCGTTCTCGTTCTGCGGATCATAGAACGATATATTACCGATCTTATCATTCATGCCATAAACGGTGATCATGGCATAAGCCATCTTGGTCACGACCTGCAGATCATTTTGTGCACCGGTAGAGATTTTCTCAAAGATAAGCTCCTCCGCGGCACGCCCGCCCAGGGTCATGCACATGTCATCGGTCAGCTGTTCGGTGTTATACAGGTATTGTTCCTTTGGCAAATACTGCGCGTAACCCAGGGCCGCCGTACCTCTTGGTACAATGGTCACCTTTACGAGCGGATTCGCATGTTCCAGATACCACCCGCAGATGGCATGCCCTGCTTCATGATGCGCAATGATGGCTTTCTCCTCCTGGGAGATGAGCTTGTTCTTCTTTTCCAGGCCGCCGATCACGCGGTCTATGGCATCATTAAAATCATCGGCTTCCACCATCTTCTTTCCCTTACGGGCGGCGATAAGCGCTGCTTCATTACAAATATTGGCAATATCTGCCCCGGCGAATCCCGGCGTCATGGCCGCCAGTTTCTTGATGTCCAGGTTCGGCGAGCATTTAATGGGCTTCAGGTGTACATCGAATATCTTTTCTCTTCCTGCCAGGTCGGGCTTTTCAATGGATATCTGCCGGTCGAAACGGCCCGGGCGCAATAAAGCGGTATCCAATACATCCGGCCGGTTGGTGGCCGCCAGGATAATGATGCCGCTGTCCGTTCCGAAGCCGTCCATTTCTACAAGTAACTGGTTCAGCGTATTCTCGCGCTCATCATTGCTCATCATCACGTTCTTACCCCTCGCGCGGCCGATGGCGTCAATCTCATCAATAAAGATGATGCAAGGCGCTTTCTCACGAGCCTGTTTGAACAGGTCACGCACACGGCTGGCGCCCACACCTACGAAAAGCTCCACGAAATCCGATCCCGATATAGAGAAGAACGGTACCTGGGCTTCGCCCGCCATGGCTTTCGCCAACAGGGTCTTTCCGGTTCCGGGAGGACCTATCAGCAGACATCCTTTGGGTATCTTTCCCCCCAGTGAAGTATATTTCTTCGGATTTTTAAGGAAGTCCACGATCTCCATCACCTCCTCTTTGGCCTCGTCGAGTCCGGCTACATCATTGAATGTCGTGCTGACGCGCGTGCCTTTTTCAAATAACTGGGCGCGCGACTTACCGATATTGAAAATACCGCCGGGGCCTCCGCCATTGCCTCCGCCGCCCATCTTCCGCATCAGAAGTATCCAGACGCCGACAAGCAATATAAGCGGTATTAAAAACTGCAGAACCGGGCCGAACCAGTCAGTGCGGTTATCAAATTTCAGGATGACCTCGTCGTTTTCCGTGTAATTATAGTTCTTTTCCGCAGCGGCCAAATTGTCCTGGAAGGTCTGCACGTCACCGATCGTGAAATGGTAATGCGGTCCGGGATTCACAGCGCCGAAATTGCCATGGGCCACATCCTTAAATTGCGGCTCATTAAGCTTATCAGGCTTGATATAAACTTCAACGTCGCTTTTGTTGACCACCACCAGTTTCTGCACATCATGGTTGGCCAGCAGGTCCCGTTGAAACTCCTGAAAACTGATTTCCTTTGGCTTATTGTGGAAATCAAAAAAGTTCATGGAAAGCAATACAATACCGATAATCGCATAGACCCAATACAAATTAAATTTGGGGCCTTTTTTTGGCGATTTACCATTATTGTTGACGTTTCCATTGCTTCCACCAGGCGGTATCCTGTTTCCTCCTTTTTCCATATGACACTTTCTAATCTCTGATTTTAATAGTTTTTAATTCCAGGCGAAATAAGCCTCTTTTTTGTTATAAATTTCCTAAAATACAGGACAGGTATCCTGTCCGAATATATTATGCTTTTTTAACATGATTTGTTCACTCCGCGAGGACCTCGCAAGCCGCATCGCTCCACATCTCTTCCAGTTTGTAAAACTGCCGGCTCTCAGGCTGGAAAATGTGTACGACCACATTGATATAATCCACTAGCACCCAATTTAACCCGGAAAGACCTTCTGTTTTATAAGGTTGCTCCCCGGTGTTCTTTCTGACCTTTTCGTCCACATAATCTGCTATGGCCTTGACCTGCGTGCTTGAACCTGCCTCGCATATCACAAAGAAATCCGCAACGGCTTCGGGTATTTTCCGGAGATCCAGGGAAATGATGTTTTCTCCTTTTTTTTCCTGGACAGCCCCAATGATGGTTTTGAGTATCTTACTATTTTTGTTCAGTCGCCGGATTGCAGGCCGTTTCTCATTCAGAAGGGTTACCTGTGTCAATAAATCTTATTTTTGCGTTTTGAATTGAGATTAATAAATTTTTTCAGCTACAAAGGTACTAATTCCCATAGAACAAGCCCTTATTACTTGCTGGGACGACCGGAATCTAATAGAACCCCGATTTTCAATAAAAGTTCAGATATGCTTCAATTTAGAGGTGTGGGAAATCCTTTTATCACGCTGGCCGAAGTAGACAGCACCAATAACTATGCCATGGCCCGGGTCAGCGAAGGCCCCGTCAGCGATGGCACTACCTGGTTCGCCCTGAAGCAGACCGCCGGAAAGGGGCAACGGGGAAGGCCCTGGCAGAGTGCGCCGGGGGAGAACATCCTGCTATCTATTGTCTTAAAGCCCCTGATGCTGCGGCCTGCGGAGCAATTCATGCTGAGCGCCTCGGTCGCACTGGGCGCCTATGACCTGGTCCAAAAATACGCGGGCGACGCCACAAAAATCAAATGGAGCAACGACCTGTATGTTGGTGACAAAAAGGCAGGGGGCATCCTCATTGAAAACGTTCTCCGGGGAAACGACTGGAATTATGCCATCGTCGGCATCGGACTGAATGTGAACCAGGTGAATTTTCCACCCGAGCTTCCCAATCCGGTCTCCCTTGGTCAGCTCACTGGTCGCCGCTATGACGCTGTCCGGCTGGGCCGTGAATTATGCGCGTGCATTGATGAGCGGTACCGGGTCCTCCGGCCTGAGAATTTTAGCCGGATTCTGACCGAATACAATAGCGCGTTGTATCACCTGAAGCAGGAGCGATCGTTCCGCATGGGGGATGAATCCTTCAAAGCCTCCCTTCAGGGCGTGGAAAAAGACGGTAAATTGATCTTGTTAAAGGAAGGGGCCTTGCTCAGGCTGGGCTTTGGTGAAATCACCTTTGTCCTATGAACTTTGTCATTTGAGGCCATAGCCCCAGGATTTCAACAGGTCTTTCACCTGCCGCAGGTGGTCTCCCTGAATGATGATGACCTCTTCTTTGGCGCTGCCACCGGTGCCGCAAGCCGTCTTCAGCTTTTTCCCCAGCGTTTCCAAATCTTCTTTTTGGCCGGTAAATCCCTCCACCAGGGTCACGATCTTCCCTTTGCGGTGTTTGGTGTCCAGGAGAGTCCGCAGTCTTTGTTCAGTGGGAGGAGGGGTTTGCTGCAGTTCACCCTGGTCATAGGAAAAGTCGGGATCCGTGGAATAGACTACGGAATGGCCGCCGGCTGATTTTTTTCGGTTCCCCATCCGGCAAAGATAGGGAAAGATAGGTTCCGGTAAAACAGCGTAGGACGGACCGCCCTATAGTGGTTCCGGCATCAACACCCTGAGCGCCCGGGGCACCACCCGGAAGTGCACCTCGGCATTTTCCACGGGTAAGGCATCCCCATCCACCTGCATCCAGTCCAGTCCCTCCTTCCGGGTAAGGGTGAGGGTCCGGCACCGGAGTTGTTTTGCATAACGGCTCCCCACCAGTTTGCCGGAAAGCGACAGCAGCGACACTGCGGGCAACTGCCACCAGCGCAGCGGTTTCATGATACAGATATCCAGCAGGCCGTCATCCATTTTGGCATCGGGGGCGATCTTAAAACCATATCCGAACTGGTTCCCGTTGGCGGCAGCCACAAAAAAAGCCTGCTCGTCAGCCTCACCGGATCCCGTCAGCAAATGATAATGCCCGGATTCATACCGGCTGAGTGCACTGATGACCAGCCTGGAATAATTGAACAGGCCACGGCCTTTACTACCCGTAAAGAGCCTTGCCACCAGGGCGTCGAAGCCGACGCCCGCGTTGCTCAGAAAAAGATGGTCATTGGCATAGCCGGCATCGATCCATCCCGCCTGATCCCGGTTGATCACACCGATAGCGCTTCGGATATCCCGGGGAATGCCCAGTGCCCTGGACAGCCCGTTGCCGCTCCCCTTTGGTATCACCGCCAGAACAGCTCCGGTACCCAGAATGCCCCGGGCTACTTCGTTGACCGAACCATCTCCTCCCACGGCAGCCACGATCTCCACCCCTGCTGCGGCAGCGTCTGCCGCAAGTTGGACGGCATGGCCCTGGAACCGGGTATGGGCGATGTCCCATGAAAACAAGCGGCGGTCAAGCACACTGTTTACCTGTGCCGGGAAATTGTTTTTCCCGTCCGGGCCGGCCTTCCTGTTGACGATAAATAATACTCTTTTCAAAATACTGTGTTGAGAGCGGTAACGGAACCACGGTGCCTTTCAGGGATTTATCATCACATTTCACCATTCATCGGGGAAACGCAAGGTTTCAATCCTTTGTTCAACCTGCTGATCAATCCACCAGTCCGGGCTTCCAGCGGTGCAGGAGCTTTTTATCCTTTCCCAACTGAGCCGAGATCAGGGGAGTCTTAGGTGCCAGGAAAAAGCCGGTCAGGCTGGCGAACAATATCGGAATGAAATCATGGTATCCCGTCATGGTCGCCACCAGGATAATGGTACTGATAGGCGTCCTGGTCACACAGGCGTTTACGGCGGCCATGCAACTGACAACCGCGAGGGGCAGACTCTGGCCGGGAAAGATACGATAGATGATCAGCCCCAGGGCGGCGCCTATAAAAAACAACGGGATGATAAATCCTCCGCGCCAACCCGAAGATACGGTCAGTGCCATGCTGACGACCTTGATCACCAGGATGGCTATTAATACATTGATGGCCAGGGACTGGTGCAACAGATCAATAAGCTGGTAATGCCCGAAAAAACGGGTGATGGGGAATTTCCATCCTAACACCCCCAGGACAACGCCGCCTATCAGCGTCTGCACATAAATGGGAAGCCTGACCATCCTGAATCCCTGCTTTAGTTTCCTGAACATCCAGATGACTCCCCAACCTACGCAGGCGCCGGCCGCCCCGTATAACATGGCCCAGAAAAAATCCAGCACCCCGGGTTGCGCGGGCGCAATGGGGATGGTCCAGACGGGTGCGAGTCCCAGTTGTGTAATGATCACAAAGACGATGTAACTGGTTCCGCTGGCGACGAATGCCGGTATCAGTGCCTGGTAATATTCAACGACGTGTTTATGGTGCATAATCTCCAGCGAAAAAAGGCTGCCGCCGAGCGGCGCACCGAACATGGCGGTAAAACCCGTCGCCATACCGGCAATGCTCATCGAACGATGTTCCTCTCCCTTGAGCTTGAGTTTCTTGGCCATCCAGGAGCCGATGGAGCCGATCACCTGCACCATAGGTGCCTCCGGTCCCGCACTGCCGCCTACGCCGATACCGATGGCGGAGGTGGCGATCATGGCGGGATTATAACGCGTTTCTAATTTTCCGCCGTTAAACCGGATGTTGTTCACCACCTCGTCCATCTCCCCGGTCTCACTGACAAAATGGATGATCAGCCCGATTGCCAGGCCGCCCAAAGACATGATCCCGATGATCTCCCACCATTGGGTGAACTGGATAAAATAGGTCATCAGAAAATTGATCAAAAGCCAGTACAAGCCGGCCACGATGCCCCCAACGATGCCCAGGGTGACCCAGAGGAAAAAGGATTTGGTGAATACAAAAGGATTGAGGCGCAAAGGAGCGTTGATCTGGTTGCGGAGTTGAATCCACCTGCGTCTTCGGGAAAAATCAGTCATAATTTAATTCGATGTTCCGCAAAAGCAGTACGCTGATAACGGAATACTAAAAACGGGGCAAAGGTACGTGAGGAATACGAAAAAAGTAATCCGGTATGGAAAACATCGTTATTCCCCGCATTTTTCTTCGTTTCCGCAGGGCGGGGAGGGATGATCCGGAAAGGCGCTCCCAAAGTGACAGGGTCTTGTGGATCAATGTGGCAATCCCCGACTGTTCGGCATGGCGGGACGGCAGCAATGCCGGAAAAGCATCACATTTTATTTGGAAAAGTCACGGTAAATAAACCAGGCAATTGATACCTTTGCGGTTTGAAAGATTAGCGTCATCTGTAAAAGATGTATTTTTGTTCGTATTTATTGGTAAAAAACAATTATTTCTTAAAAATAATCATATAAAAATCAGGTATTTATGAAAGTAGCAGTCGTAGGCGCTACCGGTTTGGTAGGCTCTAAAATGTTACAGGTCCTGGCAGAGCGGAACTTTCCGGTAGAAGAACTGATCGCGGTAGCTTCCCCCCGCTCGGTCGGGAAAACGGTAGAATTCAAAGGAAATAAATACAAGGTAGTCAGTCCCGAAACCGCTATCAGTCTGCGCCCTGACGTAGCCCTGTTCTCCGCAGGCGGCAATACATCCCTGGAATGGGCCCCAAAATTCGCGGAAGCCGGCATCACCGTTGTGGACAATTCCTCTGCCTGGCGGATGGATCCCACCAAAAAACTGGTGGTTCCCGAGATCAATGCTGCTGTGCTGACCCCTGACGATAAGATCATCGCCAACCCCAACTGTTCCACCATCCAACTGGTCATGGCCTTGTTTCCGCTGCACCGCCAATATGGCATCAAACGCGTAGTGGTCAGCACTTACCAGTCTGTTACAGGTACAGGTGCCAAAGCGGTCAATCAGATGATGAACGAACGCAACGGCACCGACGGAGAAAAAGCGTATCCCTACCGCATTGATCTGAACGTGCTTCCACAGATCGATGTTTTTCTGGATAACGGATATACCAAGGAAGAAATGAAAATGGTGAAAGAGACCAATAAGATCATCGGAGACGATTCCATCCGGGTGACAGCGACAGCGGTGCGCATTCCCGTCATGGGAGGACACAGCGAGGCGGTCAATGTAGAATTTGAAAACGAATACGACCTGGCAGAACTTGCCGGATTGTTTAGCCAGATTCCCGGTCTGGTGGTCGTGGACGATGTGCAAAAGCTGAAATATCCCATGCCCATAGACGCGCACGAACGCGACGAGGTATTTGTAGGCCGTATCCGGCGCGATGAGACGCAACCAAAAACCGTCAACCTCTGGATCGTATCGGACAACCTGCGCAAGGGCGCCGCCACCAACGCAATACAGATCGCGGAATATCTTTTGCAAAAAGGATGGCTCGGACAGGCATCTCCGGTGCTTTCGCACCAGGAAGCGGAAGCCTGAATGCTTAAGAGGTAGAAATACAAAGGCGCAATACATAAACAGGCGCGTGTGCTTTGCTGTTCACGCGCCTGTTATTTCAATAGGCAGTAAGGAAAGTGGACCGAAAGATCAGGAAAGAAGTGGCATGCTGCAACCTTGGCAGATCGTCATCAGAAATCGGCTTGGAGGAGCGTTTCCCTTATTGGAGACAAAAGAACACCTTCCCGGCTTTTATCCACGATCACTTCTGGAAGTAAATTAATCTGATGGGGAAATTCCGGCAGGCCGTCTGCAAGCTTACAATTTTCTCAGCCACACTTCCTGTACAAAATGATCCTGCCCTTTTTTAAGGATGAGTTTGGCGCGGCTGCGTGTGGGCAGGATGTTTTCCACGAGGTTGGGCTGGTTGATCTCCTGCCAGATCTTTTGGGCCATGGCCCTGCTCTTTTCAGGCGGAAGGTGGGCGAAGCGGTGAAAGTAGGACTGTGGGTTACGGAAAGCCGTTTCTTTGAGCGTCTCAAAGCGTTCGATGTACCAGTGTTCAATATGCTGGGCAGCGGCATCCACGTAAATGGAAAAATCAAAAAAGTCCGAGACAAAGACATTGGATGTCTTTTCGGTCTGTTTGCCTCCCTGCAGGACATTGATGCCTTCGAGGATAACAATATCCGGGTGTTCAATCCAGTGTTCCTCCGCCTTTAATACATCATAATACAAATGAGAATAAACGGGTGCTGCCACCCTGGGCTTGCCGGATTTAAGATCCGCCAGAAAGCGGATCAGTTTGCGCGCATCATAACTTTCAGGAAAGCCCTTCCGGTTAAGCAACCCCTTTTGTTCAAGGATTTTATTGGGATACAAAAAGCCATCGGTAGTCACCAATTCCACCCTCGGATGCCCCGGCCATAACGACAGCAACCGCTGTAGTACCCGCGCAGTGGTGCTTTTACCCACCGCCACACTTCCCGCGATACCAATAATAAACGGAACTTTGGTAATGCTGGCATGCAGGAACCGGTCAGTAACCGCATATAATTCCTGGGAGGCTGTTACATAAAAGTTTAGCAGCCTGGAAAGCGGCAGATAGATCTGAGTGATCTCCTGTTGGGTAAGCGGCTCATTCAATGCCCGCATCGAATCAATATCCTTATCCAGCAGATGCAATATCTCATCATCTTTCAATTCGGCCCACGCCGATCTTTCGATGCGCAGATAAGGTGTATAACCCTTCGCGTAAGGACTCATGATTCTCCATTTAAGTAGGGACAAAAGTATTTTAAAATGAGTGAAAAACAGCGTTTTATCAAATTGTTGTAATAACTTCACTCTTGCTTAAGGAAATGTCTTTAAGCGCCGGTTTTATCCATACTGTTTTTCGGTTTTACAAAACTCCCTCATGCGCCACCCGATCTTATTTCTTTTGGGGATGCTTATCGCGCTCAGTGGATGTTCCATCACCCACAGGTTGCAAAAGAATGCCTCACGCCAATTGCTCAACCAGCCGGGGCTCCAACATGCTTATATAGGCATATGCGTTTATGATCCCGCTAAAAAAAGATATCTCTATAGCCATGACGCCGACAAGTATTTTACACCGGCCTCCAACACGAAATTATATACCTTTTATACAGGATTGAGCTTCATCGGTGATTCCACCACAGGGATTCAATACCAGATTCTTAATGACACCCTGTACATCCGGGGAACCGGCGATCCTTCGCTGCTGCATCCCGACTTTCCGGTGCAGCCGGCCTTTCGTTTTTTGCAGGATGCAAAGCTGCCCATCGTACTTACCAATCCCGTTTATGAAAACGGTATTTTCGGGCCCGGATGGACCTGGGATGATTATAATGCGGATTACCAGCCTGAACGCTCCGCCATGCCCCTTTATGGCAATGTAGCCTGGTTTAGTGCAAGGGGGGATACGCTCGGGGTAATGCCGGCATGGTTCGCACGTAATCATAAATTGCAACTTGATACTTCCCTGCATACACGCTCCTTTTACGTTCGCCGGGAGAGGGACAGCAATGTCTTCCGTTATAACATCCATGCCGGTCATCTGCCAGGAGCGCAACAAGTCCCTTTTATCGTAGCCGGGGGAACGACCACGGCCTCCCTGCTGGCCGACACCTTGCATAAGCCGGTATACTTTGAACCGGGCGTCACGCTGAAAGGATCCTGGAACACGGTCCACAACAAATCCCTGGACAGCCTGTTTAAACACATGCTCTACCGGAGCGATAACTTTTACGCCGAGCAGACGGACCAGATGAGTTCCATGAAACTTTTCGATACCATCAGCACCCGGAAGGTGATCCACTATATCCTCCGGAGCAAATTAAAGGATCTTCCCGATCCGCCAAGATGGGTGGATGGCTCTGGACTGTCACGCTATAATCTCTTTACACCGAGGGATATGGTAATGGTGCTTCAGAAGCTATACCAGGATTTTCCGCATGCGCGGATTGACTCCCTGCTGCCCACCGGCGGCAAAGGCACGCTGAGGTCCCTGTATCACAATATGGTGGGTTCCATTTTCGCCAAGACAGGATCCCTGAGCAATGATGTGGCCCTCAGCGGATACCTCATTACCCAAAAAGGCCATACACTTATGTTCAGCATTCTGATCAACCATTGCGTCACCCCTTTGCAAGGGGCCAGGATTGCTATGCAGGACTTTCTGACCGAGGTATGGAAACAATATTGAAACTGAAGATAGGTGCAGATGGCAGTGAAGCGACCAATGCTTTATCCATAGAAAGGACTATAGGTTTCACGATTAAAAATTATTTCATAACCCTTTAGATAAATCTGGAATCCAAGGCAAGCGTTCAAGGTATGCAGGAATGCCGGCATTCATACAAGCGTCAATAAATTTACAGGCAGATATTAACCAATCTCCTTCATCAAAATCCGCAACAATAAACCAAGATGTGTTGTCGGGAGGACAAAGTGGATATAAGCCTATATATTGTTCTCCATTAAGATGCTTTACAATCTGTTCATCAGTTAATTTGAGATAAGATCTATCTGCAAAATTCTTAAAAGTTCCGCCGTTCATTTTATGCACGCGAAGCCGGTAGGGGTCGAAAATACAGGCTGGCATATAACCACTTTTATTGCCCTTCTCCCAGTGAATAGCAAAGACATCCTTTCGGCTATTAAAAAGTGATTTAAACAGGGATATTTTTCTCTCAAGGCTGATCATTTAGTGCTCAACATTTATTCGGCTGTGTACACATTTGG
>DASULB010000588.1:0-10840 GCA_036278455.1 Chitinophagaceae bacterium | reverse complement strand
TATGCTTCGATAATGCTCTTTTCCTATTGCTTATTTTACATGATACCGGTTGTGTCCCGGATATACCGGTACCGGATACGGTAAACCCCGAAGCAACACTGTTTGTTACTGCAGCAATGCAGCTTCTTTATTGATCCGCACGCCGGTTGATTCTGTCAGCACCTGGTCCGACCGTTTTTCCTCTTCCGGCGTTTTTGAAAGGAATGCGGCCGCTTCAGTCATTTCCATGGTTTGGGCAAGGGAAATCAGACTCCCATAAGCCGGGATCTCATAATGCTTTGCCTTTTGTGCCACGATGATCAGGGCCGCATCACGGACCATTGTATCGCAAGACGTATCAGCAATGACTTTGTCACATTCCGCCAGGATTCCCTTCATACCAGGACATTCGCCGGCCTCCGGCTTTAAACCAATCGAACCAAATGCAGCCTCTGATCTGATCAACTGCTGCTCGGCAGCCTTCAAAAGGCATTTCCCAGGTCAGCCGTACAGGAGGCTTTCTGTAATTTAGGCAGTGATGCTACCAACGATTGTTCTGACCAATAGGTCTCATTCAAAAACTGATGAAATGCCGATATCCTCATTTCCAATCTTGTTTGTTCCTGCAGGACTTAAAAATTTAAAGATGAAAATATTTGCCGTATAGTGCTCGTGAAAGTAGTTTGCCAGATATACAGGCCCTTGTCAAAAGAATATCTGGAGTGAGTTTCGCATTGAAAAATAATCGATTGTAGAAATTCTTACACACTTTGGGAAGGCGAAGACAGCGGAGCATTTCCCCCGGCTCCGGCGGAAATTATTTTTAATTGAAGGATAAACGTGCAAGAAAGTCAGTGATCCGCTAATAGCTGTTCGTGTACCGGCTGACCGGGCTGTCCTGCTGAAAAATGAACAAAGAAGAGAACGTTCAAATCCATACGAGGGTTTAGTTTCGTTTTTGAGATATTCTCCATGAGATCCTGGTTTGAAGGCAGGTGAAAGATCTGTTCATTTGTAAATTAAATGGATATGCAGGTTTTTTGATTGTTTCTTCGGGAACGCTTGGTTTCGCGTGAGATAAATTCGAATTGATCTGGGAAGCGGATCGTGCAGACCTTTACATCCACGTTATGCGCTGTTTCTGAAAAAGCCGGATATGCTGATAAACTGAGACGATGGAAGCGCTAGTCCGAATTTTGACGGCTGCCGGCACCTGAAGTGTTATAAAGGACAGCTGCACAATGTTGTTGTCTGCGCTGCCTGCTTTTTTGGTTTATTTTAAAGGTATTACCGCGTCTTATCAAAATGAAGAACATCCCTTCAATGGTGGCGCACAAAGGATGCCAGGCAATTTTACGCGGCAACCTGACAAACGGCGGGAACGCTGAGTTAGCCAGGCATTTGATTCATGTGATATCCGGGGCGTTTTTTCCCGTAAAGCCATCGCGGGCGGACAATGATATTATGATAGCGGAATGCACGATTGGAGGCCCTGGTGAAGGTCATCGTGGAAACATAGATAGGTGTGATAAAGCGCTGAATGTCCGGCATTTCGTATCAGGAGCCCTCACTGTTACCGGAAGCTGTCATGGCATGATATTGGAGTTGTTTTAATGGTTTTTCCCTTGATTGAGCGCATTGTCTCAGAAAAACAGGCTATTCTTTGAACCTTTTTATAAGGAGTTAAAAATGGATAATGAAGGTGGGCAGCATCCGGAAGCCAGGATATTTTATAAAAAGGCGCTGACTTTACTAAAAGAAAGCGGTGCTGAATTTATGCTGGGTGGCGCCTTTGCCATATTCCATTATACAGGTATATACCGCGATACAAAGGACCTGGATATATTTTGCAAACCCAACGCGTATCCGGCCATCCTTAAATTCTTCAACGCTAGGGGCTATCGCACAGAAATTACCGATATCCGTTGGATCGCCAAGATATTTGAGGGAGACTATTTCATCGATATTATTTTCGATACGCCGAGTAATATCTCCAGGGTGGATGATAGCTGGCTTCGCCATGCGGTCCATGCGCAAATCCTGGAGGAGGATATTTTGCTGGTAGCGCCTGAAGAAATCATCTGGTGTAAGATATACATTCAGAACCGCTACCGGTTTGACGGGGCCGATATCAACCATATTCTGCTAAAATCGGGTGAACGCCTGGATTGGAAGCGGTTGCTGTCCCGCCTGGACCAGCATTGGCACTTATTGTTATCCACCCTGATCATGTTCCAGTTCGTTTACCCCACCGATTACCAGCATATTATTCCAAGATGGCTTTTTGAAGAACTGTTGGAACGTGCCCGTCAGCAGTATGAATTGCCTGCCGCTGTCCGCGCCGTCTGTCTTGGGCCATTAATAGACCAGACACAATACCGGATTGATATCGAGCAGTGGCATTATAAGGCAAGTATTATGTAACGGAATTTAAATCCCTGATAAGATGGATAAACTGCGGGTTGCGGCCATTGCCGATCTGCATGTCAAGGCAACCGATGAAGGCAAATGGACGGACTATTTTAAAGAAGTATCACTTAAAGCGGATGTGTTACTGATTTGTGGGGATTTGACAAATACCGGCGATGAAGATGAGGCAAAAGTATTGGCCGGTGAATTAAGAGCCTGTTCTATCCCGGTAGCCGGCGTGCTGGGCAACCATGATTTTGAAAAAGGACGCCAAAAACAAATCCGGCAGATCATACAGCGGGAGGATGTGCATATCCTGGATGGAGAATCCGTGATGATCAAAGGCTGTGGTTTTGCAGGCGTAAAGGGTTTTGGGAGCGGTTTTGACAAGTATATGCTGTCCATGTTTGGAGAAAATGCCATGAAGGCTTTTGTACAGGAGGCAGTGGATGAGTCCCTGCATCTGGACAGGGCGCTGGCCCGGCTGGATCAGGAGCATCATGATATTCCCAAAATAGCGCTCCTGCATTATTCACCCGTCAGTGCGACCATCAAAGGAGAACCCGAAGAAATATACCCTTTTCTGGGCTCCTCCAGGCTGGCAGAACCACTTGTCCAGCGGCATGTTGTTGCCGCTTTCCATGGCCATGCCCACACCGGTACGTTGAAGGGCGAAATATCCGGTGTACAGGTTTACAATGTGGCATTCCCCATTCTGATGCAGGAAGGATATCGCCCGCCCTTCTTTATTCTGGAAGTATGATCATCCCGGAGATCAGGGCGCAGATACCTGAGATCCGTGTGGTCGGGGGATTGCCGTGCATTGGGCGTCCGCGTCCTGTCCTGTATCTTAGATAGATGCTTACCCGGCATGGTGATGTCCGGGTCAACTCATGAAAGCCGGGTAAATTCTTGTTTCCCCACGGCTTATAGGCAGGGCACGGAAAAATGGCTGGTATAATCATTGCAAAAACTTTTGTGGCTCCTGAAAATCAATGAAGATGTAAAAACAAGGAGACCAGGAAAGTTTTTCTTTATGAGTTTACGTCCTAAGCAAATATTGACTGAATCTGAAGTACAGGCCGGTTTAAGACGCGGTATCAGAGAGGGACTGGCCTCGGAAGCAATGTCCACGCTTACAGGTGGCGCCTTCCTGGTCGCACTGGCATTGTTAATGGGTGCTAACAATTTTCAGATCGGACTACTGGCCGCTTTACCCACAGTTACCAACGTTTTCCAGTTGTTATCCATATGGCTGGTTCGCCGCTTTAACAACCGGCGCATGGTGAGTGTGTGCTGCTCTTTACTGGCACGGTTACCGTTGCTTGTCATTGGTTGCCTGACATTAGTGTTGCCTTCTATGGCGTCTATCAGACTGCTGATTTTCTTTTTGGTTTTTTATTATTTCTTTGGATCGATATCCGGCCCTTCCTGGAATTCCTGGATGAAGGATCTGATACCGGAGAAATCCCTCGGGTCTTATTTTTCCCGCCGGAGCAGCTATATGCAGATGCTTAATGTGATATTGAGTATCCTGCTGGCCCTGTTGCTGGATGATGTAAAAAGAAACTACCCTCAGTTTCTGTTGACTACTTATGGTATGATGTTCGCCCTGGCGGGTGTTATCGGCATTACAGGTGCATTTGTCCTTTCGGGAATACCCGAGCCTGCACCGGAAATGAGCCGTGAAAATATCTTTAAGCTTTTCAGACAGCCTTTGAAGAACGTCAATTTCAGAAGCCTGCTGGTATTTAATTCTGCCTGGGTATTCGCGATCAATATCGCCATACCCTTTTTTACCGTGTTTATGCTGACCACGTTAAAGCTTTCCCTTTCCTATATTATTGGACTGGGGATCCTTAGCCAGCTATGCAGTATTCTCACGATCCGGATATGGGGCACCTTTGCTGACCGGTATAGTAACAAAACCATCATTGCGATTGGTGCTCCCTTATACATCGGATGTATCATCGCCTGGTGTTATGTGGGTATCTTTTCCCAAGCCTATGCTAACTTAGCCTTGCTGGCATTCATACATATCTTTATGGGAATTGCTACCTCCGGCATTAACCTTTCATTGACGAATATCGGGTTAAAACTCGCCCCCAGAGAAGACGCCATCGTGTATTTATCCGTTAAGAATGTGGTCACCGCGCTTTTTTCTTCTGTTGCCCCACTGATAGGCGGTTATCTGGCTGATTATTTTACCGAACGTCAATTGAGTGTATTATTACAATGGACCGGCCCGCGGGTAAATAAGATCTTTCATCTGGTAGCACTTCACCAGTGGAATTTTTTATTTATTATCGGCGCATTGCTCGCCCTGTTTTCTCTGGAACTCCTGGGCAGGGTAAAAGAATCGGGAGAAGTGGAAAAGGACATAGTGGTTCGTATTATGCGCAGCAGTATCCGGAGCAACCTGAAGGAGCATTTTCTGATTGGCAATTTGATAACATTCCATGACTATTTCTGGTCAAAAATAAGGAGGAGCGGTGATATTTTTAGAAAAAGGATAAACGCAGAAAAATGATTCACAACAGGCGTTTGACAGCACCCGGAATGATATTGGTGTCTGATCATATCATCCGGCAGATATACCGTAATGGGGTTAGGCTATTTTTGCGATATTCATAATGTTGTTCATCAGCCAGAGTATGCAGCAGCCAAAATTGAAAAGTCACAGATAGCCGGCGGCAAATAATTGAATCAGCCTGCTGTGGAAACCCCGCCGGTTCACCTGCCCGCTATTTGCCGCCGGCAAACCCCGGTTGATCAGGCGGAATTCCTGGCAGCGTTGATGATACCGAAGGAGCACCGCATGGCTAACTTCTCGTAGGATGATTTTAAATCTGGGGAATCTTGTCTAGCTTCACCAGTCTCCCGTATTTGTGTCAGGGCGTATTGCTGGATGGTTAGCAGCGGTAATACAATCCGTTCCCGCATCTGGATGGAGAGCTTGTCCACCGGATAGCTTTCCATGAGTTCGGAATTACCGGTAAGCTTGAGAATATAACGCTTTGTCTTCTCAAACTCATGATAGATCATTTTCCAGATAACACCGAACTGCGGATGGCTGGACAAGTATTCCGTAAGCGGGAAAAAACATTTTTTCATGGACATTTCGCAGTTGTCCAGTAATGCTTTAAAGAAAATTGATTGCTTATATAAATGCTCGACGGCGGGCCATTCACCGCACTCATCAAGTTTTTCCAAAGCGGAGCCTACACCATAATAACCGGAAACATTCTGCTTCAGCTGACTCCAGGATCCTACATAGGGTACAGCACGCAGATCATTCAGATTCAATTTTGTGTTGGATTTACGTTTGGAAGGGCGGCTTCCGATGTTCGTCTTCCCATAGTAGCGAAGCGGACTGGCGTAACTGAGATATTCCAGGAACAGGGGATTGTTTTTCAACTCCTGGAAGACACCAAAGCTTTCCTCGGCAAGTGCCTGAAAAACTGATTCCTCATCAGGACTTAGCGCGTTGCTGCGCCCCGGAAATAGATCGTTGCTCATGCCCGCATGGATCAGTTGTTCCAGGTTAAACCGGGCTGAATCAACGGTCCCGAAATTGGAACTGATGGTCTGGCCCTGTACGGTTAGCTGGATTTCTTTGGAGGAAATGCGATTACCCATGGAAGCGTAAAACTGATGCGTTTTACCTCCGCCCCGGGCGGGAGGTCCGCCACGGCCATCGAAAAAGACCACTTCCAGACCGTATTTACGGGACGCTTCCGTTAACTGTTCCTTGGCCTGGTAAATCGACCAGTTGGCCATCAGGTAACCGCCGTCCTTGGTACCATCAGAGAAGCCAAGCATGATGGTTTGCGTGTTATTCCTGTTTTTGAGATGCGCCCGGTAGGTCTTATTCTCGTATAAGGCGGTCATCACGCCACTGGCGTTTTTCAGATCTTCGATGGTCTCAAACAGTGGAATGATGTCAATGGGCAGGTTGTTTTTCTTCCAGCCACTCATCAGGAAAAAGCCATAAGGTTCGATTAAGTCCAGCGGCGAGGTGGCATGGCTGATGATGTAGCGGTTGCATCCTTCTTCACCGTTAGATTTTTGGATCGTTTTGACGGCCCTGATGGTTTGCAACGTATCCCGGTAGAGCTTGTCTTTTAATGAATCCGGATCAACGGACCTGTTGATTTGTAAAATGGCATCTATCTTCTCCTGCTCGCCCAGGTCCTTGTAATTGTCAGGAAGGACATCGGATTGTTTCGCAATATATTCCATCATTGGCTTGTGCACTGAGCTGTCCTGCCGGATATCCAGGGAGGCGAAGTATAATCCAAAGAGTTCTACTTTGCTGATGAACTCGTCCACCAGCTGAAGAAATAAGCTATTGTGATCGTTGATCAGTATCGTGCGGATTTGCAGCAACGACTTTAAGATATCGTCTTGGGTGATGTCCAGCTTATGGGCCGGGATAAATAAATTATTGTATATATTGTTCTCCAGCTTATCCACCAGTTCTTCCACGCCTTTGAAGGTCAGCCTGTGTTTCAGTTTGCGTACGTCCAGGTAATAACATTTCAAGATGGCTCCCCTTAACTGTTCTGCGACTTTAAGGGTAATATCCACATTCACAAAGGGGTTACCGTCGCGGTCTCCACCCGGCCAAAAGCCCATTCTGATGACATGGTGGGTGCCGGGCCCCGCATCAGCGAGGTTGGTTTTCAACGCATAGGCAATTTTTCCCGCTGCCTGGTAGAAAATATTTTCCAAATACCAGATAAGGCTTATCGCCTCATCATAAGGAGTTGGCTTTTCCTTTTTCAGAAAGGGTGTTTTTCCCAATTGCCGTAAATAAGCGTTGATGCGGGAGGCATCATCTTTGATCAGCGCGCTGGATAGGTCGTGAATAATCCCCAATACTTCTCCGGGGTAGAACTGGGTTGGATGTGCGGTAAGAACAGGCCTTACCGAGAAATCTTTCAGCTTCTTCAGCAATTCGGGTTCAAGTCTGCTGTTTTTCACTTCAGAAAGCAGGTGGCTGAGCGTCCCGGCTCCCTGCATCTGATGCAGCTGATCAAAGGCAGCATCCTCCAGGGCATCGAAAAGAACTACCTGACGCTCGGTATATTGAACAAAACGGAATAAAAGATCGATTTTTTCCTTTTCCGTCTTATAATTGGTGTATTGCTTTAGGAAAATATCTACGATATGGACGGGGCTGTTTTTCTTATTATAGCGTTCCTCGCAATGTAAAAGAAACATTGATAGCAAAACCCCGGTTTTTTCTACCCGGTGAAAAGGCAGCGCGGTGAACAGGCTGTTATAGAGCTGAAATTTGATACCGATCAGGTTATTGAAGAGTTCAACTGTACTATTGGAAGATGTTTCCATGGAAATTAAAATACTTTTTTATCAAAAATTTAGAAATGATGAAACATGCAATAATACCCAATTTATTTGAAAAACACCAAACTTCCTGCTGATATATGGCTTTTCAGCGCGCCGATACGACTGTTTTGTTGATAAACTTTCCCACGGCAGCTCTTTTAATATCTGCCATACTAATCTCCAATTCGTTTTAATAACAATAGTGTCATTTTTATGTCAGACCTGAGCTGGTCTTCTAAGGGTGCCGAGCGCTGTATTGATCTTGACGCCCGGTCATTGTATAACAGAGCGTTATCAGTTTTCAGCGATTAATCCTGTTTTCAAAATGCCCGGGTAAGCAGTCCCAACCGGGCTTTGATTTCCCGGAAAATAAATACGTGATTTTATTTTGTATGAATTTGGCACCCACTTTGTACGCGATTGGTTAAACGGTTTCGGCCATTGCCTGATCCGGAACGATATCAGTTAAGTCTCGATTTTTATTTGTTCATCTATCTTAAACCGTCAATCATGAAAAACCCGTTTCCGCTGAAGCATACTTTGCTCTTAATTGGCAGTTGCATGTTTATCCTGGCATTATATTCATGCTCGAAAAATGATAATAATAATAATCAACCAGATGTGGCAGGATTAATGGCCTTCAATCTTTCCCCTGATAAGCCCTTAATTGGCATCTCACTATCCGGTAATACACTTAGACCGCCTTTACCCTATGTGAGTTATACGGGTGGATATGTTAGTATTTACCCCGGCGAAAGATCTACAGTGGCATTTGACGCAGGTAGTGGTAATTCCTTTGCCTCAACGACCTATAAATATTTACCGAGAAAGTATTATTCTGTATTTGTTACGGGCGCAAATGGGACTTATAACAATATCGTCGTATCGGATAATATCGATAGCCTTTCAGGGATATCCGGTGAATCCTATATTCGCTATATTAATGCGGTGACGGATTCAAGCAAACCTCAGGTGATGATCAGTGATAGTCAAAGTGTGGTGGTGAACGATCAACCCGCTTTTAAGGATGTATCCTCCTTTACCCAGATCAAATCCGGCCCCGTAACAATAGCGATTAATAATGGTGCTAAAATAAACGCCTCCAGGAATATTACCCTTGAGGAGCAGAAGCTATATACCATACTGTTCGTCGGTAACCCATCCGGGACCGCCCCCGGCGACAGCGTTCAGATAAGATATATCGAAAATGGGAAACTAAAACTGGATACATCGCAGGTGAGTGCAAAAGTGATCAATTAACCTCCATATTCTTACAGGGATCGTTGATTTAAAGGAAGGATAGGGACATGCTCTATAAACTCTTTCTTTTCATAGATTGGTTAATGACGTGAATTTTGAACTGATCATAAGCTGCAGCCGAAAGGGAGTCGGTGAAACGCGTCGTGAAATATTTTGGTGAAGCATTTTGCGAGGGTTCCCGCAGCGAGGTTTCAGGATGCCTGTAAAGTGCCTGATCATATATCCCTTGGTAAATACGACACAATATAAGTTCTTCCACGGGTGTATTTGTGGGCGCCTCACCAGTCTTATTGATTCTTACCGCCTTGTTATTGAATAGTGTTTTATCTCAATACTCCTGAAAATTTGAGGAATCGTCATAATAAATATCCGGGATGCTTAATAAGATATGATTTAAGGGAACTGGGAGTGCATTTAAAGCCAATGTCAATGAAAATCCCTCTTTGGGTATCATCGGGGCACAACAGAATTTGTGTAATGGAGTGAAAAGAGTGTATTTTAAATTTTATTAGATCTCCTGGTGTTGTTAGTATATTACCAACGCCTGTAATAATAGTGAAGTTAAAATCTAATATTATTATTCCCTTAACCGGCAGTCCTGTGAAATCCATAAGCCAGGTGATAGCCGGGATCAAGTTTGCAATCCCCAGCAATAAATCCGGCAAACGGAATTGAATGATGTCCCAAACGATCTCATGGTTTATGTCATAGTATTCACCAATAATAAAATTCCGAAAGTCTTTTATGATGCGTCATTCTATACTTGGATGCAACTTTTTAAAATCATCCTGAACTCGAGATGCAGCCTCTCCGATGATTTCAAAATTCCGTTCCACTGCGTCCTAGGTCTAGGAATCATCTTCGTAGGCCTCAAAGCTCATACCCCCGTATACGCTAAAATCCTACTAATTGAAACTTTAATATCCCAAAGTAGCAGCGCTAAATTACGTTCAAACATGAATGAGACTTTTTTCTACATAAGGTAAATATTGAGCCTTTATGCCTTTTCGGGAAAAGGCATCGATCTTTTGCTTAAATGTATCTTCCAGGTCATGGACAAGTCGAATATATTCAAAGCCGTCCATCCTGTCATTGAAATCGACAAGAATATCAATGTCACTTCTTTCCTTGAAGTCTCCCATTGCATACGCGCCAAAAATGCCTGGTTCAGAAATAGGATACCTTTGCTGTTGATAGTCTTTTTTCTCCTTTAGAATCGCCAATATTTGGTCTACCGTGTACATAGAGTCAAAGTTACAGAAAATAGGTCTAACAATTGTATGTCAACATTGGTTATTTAACTCATGGCATTTGTTGGGCCAATGCTTTTCATATATCCCATTGTTGATAACCCGTTAATGGTGGTGCGTAAATTAAGGCAGTATCATATTATGATTATTAATTTATTAAATAAAAAAAACTTAATGTTAATTTAGCATTTGAAAAGTTGATACACCAGTGTTAATTTTAAAAATAAACATATCCGTTGACGTGTAATGTGCTATATTATGAAAACAAGAATGAGTTATTTAGTTATTTTGTTTCTACTGATTGCAGGGAATGTTTTTTCACAAACCAGCGCTGATCAGTTATCATTTAAAAAATCCTTCAATTACGGAAAATCTGTGGCGGTCTTTGGTGGTTCTGTGTCAGAGATCCCGGCAAGCGATAGTGCTAAGGTTCTGTGGAAAAGATACCTTGGAATGGATGTTACTAATTTTGGGGTTGGCGGAGCAGGCTTTTCCTCCTTACAAGGAAAGTCTATGCAGCAGCAGGTAGATGAAGCCGGTGTTTTTGATATCTATATCCTTTGGGCTTCAACGAATGATTATACCAATCA
>DASULB010000587.1:0-8506 GCA_036278455.1 Chitinophagaceae bacterium | reverse complement strand
TGTTGCTTCATCGGTCAAATTTAATTAATTAATTAAAAAGGGGTATGTTTGCTTTCAGTAACCTTTTAGGTAACTTATAGCAAAAAGTCAGTAACCATTTGGGAAAGTATGATACATATCGCATTGATAATAAGCATGTAGAAGGCTTTTTCGGCCGATGTTTGGACGCGGGTTCGAATCCCGCCGGCTCCACTGGTCAAATTTCAAAAACCTGTAAATAAGAATTTACAGGTTTTTGTTTTTTTAGCCTCTTCTATCAACGCTGGGCAACGGAGTATAAGAATATCTCAACGATATTGTCCGGGATACAACGGTTTGGTTTAGCGGTTAAACTGGATCATATGATCCAGTTTAACAGCGATAAATTTATGGGGGCCCGGAACTACGCTCTCCCAACAACTTCGAACCAAGCTTTATCCGTTTAAAGCACCGGGTTAGCTTTCCAAGAGGTTGCTTTAAGTCGCTATAGATGTTATATATAGCAAACAATCCCGTTGTACTCCACCTTTTCCGGGCGCAACCCGATCGCTTCATCGCTTCCATTAAATGACGTCGTATCTTTAAATCCAACCAGCGTTTTATTTCATCGAACGCATTCGATGCGTTTCCTCCCTTAAAATAGTTCGCCCAGCCCCTTAATGTGGGATCTCGTCTCTGATCTTTTGTCAGTGGTGGGATATGTTGCGCTTGAACACGTCCTTTGGATATTTCTTTCGGGGTAAGGAGGGGCTCTCCAGTTGCAGATTTGTCCTTGTGACCATGCTATCATTACTACCCCGCCGATGTATCGTTTCCTGTTTCATTCAGATCCCAGAGAAAAATATTCGTGGAAGTAAGTCTGAGCCCATTTAAAGTGGGAAATGAACGACTTGTCATTGCTTTCATTGTTGACATTACGATCAAAAAAGAAAAGGAGAAAGCCGAAAAGGAATATGAACTCCCGTTTTATAACAATGGCCTCATGAATTTAAAATACCCTTGAGCACTATTTTATCATAAGCCTCCCTGCTCTTGAATTCCTCGATTCCGGGCAGGGTGAACACGGTAATATACATGTGTATTTGCAAATTTTGATCTGAAGAGTCAATACATGAAGCCTGGGCTGAGGTGGAGAGCTTAAAGGGAAGGGATAGAGAAATCCAGCTTAGGGTGTGTCTATTATATTAGTGATGTTTTTTTAACCGATCCCTGACGGGACGACTCCCCGCATCCTGGTCCTTTTTCCTATGTGCATGCTTCTCTCGTGGTATTTCCAACTTTCGAGGATTGTTTTTCTAAATAAAGGCGCTTCCAAGCCTTAAGGCGATGGAAACCCTCCTCTAAATTTTCAATGGGAATATTGAATATCTACAAAATTACAGGGCTTTTTTATTAGATATTTCTATAAATAGAGACGGAACATTAGCCATTATTAGAAAAATGAAAAATAAAATTAACTTTCTTTTATCAAAAAATTTTGTTAAAACAGTCAAAAACCTCTACTATTGTATATCTATCAACCAAAATTTAATCTCTATGAAGAAAACTATACTAGTCCTCACTATGCTAGTAGTGAGTTGCTCGCTGGCATTTGCGCAAGAGCATAGAGTCAGCGGAAAGGTGACGGATGCTAGTAATGATCCATTACCAGGAATTACGGTGCAGGTTCAGGGTACCAATACCGGGACGGCCACCGACGCTGACGGAGAATATGAACTTTCCGTCCCATCTGCAAAAGCCACCCTTATATTCAGGGGAATAGGGTTTACCCAACAAGAAGTTGAAGTAAACGACCGTTCTACTGTGAATGCAACGCTAGAGTCCAGTACCGCCAAGTTAAATGAACTGGTAGTCACGGCATTAGGCATTCAGCGTGCTTCGCGGGAACTGGGGTATAGTACCAAAGAGGTCAACAGCAAGGATTTAACGGAATCCCGGCCGGTAACCATCGGAGAAGGTTTGACCGGTAAAGTATCCGGACTGCAGATCAACACCATCAACAACGGTGTAGACCCCGGTATCCGTGTCGTTCTCAGAGGCTATCGCCATCTGAATGCTGACAATCAGGCGCTCATTGTTCTGGATGGCGTACCGGTCCGCAGTGACCTTCTAAGTTCGATCAATCCAAATGATGTAGCCAGTGTAACGGTACTGAAAGGCGCGAGTGCAGCTGCATTATATGGTGTGGACGCCACCAATGGGGTATTGATCATTACCACCAAAAGAGGCGGTAAAGGAGGTAAGCCTAAAATTGAATTCAACAATACGACCATGTTTGAAAGGGTATCTTACATGCCCAAGCTACAAACTAAATTTTCACCGAATGGTGGTGAGACAGGCGCTTTCCCCTGGGATCCCACACAAAATTACCGGAACCCTTATACAGGTGATTATTTATATGTCCCTTACGAGAATCAAAACTATGGAATGCCATTCAACGGCGATCCTAATCTAGGGTACATTGGTGGTCCTCTGGCAGACAGTACCTTTTTTAAAACGCCATTTAAAGCAGTAAGCCCTGACCCAAGAAGAGCTTTCTTTCAAACGGGTTACCGCATTCAAAATAACTTATCTTATTCGGGAGGAGATAATGAGAACTCCTATTTTATATCAGTACAGGATGTAAGTACTAAAGGTGTGGTTCCCAAGGATCAAGCGCGGCGGACCAGTTTGTATGTTTCCGGTAAGAAAACGTTTGGCATATTTTCGGCGCAATTTAACTTGAGTTATTCACAGAATTATTCCAATACTGCTGGTAATGATTTCTATCAGGGACGCCCGGTATATTGGAACCTGTTGAACCAGGGCGCCAACGTACCGTTGGAAGATCCAAGACTTAAAGATCCCAACAGCCCTTACTTCCTGGAGAATTATTACAATGCTTATTATCCCAACCCCTGGTGGCAAATCTATAATTCAAGGGAAATAAACCGGAGCAACAATTTCGCAGGGGTATTGACCTTGAATCTGCAGGCAACGGACTGGCTGAACCTCACTTACCGTGCAGCCACTCAATTCTCTGACTATTACAACAGTGGTACCATCGCTGCTGTCAATTTCTCTCCTTATGCCGTCAGTGATCCATGGAGTGCCAGTAACATACCCTCCCAGCTGGGTGCCCACCAAAATGGCATGGCAACTTATACCAATGCTAATGCCCGGAGTATCAACCAGGATATTATGGCGACCTTTCATAAGAAAGTAGGTGATTTTGACGGAACGCTGATTCTGGGGAATTCTATCAATGAAAAGCCTTATGCAAATAATTATTCCTCTTATACAACTGTTGGTTCAAAAGACCTGTTTATCGATAATTTTTATAATACCAACTATCGTATTGGCGAGCTTAATGGAGCAACTGATGTAGACTACAACATTGATAAGAGCCAGCAAGGAGTGAATAAAACAAGAATGATCAGCGGGTACGGTGATCTTACCCTTGGCTATAAAAACTACCTTTTCCTGCATGGCAATTTCCGTCGGGACTGGACTTCGTTGCTGCCCAAAGGCAAAAACGCTTATAATTTTTGGGCGGTTGATGCATCGTGGGTGTTTACAGATGCCATCGCTTCGTTAAAATCACAGAATTTCCTGACCTATGGTAAGTTAAGGGCCGCTTATAGCCATACAGGTGATATTACGCTTGCGCCTTATCATATTCAGAACGTATTTGATGTGGGGACAGGATATCCGTATGGAGGACAGGCCGGGTTATCATTGGATGACACCTATAACAACCCCGACCTTGTACCGGAATTGACGATTGAAAAGGAAGTGGGTATTGAATTGGGATTCTGGAATGATCGCATCAATTTTACCGCCGAGTATTATCATGATAATACCACCGGCCAGACCTTTCCTGTAAATGTTTCCTATGCTACCGGTTATGGCAGTGCTTATGTAAATGCCGGCAACGTAATGACCTCGGGATTAGAATTGAGCACCAATGTCACTGCAGTGCAGAATAACGCCAATGGACTGAAATGGGATATCGGGGTTAACTTTACCATCAATAATTCCAAGGTAATATCCATGTACCAGGGGGTGGGGGACTTTCTTATACAGACGGGAAGTTACTTTTATGATATCCCTGCCGGCATTCACGCAGTGAAGGGTCGGCCCTTCCCGGTCATAGAAACGGATGGACTTAAACGCGATCCGCAGGGAAGGGTGATTATAGACCCGACTACCGGTTATGCCCAGCTGACCGATACCCAGGCAGTCAGGGGACAGGTAAATCCCAAGTATCTGCTTAACATTAATACGAGGCTTAGCTGGAAGAACTTCAGCCTGTATTTACAGGCTTCTTACCGGGCAGGCAATGTGTTCTTTGCTTATGTGGGAGATCAATTGAATTTCACGGGGACCAGCGCCTTTACGACGCAGAACGGTCGTCAGCGTTTTATTTTTCCCAATTCCGTCTATGAGGAAAATGGTAAATACATACCCAATGACAAATATTATGTAGCTGATGGAAACGCCACCTTCTGGACCAACGAACAATACGCGGCGGCAGGCACTACATATATAGAAAATGCGGCATTCTGGAAGTTGCGCAATATCAGCCTGTCCTATGACTTTCAGAGCTTGATTCCTAATATTCATTGGATGACAGGGTTGACTTTTACGATAATGGCTAAAAACTTGCTGATGTTACGTCCTTCCCAAAATGTATGGACGGATCCTGAATTTAACTATAACAGTGGTAATGAACAGGGCTTTACCGACTATCAGCAATTACCTCCAACCCGGCAATTCGGCTTTAGCCTGGATGTTAAATTTTAATCCGTTTTACATCATGTTTCATGTCTGGAAAATCTTCAAGACTAACTGATCAGATTATTAAAAAATGAAAATTATGAAACGACTTCTTTATATCACATTGCTGGTGGGATCCCTGGCATTTATGTCAAGTTGTGGCAAGGGCTTTCTGACCGACCTGGCCAACAACCCCAACCAGCCTTCGCAAGCGCCGTTGCAATTAATATTACCGCCGGTGCTCACCGGCTATGCTACCCAGATCACTTCCGGCTACCAGAGTATCGGAAACTGGATGGGCTTCTATTCATATAGCGGCAGTTATTCTATTGATGCCAATACCTATACCTATTATCTGGCTTATACAGATGGTGACTGGGATTTCTGGTTTGGGCAGCTTAAAAATGTGAATTACATCGAACAACAGGCGAAAGGGAAAGAAAATACGGAGTATATCTTGTCAATAGCTAAGATCCTGAAGGCTTTTGGTTATCAGCACCTCGTGGATTCATATAATGAAGCACCCTATAGCAAGGCTTTTCAGGGAAGCGCCGATTTCTTTCCCGCCTATGATAAGGGTGCTGATATTTATAAGGAAAGCATTGCACAACTGGACTCCGCTATTCTTAGTATACAGGATGCCATGGCTAATAATCCCAATGCGACCAATCCGGGGGCCAATGACATCATGTTTGGCGGGAACATGACGGACTGGCTGGCATTTGCTAATACCCTGAAACTGCGTTTTCTCATCCGTCAATCCAATGTGATCACTGCTGCCGATGCTAAGGCTGAGCTATCGAAAACGACAAGTGTCGGTTATCTTACGGCTGACGCGATGGTTAATCCCGGTTATCTTAACTCTGCAGATAAACAGAATCCTTTATGGAACGTTTTTGGAACGAATCCCGGCGGAACGTTATATTCCGATGGATTTAAATATCGTTATGCAGGAGGCGCGTTAGTTAATTTCTTTCTAGATTATAATGATGACCGCCTGTTTTATATGTATGCCCCTCCCGGGGTAGACCCGACTATGAGCGAATATACGGCGGTGGACTCCACGTTCAGTGACTATAAGGCCTCTTATTATGGTGACCGGGATGCTGCTGTGGAATTAACCAATTCAGGTGGCGCCTCAGGTGTAGGCCATGGTGTAATGAAGGGCTTTGACGCCTCTGTTCCGCTGATATCGGCCGCGGAGAGTTATTTTTTACAGGCAGAAGCCGTGCAGCGTGGCTGGATGTCAGGCGATGCAAAAGATCTTTTCCAAAAAGGGATCACCGCTTCTTTTGAATACCTGGGTGTTGTTAATGCGGATGACGCTGCAGCGGCGTATTATGCCAATGGTAAAGTATTGTCCGATTGGAATGCGACCCCTGCCAGCAGAAAGATAGAGGCGATCGTTACCCAGAAATGGGCCGCTTCGGCCATTTCAGATAACTATGAGGCCTGGACAGAGTATCGCCGGACAGGCTTTCCCGGGACAGGTATTCTACCATTGACAAAATATCCGGGAGCGACAAGGCATATTCCCAATAAGTATTTGTTCCCCAAATCAGAAGCTGACAGAAATCAGGCCGCTTATAAGGCAGCAATTGCTGGGGGCAATGATCCTCAATCATCCAAGATATTCTGGATGAAATAAATTCATTGATTGGCTGAACATCATTTAATCTTAAAACTGATTATCATGAAACGATATTTTAATAAATCAACTTTCCTCTTTGCAGCCTTGGCGGGTGGTATTTTTCTGCTCGGTTCCTGTCTGAAGAATAATAAATATTATGTAGATTTTTCTAAAGGCAAACCGTCAGTAGAGTTGCCATTGTCTGCGACAAATCTGAATAAACCATTCGGCATTACATGGAGCCCGGATACAACAACCTCTTATAAAATATACATCAATGTGGCTTCCGTAAACCCGCTTAATACGCCGGTGACTGCCACGCTTGACCTTGAGCCCGACTTGATAACACAATACAATGCGTCACAGGACGCTGCTGCCAAACAGGCGCAGGCTGATTACCTGAAAGATCCTTCTCATCATAAGACCGATCCTACATACCCTTATGATTGGATACCGATGGAGATACTGCCGGACAGCCTGTACAGTCTCTCTATTGATGGCAAATCCGCCAGCATTCCCTTTGAACTCACCGTGCCGGCCAAGCAAAGAGAGGCATATGCCGACCTATTGATGCAAACGGATAAATTACCCGCTGGACATAATTATGTATTACCCTTTACGATCACCAAGAGTTCTATTGATGTAAGCAGTTGGAATCATTTGGGATTATGGCTGCTCTCATCTCCTTTTGCAGGTACCTATAGTCATTATCATGTAAAGATAAGCGGATCGGCGACAGCTGATTTTACCGATGTGATGCCATTGAGTACCGTGGATCAGCATACCGTGAGTCAGCCGGGCAGCATAGGAGATTATTTTGGCGGATATACGGAGTATCACTTCAACGGCGATGGTTCAATATCTGTAAAGGCGGGGACCTCATCAAGCAAACCTGATGCTTATGGGGCCAAGGTACTCGAAAGCAGTTCGGATGCCACAACAGGGGAGTTTCATGTTAAGTTTACGATCCTGAGCGGTGCTTATACATTTGATGAAACCTTTAAGCGGTAGACAGAAGGTTAAGTAACAATATACATTTGAATTTAGCCGGTGCAGATTTGTAGCGGCTAAGTTTTTTTCGCCATGGATAATAAGAATTTAAAATGCTGGTTTTACTCTCTTGTGATACTCGCTTGAATTAAAGGTTGCAAGCAATCTTACCAGCCCGCCGCCATTGTAGCGCATCATCATTATCTCGTGGCAGAGGGGTATATCAATGCCGGAAAGGGTACTACTGTCCACTCTTACCCTCACCCGGGATCTCTCGAACACCCGTGCAATACGTAGCATCAACGGAATCACCGACAGGCTTTTTGAATTGAATGCCCTGGTCACTGCGGAAAATGATCAGGGGAACAGTTATCCCCTGGGCGAACTGGGAAAGGTATCTATGGGGGAGTTCAGTGCATGTTGACAAGCAGCGGCCCTACGCGTTGCATATCTTGACCGCCGGGAGGAATACGTCTCCGCCTATATATCGGTATTGCCTGCTCCGGTGATAGACAGCATCTACTTGCGGTTGCAAGGTGGCGGGGTACCTGTTTAGGATGTCCATAACGGTGATATGGCTTCTAAACCGGCTTATTCCAATGGTAAACAGACTCACTTTGACGGAAGGCGTTAAGATCCTGTATTGCCCATCTGAGCTTGGCGGAGGGAATGGCTGGCAACGGTACGCATTTAATGAAAGGAGCCAGATGAATCTGCCCGATGTCTTCTGCTATTCCGATGTCAGTCGGCTCCTGCTCTCTATGCTGCCTTGTATCCGTCTGTTCCATTCTGTTATGGATGTATAGGCTAAAAAATTGCTCCAGCTTTTAGCATGGGTGGGCCCAATGCGATCCTATTCCATCAAAACCTGCACGTCACGGCTGAACTACGGTTACAAAAGTGTCTATCCGAATGGCCTGGCCAGCACTAAAAAACGGACTTATCTCAGCATTCTAGCCATCCTGGATTGCCAAAGAGCCTCCCGGCCTTTCCCGGGTCTCCTATCCGTTCACTCAGCGCTTTATCCCGAAACGTCGCCCGTGCAGGCAGCAGGGAAGGATCATTCCATAAAACAGAAAAATCCCTCCCACCGGGAGAGATTTATAAAATAAGAAATCCTACTTTGATAATTATTGGGCGGTAGCCAGC
>DASULB010000586.1:0-4755 GCA_036278455.1 Chitinophagaceae bacterium | reverse complement strand
TCGCCGAGGAAAGCAGGTTGGTTTTTATCTCCTGGCCTTTGCCGGTTTTTTCCCGGTAATACAAGGCGGCCAGGATAGCATACACGCAGTTCAGGGCATTCACCTGATCGCAAAGGGCGGTACCCAGGGCGACAGGCCCTTCCGAAGCTCTGCCGCTGGTCATCACCGCGCCGCTGACGCTCTGTACCAGCAGATCCTGACCCGGCCTTTTGAGATAAGGCCCGTCACTTCCCCACCCGGAAGCGGAGCAATATATGATGCGCGGATTGATCTCCCTGAGCGTTTCATATCCGTACCCCAGCCGCTCCATCACCCCTGGTCTGAAATTCTCCACCACAATATCCGCCCGGGCCGCTAATTTTAAAATGACCTCCTTTCCTTCATCCTGCTTCACATCAATGGCGATGGATCTTTTGTTGCGGTTCCAGGCCATAAAGCAGGGCGACTCGTCCCCCGCGATCCACTGGTTCAGAAAAGTCATTTTCCGATAGATATCCCCCTGGCCATATCGTTCTACCTTGATCACATCCGCGCCGAGATCTCCCAGCATTTGCGTGGCATAGGGTCCCTGTAATAACTGAGAGAAGTCCAGTACCCTCACCCCCTCTAAAGCCTGTTTCATTTTAGTCGCTGATTTGTTTTTTTAAACCCTTATTCGAACTGTCTGGGCAACGTACACAGGCCGCCATCCACCTTGATATCGGATCCCAGAATAAAGCTTGCTTCCTCAGAGGCCAGAAAAACAGCCGCCATAGCCACTTCCCTGGGCGTACCCATTCTTTTCAGCGCGTGCATCTGAGCACTTTCACTCAAAAAGTCCGGTCCTTCGTTTCGGGCCCTTTCTTCATTCATGGGGGTCATAATAGCACCGGGCGACAGGCTGTTAAACCGGACATTGTACTCGCCGAACTGGCCCGCCAGCTGGTTGGTCATGGAAAGGATGGCGCCCTTCGCCGCGGCATAGGCCGTCCAATCATGCCAACTCCGGTGCGCCTGGGCGGAAGCGATGTTAATGACGCTACCCGACCGTTGCCGGATCATATGGGGCAGCGCCGCTTTGATGGTGCGGTATACGCTTTTAAGATTGGTATTCATCAGTTGGTCCCAATCTGATTCAGGCATTTCCATAATATTACCCCTGATGCTTATGGCGGCGTTATTGACCAGGATATCGATCCGGCCAAACTCGCTGACGGCCGCCTCCATCATCCGGTTGACATCCGCCGTCACACCTACATCGCACTTTACCGCGCGCACCACCCCACCGTCTGCACCCAGCCTGCCGGCCTCCGCCCGGCATTTTTCCGCATTAATATCGCCCGCTATCAGGATGGCTCCTTCCTGCAGGAAGGCCTCGCCAATGGCGAGACCGATGCCATCCGCCGCTCCTGTAACTACCGCCACTTTTTGTTTTAATCTCATGAGCATGAATTTAATTTTATTACCGATATCATCCAACGTTGCCGGCGATTTTGTTTTTGATCTGCATCATCCCGGTCATCACCAAAAGCGGTAACATAGTCTCCACAGCACGCAATCAAAAGACCGGCCGGTTCAGGTCTTCCACCAACCACATGGCGCAATGTACACCCATCGTTACAGATCCATCAGGATGTTCCTGCCGCCCGGTTTTCCAACCGGATCTGCCGGAAAGACTCCGGGCAAAAACATCCAACGGATGATGCCATTCCCGCAAAAGGAACAGGCAAAAAAACAATATAAGCGTCAAAAATACTAACCGTATTTCGCAAGCGACGTTTAAGAAATGACCTGATATCCGGACATACCTTGGATAAAAAGCCTTTGCAGTCTGATCAAACGGGTGAAACGCGCTTATGAAGTCAGCGGTGTGCAAGTTCAGGCAAAAAATTCACATTCCCAATCGTTTGGGAGATTAAATTTCATTTCCGGAATTATTGAGGGACGGCATTCAATAATATTGCCATTGTTTATTGGATTCCCTTCAGCGCCGGACCATTTCTTTACCGCATGAAATCATGTTCAGGAGCCGATGAAGTATCCCACTTCAGAAAAGCCTCATTAGGCACAACTTCTACTGGGTCACGCCAGGAGGTCGATTCTACCTGGTAAGCGTGCTTATCCCCGATACTCGTTGTATTTCAATTCTAATCGAAACTTCTTTAGAGCCTTTAATCACTTCTTTGTGTTCCGGAGACGCAAAAACAGGATGAGGCCAATATCTTATTCCGGTAACGGAACAGGTACAGAAAGCCGGGTCCAGTCTTTGGTGAGGGTTAACAATTGTCGGGGTATTTTGCCCTTTAACCCCTGAATGACGCCTTTAAATCCTCCATCGTCAGTTCTCCATAATGCCACATCAACCGGTTCGTCCAGTTTAACATCAAGACCACCGGCTTTAAAATACTTCAGACCACCTGCTGCCATAGTCTCTACACGACCCTTTTCATCCAGCCTGACAGCAGCAACCCCAATGGCCTTAAAAGAAACATCATATTTTCCAACCTTCATTTTCGAATTAATTACATCTCCGGCCACATTGTCCGTTCCGGCCACCTGAACAAGGGTTCCGTCAATCAGGCGGCAGAATCCGGTACTGCGGGGAGCATTGGAGGGCCTTGCAAAGCCTTTCATGATCCGTGTCGCAGGAGTTTGAAGTCCAATACCCCCCTTCTTCAATATTTTTGGAACTTCCAGCATCACCGATTTAATGTTACCTGCAACCATGTTTCGAGGCAAGGCTGCATTCCCATCAAAAGCCTTTCCGTTAAAAGTCCTGGTCCAATTCCCTATTCGAAAAAGTTTGGTTCGCCCTTTAGACGCTTCATTGAAAAATTCTTCAGTTGATGGTTTCTCAAATTCAGGGTTGTACAGGATCACAGCGGCATAACGCTGTTTACCATAACGTATCCATCCGTCTTTATCAATAACCAGGCTGTGACTGTCAATTTCACTCGTCGGAATGAGGTCTGTCGGGATACCCATACTCCAGAGGCTGTCTACCAGGTTCATCCCTAACTGTTCAAAATATGGCCCTGCCCAGTTCATCGTAGAAGCATGCCCAAAAACAACAGCGACAGGGCAATCCAGAGGGCTTTTGGTAATAAAGTCTAAAAGGCGAACCCGGCTTTCCCCCCGCATAAGATCACCCCGGAGCAGCGCAAGTTCTCCACCTAACCGCTCATTTTTTTCTTTGTCCTCGTTAGAACGAGGATAAAAAGGGTGAAAATCGATTCGTCCACCACCAAGTACGTAACTCCAAAGGGCTGTTTGATAATCTTTCTTATTGGTTGCATAATACTGATTATACCAAACCGGGCTATTCCATTTCTTTGAAAGGGCAGTTCGTACAGCAAAGGGAGTGGTCTCGTCTGTTTGTGCCAGGTCCCGTGTTGCAGTCCACCAGTCAAGGCCATCTTTTCTATATTCAAAGCTATTGGGATAAGGCCACCAGGTAGGATGGTTTATCACGGTCGCCTCAGGCCCGAAAGCCTTTTTTGTAGCATGGTAGAAATCATCTTCCAAAGCACTGTTTCGCTGCCAGTTCAATTCCATATAATTGTTAATTGCCATCATGCGGTCGCTCTTTTCCCCCTTCATACCAAGATACATCAGTAAACAGTCAGCCAACAAATCCCTGCCTCCGGTTTTTTTTGCATATGCCGCTGCATAGTATTTTGAATACCAGAAATGTCCCAATGCCTTCATCTTCATTATGGGATAACTGGGCGGGAATCCCCATTCGGGGTACTCCGCTCCACCCAAAGGAGTGTCTGCATAATCTTCAATCATTTGATTTTGAAACGCCATGAGGTGAGGGGCAAATACCGCGGGAGTCAGCCGTGTGAACGAGACCATTACACAGGCCTGTAATTGACTGTTCTCTCCGGTTGCAGGAATACGAACCACCACCGAATCCTTCGATGATATTGTTGCTATACACGCTTTTGTTATATCTTTTAGTGTATTCGGATCAATGCCATCTGCTGTCTTATGATAGGAATAAACCCGAATCAATGAGCCTTGAAGAGAAATATACGGCGTCTGGCCGCCTGTCATGTGATCGCCGAGTTCGATACTACGGACAACCGTTTCAATGGGTTTATCCCTTGAAAGCTGAACTTCTTTTAACCATAAGGACCCCTGGAGTTCATCGGGGTACATTGCTTCAAATTTCCGACGTAATAATCTTGGATCTATCCATAATGACATCCTGATATTTCTTGCTTTTGCATATATCACCGCCCGCTTAATCTGATTGTGAACATCAAAATCAGCTATTGTCTTTCCTGGCCCTTTAACCGCTGTTGTTAACCAATCATAACAAGAATGGTCTTTAACAATATCAATAAAATATTTATACCCCTCCGGCTTAAACGCATCTTTCTCCCAAAACCAGGCACCAATCACCGGCAGGGCATTATGTGAAAGATAATTTAAATCCGGAACCGTATCACCACGAGTATATGCCGGTGTATCGGGATATACTCCGAGCTGAGCGTGGCTTGTCGAAAATAACCCCAAACAATAAACAACAAATAATAAAAGTGTATGTCTCATTTGTTTCCCAATCTAGGTTTAAAAAAATACCTCTTTCTGTCTCTTATGATCTGCCAGGTAGAATCACGCTTGCTTGTAGCCTCGCATCCGCAATAGCATCACTCATTTCATACCAATTTATAAGCGCCTGTCCATCATCCGTTTCATTGTTAAAATTACTCCTTTTAGGCATACCCTGTGTATCAACCAGTGAGCCATCCTTCTTCATGTATATTC
>DASULB010000585.1:0-3674 GCA_036278455.1 Chitinophagaceae bacterium | reverse complement strand
CCCCCCCTGCCTTGGCCCGCCTTCCCCCCAACGCTTGTTGCGCTGCTGTAGTCGTTCCTCAGAAAGCCGCGGCATTCAACCGAACTACGAACCCTCTCCCACAATCAGCGGATTGGAGCGATGTCTTTGCTTACAGGTACTCACTTCCTTAGTGTGAATAGAGGCCCAATGGATTGATAATGTGCCATATGCATGGGGATATAACAAACATGGAGGACTTCAGTGAAACAGAGAAAGCATTTATGATGTAAGCGGAAGCGACATTTTTTAAAATTAAAGCTTTCATTTTCAATACGCTATCTAATCTCCGCTGATCGTTTTTATATATTCATCCCATTCCTTTCATAAATGTTTGCACCGAGGAAAGGTCAATAAACTTTATCACTCCCCGGTTGATTTTGATCTTTTAATGAGTATGGCTGTAATAGCCATGGACTGACTACAACCTGGTACTGCCTGCTACAGCTCTTTTTTTATATCAATGGAATAAGTAAATTTATCCGCCCGGTAAAAACCAATATTGTACTCAACAGGCCGGTCCCCCGGATCATAAACATAACGTTCTCTTACCAGCAAAGGGTCATTGGCATGAAGATTTAACTTTTTAGCCATTGCACCGGCAGCTTGGGCCCAAATATACTCATTGGAACGAACTACTACAACGCCAAATTTTTCTTCCAGCAATTGATAAAGCGGTTGATTGAAATCCTCCTGTTCGTTTAATCCGATGCGCGGATGAAAACAACTCTCAAAATAAACCACTGGCTGTTTTTCAATGGACCTCAAACGTCTTAACAACAATATATTGGTACTTTTCCGTATGCGAAAGAACTTCGCCCTCTTCTCATCAGCTTTTATCCACGAAGCCGCTACCTCAAGATTTTCAAAAGAAATGCCTTTCCCCATCATTTCCATCGTAAAGCTATGCCAGCTGCTCAATTGGGTGGACAGGCCATGTGATGTAACAAAAGTGCCTACTCCCTTCTTACGGGTGATCAACCCCTCGTGTTCCAGCTTATTAGTAGCCTGCCGGATGGTATTCCTGGAGACCCGAAAGCTATTGGCCAATTCGACCTCTGTAGGTAGAAGCTTACCATTTTTATATTCTGCCCGGCTAATCAGCTTACGCAAGACCTGTTCAATCTGAACATGCAGTGGAACATGGCTTTTGTGATCAATTTGTAATTTCATAAAGCTTAAATATGTCCAAACATACAAACAAGAATCTACTTTACAGCCATTTCCGGTGGAAGACAATGCTATTCCTTATTTTGTCCATAATAACAAACGTCTTTTGACACTACCTTCTCTACTTCTCACAAAACATGCCTCCCTATTGCGAATGTCTCAAAAATCTGCCTTCCAAATCATTCTTAGCACGTTTAGAGGGAAATGATACTTTATGCGACGCAATTGAACCGGATGCTCTACAGTTGGGGTCTTTATTTACAGGCAACATCACCCACTCCACAGCGTAACATATGCCTTTTCTGTTCGCAGGTCCCAATGCCTGGCTCAGACCTCTTTCAGAGCTGCAATCGCCCGCGACACCTTGGTATTGCCAAAATATTTTCAACCGTATGGCGTATTGGGGACTTCCACTCTATGGTTAATATATATGCCGGTCGCATCCTGACCATCTCCAGTGGTGGCAGGCTTTTAGAATCGATCAATTAGCGGAACGAATGGAACGAGCATGATTATGCGGGGTTAATCCAGCATTATTTCACGCACCGATTTGTCAAATTTTTGAATAATGGCATCAGGAAGGATGGCTAATTTTCTCCATTGTTCATCGCCTGTAACACCAGCCTTCCTATAATCAAACGGCACAAATCCTATTTGACGCATGATGTTTAGATTCTTCACATGAAAATTATATGCTGTCGGGTCTTCAAAGCCGGGTTTTGCGAAAAGGCTATGGGGATCTCTTCCGCTGTCTTTTTGCCATTGCTTGAAAGATAGCGTATCGACGGGACTGCCGCCATATTCCATGGTAGAAATCATGAACAAACTTTTGTCGTGGGCGATGCTCCAGTAGCAATTACTGTCAATATCCACACGGCCGTTTTTCCAGCATCCCTGGAAAAATGTCTCTCCATCTGATAACAATATATTATGCTTAAACTCAAAGCTCAGATGATTTTCAATCCTGGAGTCCTGCGCCAGGTATTCCCTGCCGAAAGCCAAAATATTATTATTGATATGATTATTTTTTCCGTAATGCTGATGAAATCCGCCCGTCTTTGTGTGGTAAACCAAATTATTTTCCATGCGAATATCACTTGAGCCCTCGTCGGTATATAGCCCCCAGCCTCCGTAGTCGTATGAATATATATCGTTGATTACATTGTAATTCACTTCCGTGCCGGGGGAAACACCCAGCGTATATACACCGGCCATATCACTCAGGACACCCCATCCGATATGATGAATATGATTGTATACAATCTTATTATTGACAGAAGGGCTATAGGAATAGCCCCATACCCAGCCAACAGATACACCCGTATAACGAAAATCAGCAATATCGTTGTGGGCAACGATGTTATTGGCAGAATGCGCAATGAAGACACCAACCGCAGGCGGATAATCATACCCTCCGGAATGTATGATACAGTCCTCTATTTTGATATCAGCAGTAAAACTGGCGGTATCCTCCGGCAGACTGGTTTCGCCAATGCGAACACCACCCGCACCCAGATCGTCTATATAGCATTTCTTCATACTGCAATGCCTCACATTTTTTCTGAACCAAACCGCATATTGTCCTGTGTGCATCACCCGGCAGTTCCGGAAATGAATGTTTTGCGCTTCATCCACCATAATAGCCGCATCAATGGACGCCGCTGCCTGGCTGTCATCGAAGCCGGTGAAAGGTTTATTGGTAAAGCAAAACGAAATTCCCTTAAAGTAGACATTATAGACGTTGTGATCGCTGTCCCCTTTTACAATTAACAGCTTTTCCACCACGGGAACGATTGCTTCCACCTTTCGCCGGGAGGAATCCAGGGGGATGTATTTAATAACATCATTTTCGTCCAATACCCATTCATTTTTCATGTCTAAAGCATTCGCATCGTTTTCCAGAAAGAAGATCGATTTCTCATTGATTAAATTATAGGGAGCCCAGGCAGGACCGGTAGAATAAAAAGCAGGCTTGGTTTTGCTCAACGAATCAATGGTCCGGCTCGTTGTTGTCCATTTGTGATAGATATTGAACCTGACGCTTCTCAACTGCCGGAAAGACAACGTCTTTAATTCTTTATAGGTTGCCAGGGGAATTTCAAAACATTGAACGGAAGTTGTTTTATTCCAGGGTATACCGGACGGCTTTTTCTCAGAAACCTTTGCAAATTTCAGGAATCCGGTATTAGGGGTCCTTGCCCGGATAGCCCTTTTCCCATTTATATAGATATCCTGTGGAACGCCATCTTTTAACAAAGCGGAAATATTGGCAGATAAAACGCCCTTCCCCTTTATCAAAACTTTCTTTCCTCCGCTAATAACGGGGTGAGCATTGAGATCGGCCTTAAAGATAATTTTTAGCGCTTGGGTGCCACCGTTTTGAGTTGTAATGCATATTGGCTCATTCAACTCATAGGTCCCATTTCTCAATACGATCGTAATCGCTCCTTTTCCATTCATTTTTTTTAATTCAGGCAACATGGCAA
>DASULB010000584.1:0-10724 GCA_036278455.1 Chitinophagaceae bacterium | reverse complement strand
TCCCGTGCCTTGATTCTGGAGGTACCTGAAACCTATCCTTCCTTTTTAGCAGAAGACTTCTTTTTCGCGGCAGGCTTCTTTTTGGACGCATCTTTCGTTGCAGTTTCTTTTTTCGAAGTTTCTTTCTTTGGCGTTTCTTTTCCTGACTTTGACACCCCAATTTTTATTTAATTTGTTATGTATTGATATATAATGTATTGTCGATTTCAGGTCACCGAAATGGGTGACCCAGCCTATTAAAGATTATTTTCGTAGCATGTTTGTACGGAAAAAATACAACCCCAGTGGCATTGTAAGCGTCCAGGTTCTTGATAAAAGCCATGGTCGTTCCCGTTTGGTTAAAACAATAGGCAGCAGCGCTGATCCTTTGGAGATTGAATCGCTATTTGTAGAAGGTAAAAAGTGGATTACTGCCTACCTTGGGCAACAGGATATGTTCAAGCAAGTTGATCAGCAGCAGGAAGAAAAACAGGTCGTTGAATATCTTTTCTCCAATATTGAAAACATTTTATTTAATGGTACGCAGATTATCTTGGAAAAGGTATTCAAATCCGTCGGCTTTGATAAGCTTGGTGATGAGGTCCTGAAACATTTAGTTACCGCTCGGTTAAGTCAGCCCCTGAGTAAATCAGCTACGTCGGCCTATCTAAAAGATTATTTTGATGAAGATCTCCATTACCAAAAGATCTATCGGTACATGGACAAACTTTATAATACCAAACAGGAAGAGATTCAGAGAATCAGTGTGGATCATACCCGAAGAATGTTAGGTGGTGAGATTGGTTTAATGTTCTATGATGTAACTACCTTATATTTTGAGACAGACGATAGTGATGGGCTCAGAGAACGGGGCTTTTCAAAAGATGGCAAACACGCTCAACCCCAGGTAGTACTTGGTTTGCTTGTAAGTCGAGGAGGTTACCCACTTTCTTATGCAGTTTTTAATGGGGCGCAGTATGAAGGCCGCACAATGATTCCGATTGTGGAGGATTTCGTCACCAGATTTGGACTAGATAATTTTGTCGTTGTTGCAGACTCTGGTTTAATGAATAAGAAAAATAGAGATCTTCTGGATTCCGCCGGCTACAAATATATTTTGGGTGCAAGAATAAAAAACGAATCAGAAAAAATACAAGATTGGATCCTGTCCTTAAATAAAGCAGAGGGAGTGTTTAATGAGAAGAAAATAAATGATAGAAGGCTCATCGTTGGCTATTCACCCAAAAGGGCTAAGAAAGACAAGTATAACCGGGATAAAGGTATAAAGCGGCTGGAGGCAGCCTACAAAAGTGGCAGGGTAACAAAGGAGCATATAAACCAACGCGGATACAATAAGTTTCTAGAAATTTCCGATGATATTAAAATCTCTATAAACAGACAGAAGATTAAAGAAGATGAAAAATGGGATGGCTTAAAAGGATACATCACAAATACAGATCTGTCAGCAAATGAGATCTATGAACAGTATAATGGATTATGGGTGGTGGAAAGAGCATTTCGGGTGACCAAAGGGACCATAGAACTGCGTCCCATGTTTCATTTTACCGCAAAACGAATTGAAGCTCATATTACAATTTGTTTTATAGCCTTCAAGGTTTATAAAGAATTAGAGCGTATTGTGAAATTAAAAGGCATTAATGTAAGTGTAGATAAAGTACTGGATATAGCCAAAACCATCACTACTATTAAGGTACGGCTCCCCAAGAGTAATGAGACACTGACTAAAACCATGCTGATTACTCCGAAGCAGAAGTCAATAGCCCCCTTGATATATGACGATATATAATAATGCCTTCATTCAGGGTGACCCAGTGTCAAAGTCAGGTGGTTTACCTTGCCCATATACTTCATAATACATGCTAAGTCCGTTAACTTGTGAGTAGCCACTTTTAAAATCAATATGGTCCTTCATCATGCAATGTTTTTATATCTTATGAACCAGCTTTACAATAAACAATCAATGGATTGCGATAAGCGGATACGGCCTATTAATACCTAACTAACATAAAATTACCATAAATTTTAACATGCCGGCACGGGAATACTTTTTTTCCTTCAAACGTTTGCAGCCAATGTCCTCATGCTAAGCCAAAAGGTGGCAACAGCAGCCTTTTTGCCGGCTTGTATGTAATCATGTCATTCGTCGTGATGAAACAATGACTGATATTGGTCCGAAAGCCGGTAAAGGCCTCCACGGATCATCTTGGATGACCGGCTGGAGCATACGGACAGCCCTACAAATCGTAAAATAGTCCGTAATACGCGTATCAGGTGTGTAAATTTTTTTTAGCTTAGCTTGAAATTAACTGGGAAAGCATTAAAAATGGAAACTTTATTAAATCAGCCCTATGCAGAATAAATATGAACAAGCTGCTTTCAAAGAATTGAAAAGTTGGCAGAAAAAGGTGCAAAAAAAGGCTTCTTTACCCAGCTTGCTGGCTGATCATTTGCAAAAAAAATGGAATGGGCTCATTCCGGAAAAAGTTCATAAGGGGATTACGGTTGTGATAGAAAAGATGGTCAAAAGTGTTTTGTTCGGCTCAAAATATGCCACGGCAGGACCAAAGGCCTATCCTTCTTTAGAAGATATCGAAATAAAAGTAAACAGGCTGATATCTATTTACAAACATACGGCTTCTGTAGAAGGAGCCGTGGCTGGTACGGGGGGCGTTTTATTCGGATTGGCGGAATTCCCGGTACTGATCAGCCTCAAAATTAAAATGTTGTTCGATATTGCCGCCGCTTATGGCTTTGATGTAAAGGATTATAAAGAGCGTCTTTATATCCTTTATATTTTTCAGCTTACTTTTTCCAGCCAGCAAGGCCGGGAAAAAGTGTATCCCATCATTGCGGACTGGGAAAATTATTGCAATAATCTTCCCGATAATGAAGATGCGTTTGACTGGCGGGCATTTCAGCAGCAATACCGTGATTATATTGACCTGGCAAAGATGGCGCAGCTGATCCCTTTCATTGGTGCTGCCGTAGGGTTTGTGGTAAACAAACGGCTGGTCAGGAAATTAGGCGATTTTGCTATCAACTGTTTTCGAATGCGCTACTTCGCTGCCGGAATTACTCCGTAAAATCACCTGTATTTTCCGGTCAGGGGCTGTTCGCTTTTACTTCCATGGCTTAAAAGAGCCTTGCGCATAAATCGCCCTAAGCACATCACTCCTTAATTTTAACTACTCTTACCTTCCACTCTTCAGGTCCTTCTTCGAGATATTCCCACCTGAAAGGCTCCTGGCTTTCTGCCTCCATTTGATAGTAAAGTGGTTTGGGGTCATGGTCATTAACAAATTCAAATGCTTCGCCGGGTTTTATATCAGCAAACGCTTTGTAAAACATTTCATGGCGCTCTGCAGGCGGAAAGGGGCGCAAATCAAACTCATTCACGACGGAAAAGCCATCGTCCCCCAGTCCACTTTTAACTTCTTTTGTAATATGGATGACGTACTCGTCCGGCTCTTTCTTTTTATAAATCCAGGTATGTTGCCCCTCAAATTTCATAATAAAGATACCATGTATTTCTATAGGGTCTTCCGCGGCAATCACCTCCATGGTATCACCCTGTTGCATCATGCCATAACGATGGAAAACAACTTGTTTCCATAGCTTCTTATCCGCTTTCCTCAAATCCAGGAGGGTAGAAATATCTGTAAATTCCCGGCCTTTGGAACCTTCAGTTCGTGTGACTTTTACCTTCCATTCCCTTCCACCGCGATTCAGGTATTCCCAGTTAACCACATCTCCATTAACTGAACGAAACTCGTAATACAGCGGTATCGGGTCATGGTCGTTAGTGAAGATAAAACTATGATTAACAGGCAAGTCCTTAAACAGCTTCAACAATTTCTTATGTCTTTCAATAGGGATAAGTGTCCTTACATCAAATTCCTGGATGGTTGGTGTTACATCATTCATTATACGTTCTGTTTAAAAGGTCAATATTTTTTAGGTGATCGTGTAATCTTAGCTTTTGAACTTTTGGTTTGATCTGATAAAATTTTTCTTCCGGAGGGAGCCTTCCGGACCAGGTAATGAAAGATATCTGACGGCTGCCGATCCATATCCGAACGTTTACAAGGAGCTGATCAATGTGGGGCAAAGGTAGGCTATTTTTTAATTAAAGATAAAAATGTCCTTAATTATTTCCCTTCCTCTGGGAATGCCTGGCCTTCCTTTAATGAAGCTTCCGATCTACGAGGTACCGCAGGCGCAATGGCCCTCCGGCAGCCCCGTTTTCCGGTTACCACCGTGTTATTAAACTGGAATGTACCCGCCGGGAAGTGTCTGGAACCAAGGATGTTTGGAGGGATCGTGACCAGCTACTAATGCGAGTTATAATTGTTATCCTGCAGGAGACCGGATAATGACATCGTAGTCATAACCTGCTCTTCCCAGCGCCCGCTTGGCTGCGTCCAATGCAAAGGATCCCGGATGAGGAGGGTGTACCGGCACTTCCGCAGTATGAGCCAGCCGGTCTAAAAGTTCGAGAGTCTGGTTTTGGGTCAGGGCCTCGCAGATATCGTACAGCCCACCCGGTTCTTCTTCCGCAAGATCATGTTTTTCTAAAACATACCGGATCACTTTTATTAATGAGGACGTGGGTGGAGGCACCATTAAAGCGGTGAGCGCTCCATGTTCGCTCCTGTATCTTGGGAGCAGTTTCAGCGTAACTTCTTTATTGGCTTCCTGGGCTGCCGGAAAGAGAATTTTTTCCTCCATTTTGATGTGTCGCAATAATCCTGTTCGAAATCGGTGGTAATATTCCATCTTTATTTCGTCTGGCTGGCCGGTAGCCCTGTCCAATAACTCCCCCAATCGATGATGATCTTTCGTAAAAAATTGATGCAATGGCTTGTTCATGGATCTAGAAATACATTGTGGATGTTACAAAAGTATGTTTTTGAACTTTACCGGCAAAGCCGTCAGCCAAAGCTGCAAAACATGGGTGCCGGTTCAGGGGATTAACGGTATCCAAAAACACTCAGATTTTACAAATCTTAAAATATTCAGGGTGACGCTCCTTTGATCCAGACAAACAAAAAACCATGTTTGCCAAACGAAATCCCTATAGAAAGGGCCGCTTTATTGTGGAGCATGGGTATTCGAAAGGCATCGATGCTCCGTCCGGCCTTGGCATCAGCGTGTACCAGAGGACAATATACTTTGACCCTGGACGTGACACGCACAGGCTTTCCAACCAGCGGCTTTCTCACAATCAATAAGCGTTCCCGGTCCGGCTTGAATAACCGTCTGGGCGGGTAAGCGTAAAAACAAACACCTTAAAATATTTGAATCCGGGCTTATAATGCTTAACGCAGAAGAGGAGGGGGTCGTCGCCGTATTGGGAAAAAATATATATGATAGAGGAATAATTTTTTTTGGTGGTTAAAAAAGCGGACTTTACCTTTGCCCTGATTTAACACTGTTAAATTTTTTATCGTAAGTCAATGGGCATTCCGGAACGTAAAGAACGACAAAAAGATGAAGTCAGAAACGCCATTCTGAAAGCGGCATGGGAAATTGCCAGAAAGGAGGGCTGGAAGGCGGTGTCTTTGCGTAAGATCGCTGATATTATTGAATACAGCGCGCCGCTCATTTATAGCTATTTTGACAGTAAGGAAGCCATCTTGCTTGAATTTGTGAAGAAAGGGTATGCAAAAAAATACGCCGCTTATAAAGCCGCCAAGCAACAACAAACGGATCCTGTGCTCCAGCTAAAGGCCATGGCCTTGGCCGGCTGGAAGTTTGCGATTAAAGAGAAAACGCTTTATCAACTCATGTATTCCATAAAGGTAGCTCCTTGTCAGATCCAATGGGGGTGTTGCGATGTAAAGGATGCCAGGAAGGGTATTGAAGAACTGATTTTATCCACTTTAAAGGAGTTGATTGCCCGAAGCAGCCATCCTGAAACAAACCCGGAGCAGAAATTCCTGGCCTTTAGTGCGATCCTGCACGGACTGGTGTCTTTTTATCTTACCCAGGCCGATCACCAGAGTGCTGAAGAATATCAGATAATACTCGACGACGCTATCTCAGGGATTATCAAAACACTGGATCAATAAACTCACAAAAACATATTATTTTTTTTCATAGTTATTTAACACCGTTAAATAATTTATCACTAATAAATAAATATCAAAAAAACAAACCAATGAAACCCGTAAGCACAAAAACAATCCACCAGGCCGGTTATAGTCGTTTGTGGTGGTTCATTTTGCCCGTTCTTTTATATTACGGGTGTGAAACCGCAGCCTCTAAAAGTAACATCCCCGGGCAAAAACACGCTTCGCTCCCGGTCATCAATGTAGAGGCCAGGACCGCCACTACTTACCGGAAATTCAGTACATCGTTGGAAGGCACCAAAGATGTGGAAATCCGGCCGCAGGTAAGCGGTTACCTGGAAAAAATATATGTGGATGAAGGAGCGCATGTACAAAAAGGCCAGCCCTTGTTCAAGATTGACGATAAGCTGTATCGTCAGCAGCTAAATAATGCTGAGGCCAGCCTGCTGGCTGCAAAAGCAGATTTGGAAACGGCTCAAATCAACCTGGCCAAGCTGGCACCTCTGGTTCAGCACCGGGTAATATCGGACGTACAACTCCGGGAAGCGCAGGCAGCCCGTGATGCAGCTAATGCCTCAGTGGCTGAGGCCACGGCCGTTGTCGGCACCGCCCGCATCAACCTGGGATACACGCTCATCAAAGCGCCGGCAGAAGGTTACATAGGAAAGTTGCCCTTCAAGCAGGGAAGTCTGGTCGGAAAAAATACCTCCGAAGCGTTAACTACACTTTCCGCTATTGGGCACGTCTATGCGTATTTTTCCATGAGTGAAGCAGATTTCCTGGCCTTTAAGCATCAGTTTGCCGGAGAAACGATTGAGGATAAAATAAAGCAAATGCCGCCCGTGGACCTGGTGATGGCTGACGGCAGTATTTATCCGGAAAAAGGGAAAGTGGAGACGGTATTAGGCCGGTTCGACAAGACGATGGGTACCATCAGCTTCCGCGCTGTTTTTCCAAACAAAAACGGATTGCTTCGTTCGGGGAATACAGGCGAAATCAAGATCCCGCATCTGGTAAAAGATGACCTTGTCATTCCACAGACAGCAACGTTTGAATTACAGGATAAAGTATTTGTATTCACCGTGGAAAAGGGCAATAAGGTGACGAGTGTCCCCATCAGCGTCTCAGCCGTAAGCGGGCACTATTACCTGATAAGTAAAGGCATCCAGCCGGGAGAAAAAATAGTCTTTACCGGTTTAGACCGTTTGCGCGACGGGATGGTGATTCAACCACAAAATATTTCTCTTGATAGCCTGCTGCAGGCCGATCCCTTATAAACTTTTGAAAATTTTATTTCATGTTAAAGAAATTTATTGAACGACCGGTACTCTCTACCGTCGTATCGGTTATACTCACCCTGTTGGGTATTATCTCACTGGCCACTTTGCCCATCACACAGTTTCCTGACATAGCGCCCCCCTGCATACAGGTGCAGGCTTTTTATCCGGGCGCCAATGCCGAAGTAGTTGCAAGGACTGTCGCCACACCGCTGGCGGAATCCATCAACGGTGTAGAAGATATGACTTACATGACTTCTACTTCAAGCAATGATGGAACCATGACACTGAATGTGTATTTTAAACTGGGTACCGATCCGGACCTGGCCGCGGTCAACGTACAGAACCGGGTGTCGAAGGCCACTACTCAGATTCCACAGGAAGTGGTTCAGGCAGGATTATCCACCCAGAAACAGCAGAACAGCATGATCATGGTCATCGCGCTCACCAGCAAAGACAGTCTTTATGATGAAACTTTTCTGCAGAATTATGCAAAGATCAACCTGATTCCCGACCTGCAGCGTATCGACGGTGTAGGTCAGGCCATGGTGTTCGGTGGTAAGGATTATGCGATGCGTATCTGGTTGAAACCCGACAGGCTGGCCGCAAACGATCTCTCCACTCAGGAAGTGTTAAATGCTATCCGGGATCAGAATATTGAAGCAGCTCCGGGAAGATTCGGCCAAAGCAGCACTTCTTCTTTTGAATATGTTCTGAAATACAAAGGCAAGCTCAACAAGCAATCGGGTTATGAAAACATTATCATCAAAGCAAACCCTGATGGCTCCATGGTACGGCTGAAGGATGTGGCCCGCGTAGAATTTGGTTCCTATACTTATGCAGCCAATTCAATCGTCAATGGCAAACAAGGAACCGGTATTGCCCTGTTTCAGACGCCCGGTTCCAATGTGAATGATATTCTAACTGAGGCCAACAAGCTGATCAAAGAGAAATCGGCTGCTTTCCCCAAAGGAATTGAGGCCTTTACCATGTACAGTGCCAAAGAATTCCTGGATGCTTCTATCAGCCAGGTGATCGAAACGCTGATCGAGGCCTTTATACTGGTGTTTTTGGTGGTGTTTTTGTTTTTACAGGATTTCCGTTCCACTCTTATCCCTGCCATTGCCGTCCCTGTGGCCATTATTGGTACTTTTTTCTTTATGCAGCTGTTTGGCTTTACCATCAACCTGCTCACGTTGTTTGCCCTGGTATTGGCCATCGGTATCGTGGTGGACGATGCGATTGTCGTGGTGGAAGCGGTTCATGCAAAAATGGAGCGGACAAATCTTTCTGCTAAAAAGGCCACCATTAGTTCCATGAATGAAATCTCAGGGGCTATTGTATCCATTACGCTGGTCATGGCGGCCGTGTTTGTTCCCGTCGGATTTATGCAGGGGCCGACAGGCGTATTCTATCGCCAGTTTGCTTTTACCCTGGCCATTGCTATTCTTATTTCAGCGATCAATGCGCTTACCTTAAGCCCTGCACTCTGTGCCTTATTCCTGAAGAACAATCATGCCGCCGGGGAACAAAAAGACCGAAAAGGATTTGCAGGCCGCTTTTTTACGGCTTTTAACACCGGCTTTGCTTCGATGACAGACAGATATCGGCAAAGCCTGCATTTCCTTATCAGGCATAAATGGATTGTGATCGGCGGTCTGGTACTCGTTTCCCTGGCTACTTTCCGGATGATGAAGACAACGCCTTCGGGTTTTATTCCTACCGAGGACCAGGGTTTTGTCATTTATTCCCTTACCATGCCTCCGGGAACTTCTTTGGACCGGACCAACCAGGCAGTGAATAAAATTGATAGCATCATTGCACGCGACCCGGCGACCGAGGAGCGCTACAACATCAGTGGATTGAATCTGATGGCCAATTCCAACAGTTCGTCCCATGCCACAGGGTTCATTCGGCTGAAACCCCATGATAAAAGAGGGCCTGTGAAGAATCTGGATAAAATCATGCAAGAACTTACAGCCAAAGTGGCCCAGGTAAAAGTAGCCAGTACATTCTTTTTTACAATGCCTACCGTACAGGGATTTGGCAACAGCAGTGGTTTTGAGTTTCTGCTACAGGATCACAGCAACGGGTCGCTGGATAAAATGAACGCCACCGCCCAGAGCTTTATCGGCAAGTTGATGCAAAAGAAGGAAATCGGCTATGCCTTTACCACTTTTAATACCGATAATCCGCAATATATGGTTCAGGTGAACGATGCGCAAGCCAAACAACTGGGCGTATCGATTGCTGACCTGCTGCAAACCCTGCAGGTATACTACGGCAGCAGTTTTGTATCGGATTTTAACCGTTTTGGAAAATATTACCGTGTGATGGCACAGGCCGATATTCCGTATCGTTCCACGCCGGCTTCATTGAACAATATTTATGTAAAAAATAATCTGGGTGAGATGGTCCCGGTCAACAGCCTGGTATCGTTGAAGCGGGTCTATGGCCCTGAAACACTGACACGGAATAACCTGTTCAACGCAGTAGCGATCCACGGACAGCCTAAACCGGGCTACAGTACCGGTGACGCCATCAAGGCCATAGAAGCAACCGCTGCACAATATCTTCCCCGCGGATATAGTTACGAATGGACCGGAATGACAAGGGAAGAAAAAAAAGCGGGATCGCAAACCACGCTCATATTTATCCTGAGCCTGATATTTGTGTATTTCATACTGTCTGCGCAATATGAAAGCTACCTGCTTCCGCTGGCTGTGGTACTCACCATCCCACTGGGATTGCTGGGTGTATTTCTGTTTATCAACCTGGCTGGCATCACCAATAATATCTACGTACAGGTGGGACTCATCATGCTCATCGGTTTAATGGCAAAAAATGCCATCCTGATCATTGAATTTGCCGTGCAACGGAGACGGGCAGGAAAATCGCTGGTTGCCTCTGCCATAGAAGCCGCCAAATTAAGGTTGCGCCCCATCCTGATGACCTCGCTGGCTTTCATCGTGGGCCTGTTGCCACTGGTAAAGGCACAAGGAGCTTCCGCGCTGGGTAATCGTTCCATCGGTACCGGGGCGGTCGGTGGTATGCTCACCGGGGTATTGCTTGGCATTTTTGTGGTGCCGGTGCTGTTCATCATCTTCCAATATCTACAGGAAAAGATCAGGAGAAAACCGGAAGTGGAAAGCCCCCATAACTTAATCAAAGAGAGGGACTTCCAGGAAATAATCGTCGCTAATTAAAAAAATAAAATTGTCTAATGAACATCGGAAGAAATCAATATAAATTAATCGTTCTGTTCCTTTTCATTTCAACAGGATGGATGGCCTGCAGGGTCGGCCGTGAATACCAGCGCCCGGCATTGGAGTTGCCTTCTCATTTTAACAATGAAACCACGGCGGATATTTCCAGT
>DASULB010000583.1:0-3212 GCA_036278455.1 Chitinophagaceae bacterium | reverse complement strand
GGCACAGGTCCACCCAGTTGCCCTGTTCCCTTTCGATAAAGGGCGTCAGGGCAGGATAGGTTCTCAGGTAATCGCGCTGCTCCTGATCACGGGACTTCTGGATCCAGTTGGTAAATACGAAATCCAGATGAGCTGTTTCCAGCTTGGTGAGACAATGGCTTAGAAACCCCGGAGTCCAGGTATCATCGGAGTCAAGGGTGGCGATGAATGATCCCCTGGCCCGTCTCAAGCCGTTATTTCTCGCGGCCCCCTGGCCGGTGTGCCGCTGCCTGCCATATTGCACCCCCGGGAATCGCCTGACAACTTCCCGGGTATGATCGTTGGAGCCATCATCGATAACGATCAGTTGCACCGGACGATAGGTTTGGCGAAGGACGCTGCCGATTGCACTGCCCAGCACATCCGCCCGGTTATAGGTGGGAATAATCACCGAGATCAATGGATTTGTCATGAGAGAATGTCATTTATGCTACCCGCGAAGGTCGTTTCCGGCTTTTCGGACAGTCTGTCAGAAATAGTTTCAGAGGCTTTTTGTCCCATGGCGGACCATTTATCTCTTTTGTTCCATGCCCTCTCCATGGCGTCCTCAAAGGATGCCTCACAGGCTTCCCCTACAAAACCGGTCACTCCATCGGTCACGATTTCAGCGTTTCCGCCCGCGTTTGAAACAATGGCCGGCCTGCCTGCCGCCATGGCTTCCAGGATGGACAAGGGCAGCCCTTCGCTCCTGGAGGGCAGGACCAGCGCATGATGGGTAGCCCATAATCCCGCAATGTCGGTCACCTGCCCCAAAAACCGTATATTGTTCAGTTTCAGCAACTTCGCCATTTCACGCAGACCTGTTTCATCGGTTCCTGTACCCGCTAATGAGACACTCATGGGCCGTGACCGCCACAGAGGCTTTGCCAGGATGCGCAACAACATATCCTGACCTTTGTCCAGCAGGAATAAGCGCGCCACGCAGGCGAGCCTGATGCCCGCGGAGGTATCAGGAAATGGAAGCGCTTTGACCGGGATCGTCACGGGGTTTGTGATCACGCAGCTATTGGACAGCCGGATGCCAAGCTGTTCCTCCGTCAGCCGCTGATTGTGCCTGGAAACAAAAAAGCATCTGACCGCTTTTTGATAACAGGTTTTCATGTAATCCCTTTCATGGAGGGGTGGCCAGTAAAAGTCCACTGCCTTTTGCGCGATCAGTACGTATGGGATGGCCAGACGCAGGCACTCATGGGCATAAGGGAGGCCGTCAAAGTTGATCCCCTGGGCAATGATCACCAAATCCGGCCTGTCGGCTTTCAGCCGCCGGTAGAAATATTCCCTGGCAAAACCACGCCTTCGCCGGTCAGCATCCTGCGCGGCAAAGTGGCGGAGGAAGGCGCCTGCCGCTTTTTGTATCTTCAGGGGAAGTGGGCGATGTAAGGGTTCTGTTTCCCGCAACCTGACCCCGGATTTTGCCAGCGATCGCATCTCAGGGTGGGAAAAATTGATCCTTTTCTTATACAGGGTAAAAGCAACAGCTTTCCCCTGCAGGAGTCCGAGGCCCCTTGACCACAATTCTTCGCTGCCGCCCCAGTCGTCTCCGCAGAAGCTGAAGATGGCCACCTTTTTTCCCTTTTTGGTTGATTGGTTGTCCGGCATTGCTTTATGAAATCCTTTCTGTATAACTAATAAGTGACGAGATCTTCCTTTTCCAGGGCTGGTTCTTTGAACAAACGTTGATAGATCCCGTCTTTTTCCATTAATTCGGCCGGCGTACCTGCCTGTTTGATGCGGCCTCCTTCCAGCACATAGACATAGTCCGCATGCCTGAGCGCCGAATACCGATGGCTGATGATGAGTGCGGAGCGGTGGGCGGTCGTCTGACGGAAATGATCGAAAAGCGCTTTTTCGGCTCCCGGGTCCAGCGCGCTGGTCGCCTCATCAAACACCAGAATGGGTGACTGACTGTAGAAAGCCCTGGCGATTGCCAGCTTTTGCCATTGTCCGATGCTGATCTCCTTCCCATCCCCAAAAAGCCGTCCCATCCGGCTTTGATACCCTTCCGGAAAATTGTCAATAAATTCATGCGCGCCCGCCCGCCGGGAAGCTTCCATCATCGCCTCTCCGGAGAAAGGGGAATCAATGGCGCCAAACCGGATATTGTCGGTTGCCGAGAAATTATATTTAACAAAATCCTGATAGACGATGCCGATCTGTTTTCTGTATTCATCCAGGCTCAGATCCCGGATGTCGGTGCCGCCGAGAAGGATCTGCCCCCCGCTGACGTCATACAGCCTGGCCAGTAATTTGATCAGGGTCGTTTTGCCAGCGCCATTGACGCCTGCCAGTCCGATGATCTTTCCCGCGGGTATCTTTAAATTGATACCGGAAAGGGCGGGGCCCGTGCAATGCGGATAAGTGAAACTTACCTGTTTAAATTCGACGGCTAATGCCGAGGAGGGGAGGACAGGACCTGAGGAGGTGTCCCGCAGGTTGCTTTTCAGCTTGAACAAATCAAAGATGCTGTTGATGTAGATGTTGTTCTGATAAACGATGGAGATGCCTGCCGCCAGATTTTGCATTGTGCTGAAGGACTGAGGAAAAATAACCAGGAACAGGGTGATGTCCCCTACAGTGGTTTTTCCCTGCAGGGCCTGCAAGGCGATGTAGGCGATGCAGGCGAAAAAGCCTGCTGTGGCCATGGCGGTGGTGACGATCTCGTTTTTGGTCCTTTTCAGGCTGAGGGTCAACTTTTGGTATAACAGCGTGAGCCTGATCTTTAAGTAAAGCGACCTGAAATAATGCCCCAGCCGGTAGCTTCGGATCTCCTTGGCGGCTGCCGGTGAGGTGATCAGATCACCCAGGTAGGCGGCCTCCCTTTCAACAGGGGTTTGCTTCATGCGCCAGACGTTCAGCGCATCGGCGAAAGCTAATCTCACCATGAGTATAGGCAGTACAAAGACGAAAAGCATGGGGATCAGTTTCCAGTCAATGGTGACCAGGATGGCGCCCATGGCGAGAAAGGTAAGTGTATTTTTAAGGATCTCCGACAGCGTTTTGATGAACAGTGCAGGCCGGTCGGATCCAGCGTCTTTCGCGCGTTTTAAAATATCAAAATACGCCGGGCTCTCATAAAAGGAGATATCCAGTTTGGTGGCGCATTCGCGGATCTTGTCGTCAAAGCGCTCTGCCACCCTGGCGGACTGTTTTTCGGTCACATAAGCGCTCAGGGC
>DASULB010000582.1:0-10700 GCA_036278455.1 Chitinophagaceae bacterium | reverse complement strand
TCCCGTGCCTTGATTCTGGAGGTACCTGAAACCTATCCTTCCTTTTTAGCAGAAGACTTCTTTTTCGCGGCAGGCTTCTTTTTGGACGCATCTTTCGTTGCAGTTTCTTTTTTCGAAGTTTCTTTCTTTGGCGTTTCTTTTTTTTCCGGGGCTGCTGTGGCCGCTTTAGCGGACGCTTTCGACTTCTTTTCTTCTTTTACTTCGTTACCTTTTTCGGCTGGAGCTCCTTTGGTGGAAGCAGCTTCCGGAGAGGCTCCTTCAACAGCCTCTTCCTTTTCTTCTTCTTTCTCCTCGAACGTCAGCAGGTCGTTACTTTTCAGCTGGGGATACCATTTGAGCATCTTTTTCATATCACTCATATAGACACGCTCCTCATCCAGTGTGGGAAAGACCTCCCGGAAATAGTTTTTGATGTCCTCACTGCCGGTGCCGGCATCTATCACGGGATGCGTTTGCTCCTGGGCTACCATGGCTTTAAAAACTTCCGTCAGTGACACGTTCTCCGCGGTGGTGAATACTTCAATGCTTTCCAGCGGGGTAAAATTATGGTTGCGGGAAGGGACGAACTTGGTCGTCTCCCCATTGAGGGAGCGCACGATGGCGCCATCGCTTTTGGAAGACAATAATTGAAACAACCCGGGTTCCCCGGTGACGGCTACGATTTCCTTATATTCCATGAGTGCTTAATGATTTTGGGCGACAAAGATAGTGGTATTGGATGAATTGCCTCCGCTTTGGGGAGAGAAATTTTAACGACGATAAAAGCAGCAGGGCTCCCCGGATAGGGGGCTTTCCCGCCTTACAGAAGGCTTACCCGCGGGGGTTAATGGATCGCTTCGTTCTTTTCATGGGCGTATTTCATGATGGCCCTGATGGTGGCGGCGCGTGGAGTATACCTGATCTGGTTCAAAGGGTCCAGCAGGTCGGAATCATCCTGTTGTTCGATGGGTTTGAAAGAGTCCTCTGAGAAGAATTGTGCTGAATCGTCCTGATCATTAGCGGGGGGTAAGGAAACGGGGCGGACTGAATCTTCGCGGGTAGCATTGTTCATGAGCGGCTGATTGATTTAAAGTGAATAAAAGCATAAGGAGGGATCTTATCTCCTTAACGCTGATTTAACGCATCTATTGCAAAGGGTTGCATAAATTTGCGAATTGTTCCTCATTTGTCCGTACTCGTCCCCGTCCCGCCGCCGATCAGGTACACATCTTCGTTATCTTTCTTCATGAAATATTTTTCCCGCGCGAATTTTTCGAGCATGGCGGGGTCCGATTGCAATTCCTGCCGGTCGCTGTCCGTCCGCAGGATCTCCTGGCTCAGATAGGTCTTCTGGTCCCGCAGTGTATGCAGCTGATGGACATATCCCGCCTGGGTGATCAGGTCGTTGCGGTCGAAGAAAGTGATCCATACCAGAAAGGCAATGGTGGCGATCACATATTTATTCTTCAGCAATGCCGGCAGTTTGCGGGACATGGTCAGTTTTTTTGATCAATCAAATTTAAAAAGATTTTTTGGAAAATAAGCGTTCGCTCCCAGTTCTTCCTCGATGCGCAGCAACTGGTTGTATTTGGCGATGCGATCGGTGCGGGAGGCGGAGCCGGTTTTGATCTGGCCGGTGCTCAGCCCAACCGCCAGATCAGCGATGGTGGTGTCTTCGGTTTCACCCGAACGGTGGCTCATGATGGAGGTGTAGCTGTGGGTCTGTGCCAGTTGCACCGCGTTGATGGTTTCGGTAATGGTCCCTATCTGGTTCACTTTGATCAGGATACTGTTGGCAATTCCCTGGTCGATTCCCTGTTGGAGACGCTTTACGTTGGTCACAAAGAGATCATCGCCTACCAGCTGGATCTTGTCCCCGAGCGCGTCGGTCATCTTTTTCCAGCCATCCCAGTCATCTTCTGCCATGCCGTCCTCAATGGAGACGATGGGGTATTTGCCGGCCCAGTCTACCCAGTAGCTGACCATGTCTTCGCTGCTGAGCTTGCGTCCGTCGGATTTATGAAAATGATACATTTTTTCATCGGTCAGGTACATCTCGCTGACGGCGGGGTCAAGGGCGATGGCGATCTGGGTGCCGGGTGTATAGCCCGCCGCCTGGATGGCCTGTAAAACGGTTTCGATGGCTTCCTCGTTGCTGCCGATGTTTGGCGCGAAACCACCTTCATCACCTACGTTGGTGGAATAGCCTTTCTTTTTGAGCACGGACTTCAACTGGTGAAATACATCCACCCCCCAGCGGAGCGCTTCTGAGAAAGATTCAGCGCCGTGGGGAACGATCATGAATTCCTGGAAATCTATTTTATTGTCGGCATGGGCGCCGCCGTTCAGGATGTTCATGAGTGGCACCGGCAGGGTGCGTGTGCTCGTCCCGCCGATGTAACGGTAAAGTGGCAGCCCTGCCTCCATAGCAGCGGCTTTTGCGACGGCCATGCTGACCGAAAGGATGGCGTTGGCGCCAAGATTTTTTTTGTTGTCCGAGCCGTCCATGGCGATCATCATCGCGTCGATGCTTGTCTGGTCACTGATATCCCATCCCAGCAGTTCCTGGGCCATGAGGTCGTTGACGTTCTTCACTGCCAGCAGCACTCCTTTGCCCCCGTAGATATTCTTGTCGTTGTCACGAAGCTCCACCGCTTCATGGACACCGGTGGAGGCGCCGGAGGGTACGGCGGCCCGGCCAAAGGAGCCATTATCGGTCGTTACTTCTGTTTCTACGGTGGGATTGCCACGGCTGTCAAGGATCTGCCGGGCATGGATGCTTGCAATGGAACTCATAAATGGATAAATAAAGATTAGAAATTAAAAGGATAATTACCTGTTTTTTGTCAAAAGATCCGGAGGTCACACAGTGTTGTCGCCGGATTTGTCCTCCGTTGTTAATTTGCGGAAAACTTCTTCCAGCATGGGAGTATTACTCTGCAAAGAAACGATGTTCAGGTTATTTTGCAAAGTTAATTGCCATAAACTTTTTTTCACGGCCTCAGCAGAAGGTGTGGTCAGCGTCCAAAGATGAGCTGAAAGTTGCCGCACCTCCTTTACCTCCTGAATGCCCTGAAGCCAGGAGGCATCAACGGGGTCACTGAACTCAATAGTCAGGATGGTATCGGCCGTGGCCCGCTGCAGACTGCTGAGTGTAGCGTCGGCCACGATCCTCCCCTGGTTGATGATGATCACCCGGTCGCAAATGGCCTGCACTTCCTGCATGATGTGGGTGGACAGCAGCACGGTCTTGTCCCTGCCCAGCGCCCGTATCAGGTTCCGGATCTCCGTGAGCTGGTTGGGATCGAGCCCTGTCGTGGGCTCATCGAGGATCAGCACCTCCGGATCATGAAGCAGCGCCTGGGCCAGGCCCACCCGTTGCCGGTACCCCTTGGAAAGCGCGCCGATCTTCTTTTTCCACTCCCGGGTAAGACCCGTCAGTTCGATCATCTCGGCAATCCGTTTGGCCCGGTGAGGTACCCCGTAGACGCCGGCGGTAAAGGACAGGCATTCCTTCACATACATCTCAGGGTAAAGCGGGTTGGATTCCGGCAGGTAGCCGATCTTTCTTTTGACTTCCAGCGGACGGGTATCCACCGAAAGGCCGCAAACCATGGCTTCGCCCGTGGTGGCAGGCATGTAGCCCGTCAGGATCTTCATAGTGGTGGACTTGCCGGCGCCATTGGGGCCAAGAAACCCCACCACCTCTCCCCTGGAAACAGAGAAAGAAAGGTCATTGATCGCTTTTTGCGCACCATATATTTTAGTCAGATGCTTTACCGAAATCGACATGGATGCAAGTTAAGGCAGAAAAAGATAAGATCGTCGTACGGGGCGGCGTATCCACATTGCCGGCTGCCGGGAAATGACGAAGACATTTTACCGCCGGTCCGGATCCCCGGGCCGTTTTTCAGATAGAACATCCTTTTCTTTGATGAAGGCCTTACTTTTGCCCTGTCATGAGAAAACTATTCCTTGTATTACTGGTGATCCCCCAATTTGTTTTTGCCCAGCAGCTTTTGCCCCAGCCCCATTATCCCCAGGGTGTCTTTCGTGACCCGCTTAACATTCCCATCCTGCTGGCAGGCGGCTATGGCGAACTGCGGCCGGGGCATTTCCACGAGGGGCTGGATATCAAGACAAACGGAAAGATAGGCTATACGGTGCATGCTGCCGCTGCCGGCTACATCTCCCGTATTTCCATCTCTAATACCGGCTTTGGTCACGCCATTTACATTACGCATCCCAACGGCTATACAACGGTCTACGGGCATCTGCACCGTTACTGCCCCGAACTGGAAAAATATGTAAAACAGAAGCAATACGAGCAACAAAGCTGGAAGATCAACCTTTCCTTCTCCCCCGGTCTGTTCCCCGTAAAGAAAGGACAGTTCATCGCCTGGAGCGGCAGCACAGGCTCTGTCGCCGGGCCCCATGTGCATTTTGAGATCCGCAATACCCGGTCGGAGCATCCGCTGAACGGGTTGCTTTTTGGCCTGGACATCAAGGACAATATCCCGCCGGCCGTCTACCGCATCGCCCTGTATGACCGGACCCGCAGCATCTACCAGCAGGACCCTGAAATTTATACCGTCCGGCGGGAAAACGGGGTGTACAAGCCGGCACGTCCCCTGTTAACGATCAATGCGGACGAGGTCGGCTTTGGCGTACAGGCGCTTGACCATCAGAATAATACCTCCAACAGCTTTGGCATCTATGAGGAAATACTCTACGATAACGGTGTCCCCCAGATCGGCTTTCAGCTGAACGACATCGGTTATGAGGAGACCCGGTATGTGGACGCGCATACCGATTACAAGACCTATAAAGAAACCGGCCATCATTTTGAACTGCTTTTCTCCCTCCCGGGAAATAAGCTGCCGGTCTATCATGACCTGCAGGGCAATGGCAGTGTGGATCTGACGGACGGCAAAGTGCATCATATCAAAATCGCCGTCAGGGACGCTTACGGCAATACTTCGGAGGTCCGGTTCGATGTAAAGCGGAGCGCTCCGGGTGAAACGCCTCCGGGTAGTACGCCTTGTGCGAATGAAATGTACGCGGACTCCCGGGATATTTTTGAAAACAACCAGGTACAATTTTTCCTGGACCCCGGTACACTTTATGACAGCATTTGTTTTAAGTATAAGGACATTCCGGAGGACAGGCCCGGATATTATTCGGATGTTTATCAGTTAGCGTCCTCCGATATACCGTTATACCAGCCCTTTACCCTGCAGCTAAAACCGGCCCGGCCGGTTCCTGATTCCCTGAAGGATAAGGTGGTGATTGTGCGCAGGGATTCCCGGGGCAGCGGAGTGAATGTAGCGGCTGCCACCTGGCAGGGCGACTGGGTAAAGGCAGCGTTCGGTGACTTGGGTGATTTTTCCGTGCAGGTCGATGTGGTGCCCCCGGTGGTCAGGGCACTGGATATCCATGACGGGTCGGACCTGTCGAAGGCGTCCCGGATCAGCTTCCGCGTCGGTGACGCGAAGAGCGGCATCGCCGCTTACCGGGCGGAGCTTGACGGGGAATGGCTGATGTTCGCCCGGAAGGGAAGTACGATTTATTATACCTTTGATGAACATTGCCCGAGCGGGCAGCATATTTTAAAATTAACGGTGACCGACGGCGTAGGGAACCAGACTGTCAGGGTATATCATTTTAAAAGATAAAAGCTTAATGTAACCAACTTAAAGATAACCAACCATGAGCACTACACTGAAGGCGGGCGACAAGGCCCCGGCATTCACGGGACATGACCAGGACGGCAAAGAAGTGTCCCTGAGCGATTACAAAGGCAAAAAGGTGATCCTTTATTTCTACCCGAAGGATAACACGCCGGGCTGTACAGCCCAGGCCTGCAACCTGCGCGATAATTATGATCAGTTAAGGGAAAAAGGCTTTGAGATCATCGGGGTGAGTGTCGACAATGAAAAAAGCCACAAGAAATTCGAATCGAATTACCACCTGCCTTTCAGGCTCATTGCAGATGATGATAAAAAGATCGTGCAGGATTACGGCGTGTACGGAGAAAAGAAAATGATGGGACGCACCTACATGGGCACACTCAGGACCACGTTTATCATTGATGAAAACGGTGTGATTGAAAAGGTCATCATCAAGCCGGATACCAAAAATCATGCTCAGCAAGTGCTTGAAGCCCTGGCATCATGACATCGGCGTATTTGCGGCTATGGCATACGGGTATAAAAACCGGGATCATGAGAAAAGGGTTGTCTATGGTGGTGGTCGTCTGCTGCAGTCTGTGTTGCAGCGTCTCCGGCTATGGGCAGGATATTTATGTAAGCCGGGATGCCAGTATCTCCTTTTTTTCCTCGGCGCCTATTGAAGACATTCAGGCAAAGACCGACAAGGCGGTCTCCGCTATCAACCTGGAAACAGGCGCCGTTTTTTTCAAAGTGCCTGTGCAAAGCTTTCAGTTTGAGCGCGAGCTCATGCAGGAGCATTTTAACTCCGATTACCTGGAGAGCGATAAATATCCTTATGCGGAGTTCAGGGGGAAGATCCGGGATATTCCCGCATTGACCACGGATGGCACTTATCCGGTCACCGTTGACGGGCAACTGACCATTCACGGTGTCCCGAAGGCTTACCAGGGACCGGGGACCATCGAGGTGAAGGATGGGCAGATCACCGCCGTTGCTACGTTCCAGGTACGTCTTGCTGATCACCACATTAAAATACCGAGCATCCTGAGCCGGAACATTGCAGAAGTCGTAAAGGTGAGCGTGGACGCGGCCTATAAGCCGCAAAAGGAAGCGGGTAGTCCTCCGCAAAAAAGTACCGGAAGCACCCCCTGACCCGGCCTGTCATGGAGATCGTCTTTCCGTAGATCCTTCCGGGCGGATGAAAGCACACCTCCGCTTCAAACGAAAAGGACCACGTTTTCAGCCACCCTGCATTCTCCAAAAAGCTTATTTTGCATCCATGATCTCCCCGGAAAAAAAAGTCAGGGTCGTTTGCCGCATCCATGAACAGTCCCCCGTGGGCTGGCTGGCGGCGCGGAAACTCGGAAGTAAAAGCGTGGCGGTGACACTGGGCCGCCACATCTACCTGTGGGGCGCGGGTGCCGGGGATTTTCTGGGGGATGAGGCCTGGGTGCGCCATGAACTGTGCCATGTCCGGCAATTCAAAAAATACGGATGGCTTCCTTTTTTGTGGCTGTACCTGCTGGAGAATATGCGTCACGGTTACCGGGGCAACCGATTTGAAACAGCCGCCTGCCAGGCCAGCCGGGAAAAGGAACCGCTGGCAGGCTATTTGTTTGAAACTTGTTAAAATTTAGCCGGTGGTACAAAAAAAAGTGGTTCGCATATAAAATTGCTTATTTTTACAGGGATCATGGTTAAACAGGTTACAGAAGGCATCACCATCAGCGTGGAAACATTTTATCAGCCGGATTATTCCAATCCGCTGAACAATGAATACATGTTCGCCTACCGGATCACCATCGAGAACAACAACAACTTTCCTATCCGGCTGTTGCGAAGACATTGGCACATTCAGGACTCCAACGGTACACACCGGGAGGTGGAAGGCGAAGGGGTCGTGGGAATGCAACCCGTACTGACGCCGGGAGAAACCTACCAGTATGTCTCTGGCTCCAACCTGCGCACAGAAATAGGAAAGATGTACGGTATCTATCAGATGGAGAATCAAAACAACAAGAAGCAATTTGAGGTCTCCATTCCTGAATTTAAAATGATCGTCCCTTTTAAACTAAACTAATCTCAACTAAACCCTCATTCGCCGATGACGGCTCACAGGTGGCGCCCTATATTGATTGCCCTTGCTTTTCTGCTGCTGTTGGCCGGAGCGGTATTGCGCTTTAAGCAGCATCCGCTTTCCTGGTATTTTATCGGCCTTGCCTTTGTGCTTTATATCGTCGCACGGTTTTTTCTCAAAAGAAAATGATCCGGCTGGAAGAATTGCGTACATCCGCCGGGGTCACCACCCGAACGCCGGCCGCGTTTCGCTTTACGATAATTTAAGTTTACTTTTGGCGCTTAATTTCTTCTCGGACCGTTAATGAACTCATTTTTTGCCGCATACCGGAAATGCTTTTTCACCCTGCTCTTCGGAGTATGCCTGATCACCGGTTACCATCAGGTCGCGGCGCAATCCTGCCACCTGCGCATCAGCCTGCTCACCTGCGGAAGCGGTGAAGATCTCTATGCCACCTTCGGGCACAGCGCCGTCCGGGTGATCGATTCAGTGAACGGCGGTGATTATGTCTTTAACTATGGCACCTTTGACGTAGACACGCCGCATTTTTATTGGAAATTCATGCGCGGAAGGCTGATGTATTCCCTTTCAGTGTCGGATTTTCCGGATTTCATGGTGGAATACCACGCCGAGAAAAGGACCGTGACCGAACAGGTGCTGAACCTGAGTTGTCAGGACAAAGAAATGATCTGGCAGTTTCTGCGCGTCAATTACATGCCGCAGAACAGGTATTACAAGTATGACTTTCTTTTTGACAATTGCTCCACCCGGATCAGGAATATCTTTACCCGGATCTTCGGTCCCGGCTGGAAGGTCGCTGACATTGTCCCCCGGAAGGATCTTTCCTTCCGCGAGCTGATTAACAGCTACCTGGGACAAAAGCCCTGGGAAAGGCTTGGGATTAACCTGATGTTTGGCAAAAGCACCGATCGTGCCATGACGCGCCAGGAGATCATGTTTCTTCCCCGGTATCTGGAAACGGGGCTGGACAGTTCGCTCATCAATGGCAAGCCGCTGGTGAAAAGCAGCCGCCTGATCTATGATCCCGGCCCGCAGCCGGAGGAACACGATCCTTTTTACCTGCATCCCTTGTTCTGGCTGACGCTGCTTAGCGCCCTCATCATTATCCTCAGCTTTAACACCCAGTGGCGTGCGGCCGGAGCGCTGATGCCCTGGATAGACAGGTTTTTGTTTTTTCTGACCGGGCTGCTGGGGATTTTCCTGTTGTTCATGTGGTTTGGAACCGATCACCGGGTGTGCCGATGGAATTATAACCTGTTATGGGCTTTTCCTTTTAACCTGATCTTCAGTTTTTTTGTACAAAGGGATACCCGGGGTGTCAAGCGCTATGCCACCTTGGTGATCGTGCTGAATCTCTTTCTTCTCCTGGGCTGGTTCGTCATGCCCCAGCAACTGCCGCTGGCTGTCATCCCCCTGGTGGCGGCGCTGGTGGTCAGGGCCTGGCATATCCTCAGCCGGCCACGGCTAAAACTATTGTAAGAGCAATTGTCCCGGTGCCCGGCTTTCAAGGGGAAAATATTGCCGGCAGGGACAGGTAAAGGCGGCAAAAAGCGGCGGGAGGCACTGCTGAAGCCGGCTGCGTATGGCCCGTTATCTGTTCCTTCTTTCGTAACTTTGCCCTTATGCAACAGCCGACAAAACTTTCCATTAACATCAATAAGATCGCCACCCTGCGCAACGCGCGCGGCGGTAACCTGCCCGATCTGCTCCGGGTGGCCGGGGATTGTGAACGCTTTGGCGCCGACGGCATCACGGTGCATCCGCGTCCCGATGAGCGGCATATCCGCTACCAGGATGTCCTGGACCTGAAACCCGTGGTGACCACAGAATTCAATATCGAAGGTTATCCCTCTGCAAAATTCATGGAGCTGGTATGCCGGGTCAAACCGCACCAATGCACGCTGGTGCCTGATCCCCCGGACGCGGTGACTTCCAGTACCGGCTGGGATACCATCAGGCAGCAGAAATTTTTAAAGGAGACCATCGCCCGGCTGAAGGCTGCGGGTATCCGGGTTTCCATATTCCTCAACGCGGAGGAGCGCCTGATAGAGCCTGCCGCCGCCTGTGGCGCGGACCGTATAGAGCTTTATACCGGACCTTACGCGCATGATTTCCCCAGGATCCTTTCAGATGGGGAGTTCAGGAAAAAAAACTTTGAAGACACTTACGTCAGGACGGCCAACCGGGCGACCGACGCGGGCCTCGGCATCAACGCCGGCCACGACCTTAACCTTGACAATCTCCATTATCTGAAGATGCACATTCCCGCGTTAAAGGAGACCTCCATCGGCCATGCGCTGATCTCCGATGCGCTGTATTACGGTCTTGAAAACACCATCCAGTTGTATAAAAGGCAGTTAACAGAAGATTGAACGCCCGGGGGTTACAGGCCCGGCAAAACTGCTGTGGTTGGTCTGCATCCTGTCTGGGTGCTGCCGGCGGCTGTCCCGAGCCTATTCCCCTGCCAATTGCTCCCACCGCCTTGACCCGAAGCTTTCCAGCAACAGCCAGTCGGCAATGATGATCAGCGGAATGAGGATCCATACCACCATGGTATATCCGGAAATCGCAAAGTGCAGGAAGCCCAGGCCACCCACCAGGATCATAAGCAGGAAGGATTGCATGAATCTTCCCGATGACTGCTCTACACGCCATTCGTTGGAAAAGGGAAGGCTCTTAAGATAGAGGAAGGCCCACAGGATGCTGATGAGCAGCACGTTGACAAAGCCGAGGATCAGGTTGGGAATAAAGGAAGGCCCCCGGAAATATAAGGCGATCACCGAGACCACCGCGTAGATCAAAAGAAAATATTTGACGATCAGCATTTTCAGTGCCGCCCGCATGAGCTTGCCGGGTCCCTGTATCGGGGCAGCATAAAAGATCCAGGCGGCTTTGTATTTGTCGGAAAACTTTAGGAAGGTGATCGTCGTCATCAGGATGAAACTGCCCAG
>DASULB010000581.1:0-26347 GCA_036278455.1 Chitinophagaceae bacterium | reverse complement strand
AATCGTAATCTGCCACAAAAGGGAAGCTGGAATAATTATGGCGGATTGTTAGCCTACCGGGCGGATAAACAGGTATTTCCGGACGGGTTAACCCATTTTGGCCAAAGTGTCGGGATCCCGCTGATTGTTCATAACCGTTGGATTGACCCACGTAGTCCCTATCACCAAAAATATAAGATCACCGGGTTTGCCGCCATTGATCCTGCCTTCTGGAATCATATTGACAGTTCCATTGCGGCAGCAGGGGTCATCGACTACGAACAGGACTGGCTGAATGTCATTTATAATCATACGCCCAAAATGGCCAGCGATCTGTCGGTCGGAAATGCTTTTACGGATGACATGGCCCAAGCCGCTAAAAGCCATGGATTGGATATGCAATATTGCATGGCCATGCCAAGATACTTTATGCAGGGCCTTAAATACCCTAATCTGACAACGATCAGAACAAGCGATGACCGATTTGAACCGAGGAAATGGCGTCACTTTATTTATACCTCCCAACTGGCCTATACCATGGGTATCTGGCCGTGGAGCGATGTCTTTATGAGTCATGAAATGAGCAACCTGATTGTTTCAGTCTTATCCTCAGGACCGGTTGGCACCGGCGATAAACTTGGAAATGAGGTTAAAGCCAATATCATGAAGGCCACCCGACCCGATGGCATCCTCGTTAAACCGGACGCCCCGCTGCTGCCGATGGACAGCGACTATATTCACGAAGCTAATCATATTCATCAACCAATGCTGGCATTTACTTACACGCAGCAAAATAATGTGCGTACCGATTATGTCTTTGCCTTCACACCTGAAAAAGCAACACAGGATCAGTACTCATTTACACCTTCCGGTACTGATTTGGGCATGCAGGGGCCGGTTGTGATATACAATCCACTCACAGGAGATCTCAAAGAAGTGAATGCCGACTCAACATTTACCAATACGTTAGCAAACGGGGCAGTTACAGAAACAATGGAGAAAACAGGCAATACCCGTGGAGATCAATACCGGTACGCTTACTATATGATCGCTCCTGTCACGCCCATCGGCATCGCTTTTTTGGGTGATGAAGGAAAAATAACAGCCACAGGAAGGCAACGGATTCCTGAATTATCATCAACGACTGACGAACTGCAGGTTCAGGTTGCTTTTGCCAAAGGTGAATCGCCTGTTACCCTGCACGGTTATTATGAAAAACCCTTTAAAACGGATAACGGCCAGTTACAACTTCACCCGGATCAACATATGTTTACATTGCTTGTTTCTGCCCCCCGGCATTCCGATCACGTGACCATTCATTTCACGCCAAAATAAAACGGTCCGGGCTGCCATGATATGTTTTATAAAATGTTTAACCATATATAAATTACGATTATTTTAACTCAATGACGATGAAAGATAAAATCACACGGAAGCGTGTCCTTCAAAATTTCCCTAAAGAACCATTTATCAACACAGGGCTGTTTATACTATTTGCTTTGCTTTTCTGTACCTTTAATCTTTACGGGCAAAGCCGTCAAAATACAGAGGAAGTATTGCAAAAGGTGGCCAATCAGGTCATTCAAAGAACTTCCTTCCGTTTTAAAGACACCAAAACGGGCAAGTTGTATAAATCTACGCAGGGATTATCTGAAAAGATGAATCTCTATGCTGTCAGCCAGGACAATAAATGGGCGTATGTAAACGGCGTATTGGACATAGGAATGCTGCAATTAGGCCATGTGCTTCACGACGATAAGTACATCAATTTTGCAGTGAATAATTTCAATTTTATCTTTTCAAATCTGGATTTCTTTAGCAAAAAATTCAATGCAGGAAACCATCACACTGAATATACCCCACTTTTCAGAATGGGAAGCTTAGATGATTGTGGTGCCATGGGAGCAGCGCTTATTGAAGTAAACAATATTACCCATAAACAAGCATATAGAGATTATATCAATAAAGCAGCGAAATATATTTCTACCGGGCAGGACAGGCTTGCCGACAGTACGCTGGCCCGCGATCATCCCCGGAAGATGACGATTTGGGGAGACGATTTGTATATGGGGGTTTCTTTTTTAGCGCGCATGGGTAAACTTACGGGTGATGAAAAATATTTTGACGATGCCATAAAGCAGGTTGAACATTTTAATAAATACCTTTATGATCCGGCAACAGGACTCATGTTTCATACCTGGTATAGTGACGTCAAAATGAATGGTGTTGCCCATTGGGGACGGGCCAATGGATGGATCATGATGGCGCAGACAAACCTGTTGGAGAATTTACCTGAAAACAATCCCAAACGTGCTGAACTTATTCACCTGCTGCTAAGACAGATCGTGGGGGAATCCCGTTACCAGGATCCGTCGGGTTTGTGGCATCAAATACTGGATAAACCGGATTCATACCTTGAAACGTCCGTTACAGCCATGTTTGTATATTCTATTGCCAAAGCAGTCAATGAAGGCTGGATACCTCATTCCTATCTTTCTATTGCTAAACAAGGCTGGAAAGGACTATTAACAAAAATCAACAAATTTGGTGAAATAGAGAATGTATGTGTCGGTACGGGGATTGAAGATGACATTAATTTCTATTACACCCGACCAAAGGAATTAAATAATCTTCATGCTTTGGGTCCTGTCCTGTTAGCTGGCAGTGAATTGTTAAAGGATGAGCAATAAGCCAGGGGTCTGATCATCCTTTGGATGAGGGTGGTTTTATCTTATCAGACAGTGGTGCTTACTTTAGCCGGATCCTGGTCTTCTTTACGTTCCAGCCGTCGATGAGCAAAGTCATGTTTTGGCCCGCGTTTTTGCCGGAGACCTCAATGCTTATCTTTTTTGACTCCCCCGGTAACAAATTGAAAAAGTTATCGGAGTAAAAAGCGGGCGTAACGGGTGTTGATGAGGATTGCTGTAAATGCAACTGTGTAAAAAATGCCAGGGATCGGGAAGGATTTGTCACCGTAACGGCTATCCTGTGCCAATGGTCGTCCGTTTTCTCCTTTGCATGAACCTCTAGTGAAACCTCCGGCAATTGATTGATCGGTTCAAAACCGGAAGCAGCAGGCCCCGTCATGGTCCAGGGACCCTTGTAGGCGTCTTTTGAACGCCAGTAGAAAGCACTGGCAATCACTTTCCCGCCCGGATCCTTGAGCAACAGTTTTATAAAATGCACCTGCGAGATATTCTTTGGAAAATCAAGTTTTAGGGCGTCGTTGACCACCCCATCCGCCGGTATCTGTATTTGGATCTGTCTGTGCCTGACAAGTTTTGCCTGCAGGTCATAAACGTTGGCCACCAGGACATAATCCTTAAAGGAACGCCTGTAGTCGTTGTATACAGAAACGGTATTTTTCAGATAGTCAAACTGAGGATGCAGCGGCTCCAACGCATTTTGGGTATAATAGAGTGCTGCCGTAGGCTCCAATGTCCAGTCAAATAACCTCCCGGCCACCTGCGGCTCGGCACTGTTGATATACCAGAACAGGAAACCTGACGCGAACCGATCGCCATAACCAAACTTATTGTAATCCCATACTTCCCAAATGGAGCGGTAATTCATGGCCCCTACGAACTGTGCCTTTTTCGCATATTCGGCGATTGAGGAGGAAGGGCCATATTGATCAACAGCTTTTTTGTACCGGGTCGTCATCAGGTGGAAACCACCCCCATCCATATAGTTCCAGACGGCCTTATTGATCGGCCACAAATCCTTTACAGGCATCATCTGTTTCAGCGAGGACAATGTGGGCAGACAGGGAGAACCATACTCCGGGTTAAACCCGTTCACCCGGCTACCTCTTTTAGAGGCAGTATTTTCAAAATATTGCATTGGGTTGACGTATTTGTAGGGACTGCCATCATGTACACCGCAACACTCCGATTCTCTTTGATAGGCGGTGGCGCTGTCCCACCGATGGATCTGCACACCAGCACTTGGAAGTTCTGTGGATTCATTGGCGGAAACATAATACGCCACGGAGGCATGGCTGCGTATCCTCTTGATGGTACTGACCAGGTTCTGCATATACAGGGCGGTGTCTACAGGAAATCGGGTGTTGCCGGTAATCCAGAATTCGCTCCATACCATGATGCCGAACTGGTCACACAATTTATAAAAATAGTCAGATGCTGCAATACCGCCGCCCCATAACCTCAGGAAGTTGATACCTGCCTGGTGAATATACCTCAGTTCAGCATAGGTTCTTTCCTCCGAATTCCTGCACATTGCTTCAGGGATCCAGTTGGCGCCACGAATAAAGACAGGGGCGCCGTTCACCAGAAATCTCCTGGATGAATCAGGCGTATGCGTATCCGAGCTGATTTCCCGGATGCCAAAAGTGGTGTGGGTTTCATGGCTGACGACGCCATGGGTTAAAAATTCCAGTTGAAGGGTATATAGCTGTTGCGGCCCTTTGTTAACGGGCCACCATAAGACCGGATCGGTAACATTGAGTTGCGGAAAGTCGGATGGCCTGAAAACGATTTGCCTTCTTTGTTTTGGCTTTAGCGAAACGGTTTTTTCAAAATGGATCGGCAAACCGCTAATCGTTCCTCTGATGACTCCTTTTTGCGGTTTATCCGAAGCATTATAGCACTCCACAGAAATAGTTTCGGCTGCGGTAGTGGTATCTGGCAGCGGCAGTCTTGATTGTACATAAGGATGTTGGAGCAGTACATCGCCGGTGGCGAATAATTCCACATCTCTCCAGATCCCCGTATTACGGTCCCGCACACCATCGGGAAAAGTGAAATCCCAGCCAACGCTCATCAGCATCGTGGTGTTTTTACCGATGTTACCATCCCCGCCGTTATGGCCTTCTCCTTTGGCTCCCGGCATGGTTCCCTTTGGCGGAAGGTTGGATCCGGGAAAATCAACCGGTGATACGTCCACCGCCAGCGTGTTCGTCCCTTTAAGGTTGGCAACGGCGGTAATATCGAATGACCGCGCGTTGAACATTCCCGCCATCGCGCCCAATTTTTTGCCGTTCAGCCAGATGACACAGCGGTAGTTAATGCCATCGAATTTCAGCCAGATACGCCTGCCATCAAATTTCGGGGGGACGGTAAACTCCGTCCTGAACCAATAATGATAAAACTCCCTTCCCGTATTTGCAATATCGGGTATCAGGTGTCTGCTGATGCGATTGTTGTCACCGTAATAAGGATCGGGATAGATCCCGTTAGCGACCAGCGTATTCAACACCGTCCCCGGAACGATGGCATCATACCAGCCCGTGGTATCATAACCAGGGGTAGATATCTTTTCACCGCCGACGGAGATATCGCCTGCTTTTTTTATTTTCCAATCATAATGACCATGAAAATGTTTGTGGGACCTCAGAAAAACAGAATTCCGGCTGGTAGGATCAGAAAGATGCGCTGTGATTGACTGTGCCGTTGCTGTTGCGCTCAAACCAACTGTGAACAGCAACATGATCATTTTTTTCATCCTTTACAATTTCAATAGTCGGGGGTCTGTAGATCTCATCCACCCGGCTCCATAATATAATTTTTCCCTGGCAGCGCCAGTGCATAAGATAACAAAAAGCTTCATTCGTTGCATATTTCCGGCCATCCGGTAAGGATCAAATTTCAAATATGCCAGGCTCATCTGATTTTCCCAAGCCACCTGACAATAGATAAGTATATCATCAAAGGAAGGGAGGCTTATATAAAAGTGTTCTTTTATTTATGGACACTGCAACGTTACCTAAAAAAAACTTAGCATCTGCAAAACAGCCGCAGGCTATTTGACAATCCTTCCCACAAAACCACCACCGGCATCCAGTTGGATCACCAGGGTGCTTTTTGCTTTTACTTTCTTTGAAACGATCCGCACAGTATCTTTTTTTCCCTGTTGATCCTCCAACATCACAGCATGGTATTTACCATGGCCCAGGAAAGATAAATCCACCTTACAGGTCCGTGCACTATCGCCATTCATGGCCGCGAGATACCATGTCTTTCCTTTGCGCCGTGCAAACAAAGCCAGTTGTCCTATTTTACTCTGAGGCAGGACGATGGTCTGGTCCCAGGTGACCGGTACGCTTTCCACCATTTTCCGGCAGGGATTATCCAGCAGGGTTTTGGGGTTGACCGCAAGACACATAAAGGAAGAGGTAAAGATCGTCATGCTCGCGACCTGGTGCGCCCAGGTGGTTCCTTTTGCAATCGACCGAAAGCTGAGTGGGGTATAGTCGGCATGGCCCGCCAAAAAGCGGGTAAAGGGAAGGGTAGTATTGTGTACCGGCCAGTCGCTGCCGTTCTCCAGTCCCCGAATGCCTTCCCTTGTCATTTCATTGGGCCAGGTGCGCATCTGTCCGGTCGGCTTGTCTGCTCCATGGAAGTCGAGCATCAGGTGAAGCTTCGCGGCATCGCGCAAGGCAGCCTGATAAAAATCAATGACCTGCTGGCTTTCAGCATCAAAAAAATCAATCTTTAGTCCTGCAACACCTGCTTCTTTGCATTTTTTAAAGAACGCCATCCTTGCCTTTGGCGTTTTTAATCCAGGGATGCCGTTGCGGTCCGGGTATGCTTTCCAGACCCATATCTTCACCCCTTGTGAGTCCGCGTATTGTACCAGCTCCTTTAAGAGGTCCCACTGGTCTTTATTCCCTTCATGCCACTTATACCATCCTTCATCCACCAAATTATACCGGAAGCCCAATTCCCCTGCCCATTTTGAAAACCGTTTCATGTTGTCAAAAGTGACACCTCCGTTGCCGGCAAGCCAGGACCAGGCACTTTTCCCGGGCTTTATCCAGTTTGTAGCAAAACCATCCGGAAACAATTTCTTATCCATGGGCGGTGAAACATCCTGAATGATATCGCAGTTGACCAGGGTGTTCAGATCCGGTCCTATCTCCACGATACGCCAGGGCGTCTCGATATCACCCGACAGGTGTGTCGGGCCGGCCAATACCGCAACGAATTTCCGGTTGCCTTCTGCCAGCAAAGACATGCCTGCAAAATCTGTCAGTCCACCTTCGGTGATGGCTGCATAACCCAGGCCTGCTGGCAATTGGATCGTCAGGGGCGGGCCAACGCGCTGCCCCTGACGAACGTCCTCTATCTGTTGATGTTGATACTTTCCCTCATAGGCGTGAATATCGCCCTGGCGCCACACAACGCTTCCTGCCGGGAGGGTAAATTCTGTGTGATCTGCATTAACAGTGCTTTTCCCTTTGTGGGGTATCAGGTAACGGAAGGCTACCCCATCATTGAATACCCGCACTTCAATCGAGAAAGATGCAACGCCTCCTTTACCCGTGATATTGATTTTGGCATCGCGGCAATGATTAACCGCTGTGCTGTGCACACCCCGCCAGGGGTAAGATTTATCTATTATCTGCTTTTGAATAGTACCGAAGCTGCTGCCTTCGCAGACAGGTACATCATCCACGGTCAGGCCAAGCAACGACGCATCAATGACTGGCTGATGCCGGAATAATACGCTATATTGAAGATGCCCCTGAGGAAGGAGGGATAAGGAGAAACTTATTTTTTTATCGGGGCTGTGTATTTCGACCCGGGTGGATTGCGCCCATAGCAAATTCGTGATGCATGTCAACAGTAAAAAAAGGATAGCCGGTTTTTTCATAAAATTTTTTTTCGCCAAAAAAAATGAGTTGGTTCCATTCCGCAAGAAACGAATTATTTACGTAAAAGTACGTATGCGCGCCAAAGAATGGAGCTTCTCCATGCAAATCTGCGGTCAGCCGATGGCAGTCTACATCATATTGCCGGTCATCCTTTTGACGGGTTTCTATACAAACTCCCCGATATTGCCATTTGGATTGATAAAGGAGGAAAGGCCGGAGCCAGGCTTTCCCTATGCAACAGTAAGCAGCAGCCTGTTCAGCACACCTTTATTTACACCAGGGATCATGGCCAGGCAAACATCCCGGCACCTGGAAACTTACTATTTGTATCGGATGGAAGGCATCCGGTTCTCACTGAGGGAATCAATACTGAATGACCACCATACCCTTTCCTTTAGAGACGTTTAGCGTGACGGTACGAGACTCCTTATCATAAGTAAAGTTCTTCACTGCAGCGCCATTGAGTATAACGGCTGTTGGCCGACGCTTCATGCCAACAGTAATTTCGCCAGCCCTGCTGCGATCATATCTCAATGTATCTCCGGAAAATTCAAATGTTACCGGAGCACCGGATCCGACAATGAGTGCTCCGTTTTTGCGGAAGACGGTAGCCATCGCCACAAAGTCAGTTGTGCCATCCCATGTCATCGCAGTCGCATTTGTTTCCATATTACCCACCTTGTAGAGGAGACCCGGTTTGGTGGAGAATGCAAATTCCCTTCCAGAGGCCACACCTGAAACAAAGCCATTACCCCTCTTGCTTCGAACCTCAGGCGCGGTGCCTGCGGTCGTCACTGTGAAAAGATTGGCCATTACCAGAGGGGTGGCCTTTGTATGGGCAGTCACGGTAAGCATCCCCTCCTTCACGAGCGGTTTTTCCTTAAGAAGCGTATTAAGATAATGCGGCGTCTCGACGGCCTTTGCCTCAACAGTCTGGGGGGCAAGATGCATGATATTAAGCGAGAACCCGTCCTTCGTTATTTTCGAAATTTGTTGTCCCGCACTGATGTCTTCAAGATGCGCTGTGTGGTAAAGCAGTGTGACATCGACATCCTTCTCTCCGGGAACAGCAATATCAAGCATGAGAATCGTCCCTGGTTTAATGAAGAGTACATTACGGGTCAACGATTTAACCTTGCCCCAATAAAGCCTGCCAATATCGCCGCTGGAAAATGCCGCATCTTTACCATCGAGAAACTCCCTGATAAAAGCATGGTCATCAAAGCCGGGAGCGAAATGAAGCGGATCACCCACGCGCTGGCTTTGGGGATTGTGGTTGATGAGAATGGTAGAATGCGCTACCGGTTGTATAAAACTGGGTTGGTAAAGAGGGTCTGAATAGTAGGAGGATTTCTCAATAGGCTGATCTTCAATAAAGGTCACCCCTTTATCTGCCAGATAGAAGCTCCCCTGGTCAAGATGCTGATGGTTATAAAAAGGACCGGTTCGCATCACGAATACAAAATCTTTATCCTCCCATCCACTTTTAAACACAGTGGTCCCGATCTCCGGAAATACCTTGGTCGGTTTTTCATCGAACGGGCTGTCCTGAGGTATGTCTTCTGTATTGAAGAGCACATCATCAAATGTTTCGGGTCCCTTTAAATAATGATAATACCAACTTAACCTGGGCGCTTTACGCATGGCCAGCAGGAAGGCCCAATTGGTCGCCGCGCCAATGCTGTCCCCTGAATCACCAAATCCGAACCACTTCCTGTCCTTAATCAATCCACCCCAGATATATTCATTATAGGTACCCGCCAAAGGGGCCGTAACATCAATATTGAATACATTACGCAGGGAGGGAACACTGTATGACAGATTGGAAAAGGTATAGTTATTATAGCCAAGGCCTTCACCATATGCCCCTCCTTTGGGGCAGGTCACATGGGTAAGAAACGCATAAAATTTCATCATAGCGCCGGTAAAATAAGGTTCCATATTTTCCGTTCCCGGGCCGTCTCCATACATGGCAGCCATGTTCATCAATGATCCGCCAACCGTATGAGCGATCCAATTCGAGGTATTTGAGATGACATTGTCGTCAGAGACATAGGTACGATGAACGCCTTTCACGATTTTGTCCATGATGGCCTTGCGTATCTCCTTACCCTCCTCTGGGGTCATCAGGTTGTAAGTGAGGTCATAAGCCAGTGCCACCCGGTGAGACCAGGTTCCCATGCGGTGCTCACTGAAGCGCCCCCGCTTAATCATCCAGGGCGATATCCAGGTTGGCCAGCCGGCAAGTTTCACCAGGATGTCTTTTGCATATTTCCCGGCAACTGTATCACCATTGAAGGCGTATGCCAACGCGTTCCATTGAAGCGCGGGTCCCGTGTCATAAATATGGGTTCCGAAAGCCTCCCACGATGGTAGCCAGTTCTCATCAGGAAACTGGTCAAGGTCGTACAAAAGGCTTTTAAGCGGAACCTTCTCGCGCTGCTCTTTTGCGTTTTGCAATATATTTTTGTAAACCGTCTGGAAGCGCTTCTCCTTAAACCGACCCTCCATCCATTTTTTCTTCTCTGAATCAAAAAGAAGGCGCGGATGCTTTCCCGCCATATTCCGGGGTGCAATGTGAATGGTGAATTCAGTTTCTGAAAGCGGTGCGGAATTTTTATATGCCACCAGTTTGCCCAGGTAAAGACCTTCCGGAAAGGACAGCTTCAATGGCTTGAGGGCCCACTGGTCCCCGCGCTTGTTTAATTGCCCGTTATAAATGGAACTGTCCCTGTCGGTATACCGGGTGATTTCAATACTTACCTTATCCGCGCCGACCGGCCAGCGTCCGCTTAGTTTAAAAGTGTCACCGGTATAGTAATGGTTTTGGGGGATATACGGTTCGAAGGCGGGCAGTTTATACATCGCCGGTTCGGCAAATTTAAACGCGGTCATGCGGGCACCGTTGAACGAGATGTCATCAACACCCAGATAAACAGGCATGGCGGGATCCGCCCCGGGGATTTCAGCGAGAAATGCCAGCGCGTAAATCTTCAACCTCTTTTTGCCCGCGATACCCGGGTTCTCCCGGTAAAAATCCTTAAACTCCACTGTCCTCCATACCCACTTATTGGTTTTGGGCGCGGGGATGGTGAAATCGACCTTCCCATACTTCCCGGCCGCAAACCTGACTTTAAGATACCGGACATCGCGATTTGTTTTCAGATAATACCTGAATCTGAGACGCGAACCGGCTACAAGATACATATCAAGCAGCTTCTCCGCTCCTACATAATCGTCCACATGAGAATAAGGCGTGACCTTTGCTACGATCGACAGGTTGGAATCCCCGGGCACCATCGTGCCCACCTGAAAATTCTGATCATAAGCGTTATCCTGCCAGAGGGGATAAGATGCCCATGCCCCGAGATCCCGGCTTTCAAAATTCTCGGTATAGGAGCAGGGCTCAAGTACAGCATCCTGATAAAGGGAGTCCTCAGAACTCATGTAGGTTATTGGCTGTCCATAGGCGCTTTCACCTGCACGAGCGTCCGCGATAAAAATACATATTACCGCGATAAGAAATAGCATTCCTTTCATTCTTATAGCTTTAATTTGACTAAACTGTCTTGCAACGTCATTCACCTTTCAAAGGGACCATCTCCTGACACGATAACCGTAAAAGGCATAATAAACCAGGAACAGGAAACAGGGGAATAACACCCAATAGGCGTCGTGAGGGGTATAAACATCCGCGAGATAGCCATACAGAAGCGGCATGAGCGCATTGCCGGTCAGTCCCATGATCAGGATGGCGGATCCCAGCTTGGTGAATCGTCCCAGGCCTTCTAAGGCAAGCGGCCATATGCCGCCCCATATCAGTGAATTGGGCAAGCCCAGAAGCACCACGAACCATATAGACATCTTCGCATCATGTCCCAGAAAATCTACCCTTTTCTCGGCATAGATGATCAGCAATGTCAACACCAGGCCCAATACAGTGCAAATCTGCAGGCCCCTCAACTGGCTGACAAACCTTGGAATACATACAATACCGATGATATAGCCAATGACCATTGTAAACAAAGTGTAAGAAGGAAAAACCTTTGCTTCCAGCAAACCGATATGCATCGAAGCGGCGTAGCTGATGATCGTATCAATGGAAAGCACCTGGGTCCCTATATGCAAAAAAATGGCGACCGCGCCCAAAATAAGATGCGGGTATTTGAAGATGACCCCTCTTTGCGAATGGCTGATGGTTGTACCCGCGTCTTTATCTTCATTAGCGATCTCAGGCAACGGAGAATACCTGATCAGTAAACCTAATCCTAAAAGCACCACCCCCATACATGCATAGGGGAGGATCACCCTTCGGATCAGCTCATCTAAAGCCGCATTTTTTACGGTTTCGCTCATGAAGGGGATTTGCCTGAATAATTCGGCGTCCGTCGCCTTCAGTATGACTGCGGCAAATAACAACGGGGCCAGTACACCGGCCGCCTTGTTCATGATGCCCATGATGCTGATGCGCTGGAGGGCCCGCTCCTTAGGACCCAGAATCGTAATATAAGGGTTGGCTGCTGTCTGTAACAGGGCGGTGCCCGCACCTATGGTAAATAAACCCAATAAGAAAAGCTGGTACGCCCTGGTCAGGGCAGCGGGAATAAAGATAAAAGCCCCCAGGGCGATCACCCAGAAGCCGATCATGATCCCCCTTTTGTATCCTACCCGGTTCAACAAATAGGAAGAAGGCACTGAAAAGACCAGATAACTGATGTAGAAGGCGAAAGCCACCAGGTAAGACTCAAAGTTAGTCAGCTCACAGGCGATCTTAAAGTAAGGTATTAAAATGGAGTTTAACCAGGAAATAAACCCGAAGATGAAAAACAGAAACCCTATAATAATAATGGGTATAATGGTATCCCGCGCACTCAGGGATTCGACCTGTACCGAAACGATGCCTTTCTTCATAAGTTCTTTTTAAAATCCGGTCATGAGACACGGGCGCTTATCATGCTTTTGTTTCCAGGACCTGCATGTCCACAAATGCGATTAGAATCCATGAGATGATCAGGAAACAGCGTCCGTCTTAGGCCGGGAAAATCAATCCATGTCAGCTTGCCAGAGAAAGAAGCACCCCTATTCAGTAATGAAAAGATCCTTTATCGCGCAATCCGTATCCGGCCAGGCTTACCACTTTTGCTCCTCCCGTGATCCAGGTTTACCGTTGATCATTAAATAAGCCGGCCTGTCCGTTAGATTAAAGGACGCCAGCCGTCATTACAATTTCTCTGCGCTGTCTTTATCGACAAATACAATCGTATGCTCATGGTTTCTCAGAATCGTTGAAGGATAATGCTCCTGCACCTCGGTCCTTACCGTATGGTATATGGCATCCGCCTTATTCTTTCCCGGCGCAATGGCATAGGCGAAGGTGGCTTTGAGCAGGGCGGGGACCGTCAGGGTGATCGCATGGGTGGGCACTTTGTCCAGGCTGACAAAACAATATTTATCATCCGGATCTACCTGCTGCCGCCTGTTTTTTTCGTCTAAATCAACGATTTTAACGGTTTTAGGATCGTTAAAATCAGCTACATGAGGATCATTAAAGGCGATATGGGTATTCTCCCCTATTCCCAGAATGACGATATCAGTTGGATAACGCTTTAACAATTCGGCATACCTGTTGCATTCCTGTTCAAGATCCTCATTATTTCCGTTCATGTAATGCACTTCCCGGAATGAAACGTTGTCAAATAAATTCTCTTTAAGATAATTTGCGAATAATTGCGGGGCGTCCTTGTCCACTCCCACATATTCATCCATGTGAAATGCATTGATGCGATCCCACCTGACCGGCTGCTGTTGCAGGGAGGCCAAAAATTCATTTTGTGAAGGCGCCGCAGCGAAAACAATGTTTACATGTTCCTTTGTCTGTAAAAGTTCTGCTATCTTTTCGCTTATTGTCCTGGCGGCCTCCTCGCCCATCAGCGACCTGGTTTCAAATATTCTAACAATCAAGTGATTCTCTTTTAGCTCTTTCATAATGCTGATTTTAGGATGAATTAAAAGATATTAAAACGGATGGTATGACGCATTTCACCTATTGATTTCTGTCATAAACAACCCTTCCTTTTACGATGGTCTGCTGAATCTCAATGTTTTCATCAAAAATGACGACATCGGCGTCTTTACCGGGGGTCAGCGAGCCTTTCCGCTGCCCGATCCCCAAAATGGAGGCAGGCGTTTTAGAGGCCATCCTGACGGCGTCTAATAAGGGAACACCCGCCATCTTCACCATGGTCCTGACAAGCCGGTCTGTAGTAGCCACACTTCCGGCGAAGGAACTTCGGTCGGGTAGTTTGGCCACGCCATCTTCCACAATGACCTTTAACCCGTTATGCTTACTTCCCAGTATGCTCTCTCCGGGGGGCATGCCTGCCGCGCGCATGGAGTCGGTGATCAGTGCGATGCGATCTACCCCCTTGATCTTGTAGATCAATTTCAACAACGGCGGAGGACAGTGAATGCCATCTGCTATGACCTCTACATCCATTTCATCAATAAGATAGGCACACTCTACAACACCGGCATAACGGAAAACATATGTTCGCGTGACGCCCGTCATGCATGAATAAAAGTGTGTAGCAAGGGTAAATCCGTTTTCAAAGCCGATGAGCGCTTCCTCATAAATCGCATCGGTATGGGCAAGGGCCACCAGAATGCCCTTGGATTTCAGATAACGCGCGAACGCGATGGAACCGTCTAATTCGGGCGCAGCGCTCCAACGCCTGATATCCGATGAATGCGATAAGATATCCTTATATTCTTCAGGATCCGGGTTACGGATATAGCGGGGATCCTGGGCGCCCCGCTGGTTCATGGCGAAATACGGCCCTTCCAAATGCATTCCGAGAAAGGCGGCGCCCGCCAGGTTTTGCTTATCGGCCTGTTTGTATAAGGTCAGGGTCTGAAGGAGTTCCTCCTTCTCGCTGGTCAGGGTAGTCGGCAGCATGGAAGTGGTTCCATACCGTGCATGGGTCTCGGCAATCTTCAGGAAAGCGTCTACGGATCCATCCATAAAATCATGGCCACCGCCTCCATGTACATGGATGTCAATAAAACCCGGTGAAATATACTTCCCGCCTGCGTCAATTTCTTTGGCACCCGCTACACTAATGTCCCCTTCACCCATTTCGGTGATCTTATCCCCGGTGATCACCACCGTCCCGTTAGGGATGGTTCGATAAGGCGTTAACAGCGTTCCATTGTATATTTTCAGTTTTGTTTCCATGTTATATCATTTTTTAGTTTCCGGTGTTTTTCCTGGAAGACGCGCGTTGGCTCAACTTACGCCACGCATCAATTTTAGCGTTCATTGCATTTTCAAGTTCAGATTTGAGCGCACTATTATCCATGGGTTTGAGTAACTGGAAAGCCTGTTTCATATTGTCCATCTCATTTTCCGCCTTTTTTCTCTGATCACCCGGATAGTCGAAATGGGGATCATGCTCGGTATCCATTCTCAGCTGTCCCTGGCTGGATACGAATTTAAAATAGGCGTCATTGAATTTCAGCAGAAGCTCTGCATTCTTTCTTCCGACATATTGCACCAGGGCCTTAAAAAGTGAAAAGTCAGGATTATAATCTCTTGCATTCCAGGCAAAATCTGCGAAAGTCATGTACTTGATCTTGTTTATTTCCCCAAAACCGCCCAGGTTTGAATAATAACGGGAGTCGACATAGGCGGGGAAATTTTTTGGATATTGAATATCGAATGGCTCAAACAAATCACACAGCACTGACTTGCCGGGATAATTCATGGGATAACCGCCGTTTTTCGATTCAAGACTCCTTGCATAGGGTGAATTATCCCATATCATAGGCTTTCTGTTATAGATCCCGGTAGCCCTTCTTATGCCCGCCAGATCATAAGAAAGCGAACGGATGGTATTCCCTGTCCAGACCAGCACAACCGAGGAATCCAGATGTCTTGACAAATCGCGGAAATATGTTTCAGCACTGCCCCTGCCATAATCAATAAAAACATTGTTGTAGGCCGGAGGGACAAATTCCAGACGGATGTCACCATATTTCTGATCCAGCCATCGCTTTAATTTGTTGAGCATGTAATCCTGGGCAGCCGCAAGATTGGTAAATTGCGCTTTATCTGATTTTGTGAATAACACATAATCTCCACGCATGATACCGGCATGCGGGACATAATCATCTGCACATACCATCACTGTTTTCGCTCCTGCATCCAATGCGGGTGTGAGCGCAGCCTTTATTTTCTCAAAGCCGTCGGCTGTCCCATGGGAAAAGAGCCGCCTCAGGGAATCGCTGAGTGTATCCTCCTGTTGTTCCATGGCAATGTGGTAATATGGGTTGATCTGGACGGCCGTATGCAGCATATCCCCGTACCGTGAACAGCGGCCGTCTATTTTTCTGAAAAAGGTATCATAGAAATGGCCGGGATCCCACCAACGCTGACTGAGTGAAAAGTATAAGCTATAAAAAGTATTGATTTTATAGAATGCATAAAAGTCAATGTCATTTACCTGCCTTTCCAGATTTTTATCCCTTGTTCTCAACGCTGCGGTGATGGCGGAATCGGATAATTTATGCTGCTGTAAAGTCCATTTGTTTTGAAAGTTCATCAGGACCGAAGAACGACCGGTAAAATCAGGGTAATCGGTGATGTCCGCATAGTCGAGGACGGCATTCTGCTCATCAATAAGCTGACATAAACTTGATGCCGCATAAAAGAAACCTTTTGGCTGATTGGCACCCAGATAGATCTTGTTTCCTTCCCTGCGGATAAAATAACCCTGATCCTTATTTGCTATCGCCTGAAAGGCGCTATCAAAACGGGTCAAGCCCGGAGTCTTCCTCATCAATATTATCTGTAATCCATTTGTCCCTGATGCAGGTTTTCCGGTAACCTTCACGGAGTCCCCCGCCCTGGCAAATCGTTTTTGAAGCAAAGCGAACGTCACTGTTGTTTCAGGCGACTGCGGCCCGCCGTAAACCAGGTCAATTCGTTTGTCTTTCAGATCAATATAGTGCAGGTTTGCCACCGCTTTAGGCCTGGGAATCATCAGTTCGGTCAGGTTGTATTTTTTCCTGAACATGGAGTCCATGCGTTCCATGGGAGTAAAGTTCCATTTGGACAACCGGAAATCTATATTATCAATCCACATGGTCCCGCTGCATTTCAGGCCCAGGAATATCTTAATATACCGGCACCCATCCGGCAGATCCCCTTCCGAGAAAGGATAAGCCCAGGTCCTTCCACGTACACGGGCCCAGTTAAACTTATTGATGAAAAAATCATTTGAGAAGGCAAAACCTTTAAAACTATTATCCACCTTTTTGTTTACATATTCAAAATACATACCCGGGTCCAGCTTCTTTTTGTTCTTATCATAGAACTCCAGGCGGATATCAATACCCTTCCCGATCCGCGATTGCATCCTGCTGGGATAGGCGTCAGGTATGATCCGGTCCAGGCGGATATCGAAGTAAAAATTATAATTCGCCGGGATCACTTTGATAAAGTCGCTGAGCACCCCTTCCGAGGGATTGTCAATTTCTTTCACCCCCTCCTCGGTCCTCACGATCTTAATGGCATGGGTTCCCTGATATGCCTCCGTACTGTCATAGATTTTGCTTCGGGTCACATCTACCAGCTGTACATCTTGTCCGATAACCTGCCAGTGCGACAAGCTGAAATCACGAATCATACTATCGTTTTTTCCGATGTCAGCCTGCTCAAACGAGGGATTCGCAACGAGGTTCCCTTTTGCATACTCGGCCTGCCTGGTTTTCAAAGGAATGCTCAACGGGTCGGCGCTCGTCCAGGAGTCCTTTTCATGTTCCTTCTTACAGGAACTTAGCGTAACACACAGCAGGCTGATAAACAATAAACAGGAAATATATTTTCGCATCTGGTTTGACTTGGCATACAGGAGCCCCGACAAAATGATCTGCGGCTTCCAGGTATGTGGGTAAATGATTTCCGGTCTTCACTTTAGACCCGGCTATGATGGGTTATTTCTAATGCACAATCGAATTGGACAGGTCAGGATAGTCGGATGAGGGTTTTTTATCCCACCAAACCCTGGTCATGGTATTATCCGGCCCCTTCAACAAATCGGAAACCGCACTTTTCACAGCAACACTATTGTTGCTGTATTCACTTGGAGGGTATACCATCCTTTTGATAATAGCCGTAACAGGAATATTTGGATCCAGCGATGCGATAATGGCATATCCACGCGGGTAGCCGGTCCTTCGTCTTTCAGCCCAGCACTCCCATGGACTCATGAACATGTCTATCCACTTCTGGGTAATAATTTGTTCCAGTTGTGTTTCAAAGGGTGCGGAGCCTTCATATTGTACGGTGATATCGGATTCAGCAGGCGTATGGAAGTCCTTACCGATGATACCATCGGGAACAGGCGCCGGCGTATTGGTGCTCATCACATAGTTTTGAATATCGGCGTCGGAAGCGTCCGTCCAGTATTTCAATGACTGTGTGATACCCGCATTGTAAAAGTCGGCCGCCGTTCCACCCATGTTCCACCCTCTTAATGCGCCTTCAGCCCTCAGGAAATCAACCTCAGCGGCAGTCATTACCGGGATATAGGGGTTAGCGCCCCCATCGGCTATCGGCAGAAACCGTGTGGATACAAATGAATTACCTGCCGTTCCGTTCCTGACACTGGTTGTCTTTAAACTGGCGGGAAGCCCGTTCCTGACCCCGTGATACCCCGCGTTGCCACCAAGCCTGCCACCGCCCTGATTCCAGAAACTATAGAGCCTCGGGTCATTAAATCCAACAAGAATACTCTCTGAGGTTGCACTCATACAGAAAGGATCGATGTAGGTCCATCGCGTCAGGTAATTCAGATTATTGGGCGTAGTGAGGGTAAGCGCATTATCACTGTTGTCTGTCATCACACCGCCACTCACCGCCTTTTCGGCTTCCTGCTTTGCCAGGGCCGGATCCGCATATACGACGCGTATGGCCAGCCTGAGCCTTAATGAATTGGCAAACTTGATCCATTTCCCAACATCCCCTGAATATATCAGGTCATTGGTGCCAAACGGCGTTTCGCCGGCATGCTGGCTCAATACCGACACAGCGGTATCCAGGATGTTAAAAAAAGAATGATAAATGGCTTCCTGCGAATCGTAACTCACACTGGTTTTCCCATTGCCAAATTGCGAGAAAGGCACCGGGCCAAAGAAATCCGTCATGCGTTCCCACATCGGGATTTCCCATATCCTGGCGATGGCATTCGCGGCAGGCATATTATGGTCGGCCGTATAATTCTTGACGAAATTAATCATCACGGCGGGCCCGGAGAAAAAGGAACTCCAGCCTGCATCCACCCAGGACGGGGTCTCCTGGTATTGGTCCGTGTTAAAACCTGCCGAAGTGGTGGCAAATACCTGGGAATAAATACTGGCGTGCAGCTCGTGCATCAGTTCCCACCCGTTATTATCCCCCACCAGGCCCCAATACTGGGCATCGGCAAAGGCCTGGCCAAGCGTAGCGGCGTTTATATTGCCCACCGTAATCTTATCTTTAGGCGTGTTGAGTGTCTCAAAGTTCTTGGTACATCCCACGAAGCCTATTGTAACCATCGCCAAAACGGCGATCCTTACAGACCTATAGTATCTTTTTATGCTATTCATAACCTTTCATTTTATCTTATTAAAAATCAATCTTCAAATTGATGCCGAACGACCGCGTGGTCGGTGGCGGATATATTGAAAATCCTTCTGAAGAGGTGCTGGTCCCGGTCAGAATATCCGGATCCAGGCCCGGGGTAGCCCTGGAGATAAAAAATAAATTTCTACCTACTAAGGACACCTTAACACCGGAAAGATGCAACCTGCTTACAAGAGGTTGTGGTAAAGAATAGCCTATAATCAATTCCCTGAGGCGTGTATTGGTCGCATCCAGAGCGTACACTTCCCCAACAGGTAAACTTGCATTTCCAATGGCCCGCCATAGCGTCTCGGCATCCACGGGTATATTATTGGGCTTTCCGTCTTCGGTTACGGCGGTGTAATTGGGGAAGATATTACTGCCAAAAATAAGGCCCCCGCTCCTGCCCTTAACCGTTTCCTGGGTAAGACCGAAGAAATCAAGGGATGCCCGGGTAAAGGATTCCACGACCCCGCCCTGACGGTGATCGATCACAAAGGATAAAGAAAGCGCTTTATAGGAAAATGCACTTGAAATGCCCCCCATCCAGTCAGGCGTGTAACTGCCGATGTTAAAATCTTTTTGGTTGCTGATCTGGGGTACCCCGTTGCTTCCTACAATGACCCGTCCCTGGTCATCCCTCACAAAACCTATGGTGAAAATGTCGCCATAGTCCAGTCCCTGCTGAATGACAAAGTCAGAGGCAAAATTGGAACTGATCACTACCTTGGGCCGCTCGTCCGAAATGCTTACTACGGTATTCTTCAGGTGGGAAAAATTCAGATCAAGTGTCCACTGAAAATTCTTGGTTTGTACGGGGACCGTATTAAGGACGATCTCCACCCCTTTATTTTGAATATTTCCACCATTCGTATAAAAGGAAGATGCCCCTGAGGCAACCGGCAGCGCAACCGTAAACAGCTGGTTTAAGGTATTGGTCTTAAAGTAAGTAAAATCCAGCCCCAACCTTCCCTGAAGGAAACGAACATCAAAGCCGCTCTCGAAAGACCTGGTTTCTTCAGGTTTCAGGTTTTTGTTTGGCAGGATACCGCTGAGTGATAAAAAGCCATTTGTTCCTCCCGAGGAAAAGGTCGCTGTCCGTTGTAACATAAAAGCCGGTGCGCTGCTGCCTACTTTTGCATAGGAGGCCCTCACCTTGGCATAGCTAAACAGCTTGGGAAATGAAGGGATCAGATCGGAAAGAACAGCAGACAGTCCTACTGAGGGATAAAAATAAGAGCGGCTGTTTGCAGGGAGGGTTGAGCTCCAGTCATTCCGGCCTGTCAGGTCCAGAAAGATCGCATCTTTCCAGCCGATTTTTCCGAAAGCATAAAACGATTGTATGTTGATCGGCTCACCGGGATTAAAATTCGTCGCCGGGAAATTCGTATTGGACAAGGTGAAGAAGTTTGGCACCAGCATGGCATCGCCCGTATTGGAGCTCAAAGACTCGTTGCCTACTTTCTTGATGTTCCCACCGGCATGCAGATCCAGATTCCAGTCACTGGATAATTGCTTTTTATAGGAGAGTAAAAAATCGCTGTTGAATTCGTAACTATTGCTCTTGGTCACCGTATACCTGCCATAAAGGGCTCTTACGAGGGTGCCGTTATAATCGCTTTGTTCAAAAGTTTCGTCAATTCTGTCGTAAGCGGTCCTGACCATCAGATTAAGGTCATCGGTAAACTTGTAAGTCAGGGAAACGAGTCCGGTAATCCGGCCAAGGTGGTCATTGCTGATGTTCCTGTTTAATACCCAGTAGGGATTTTCAGCGGTAGAAGAGAACCCGGGACTCCAGAAGTCCTGTTGCATCACCCCCTCAGGCGTGGGGAATTCATATTTTTTAGCGTCCTGAGTCCGGATGTTTCGCGGGATGTCATAGATCTGCTGCATGGGGTTAAAGTTGTTGGTACTCTGCCGGGTCGGGTTATCGGTTTTCTGCAGCGTATAGCTGATCTTTGTATCCAGTGAGAACCGGTCCGACAGCTTACTGCTCACCCTGAGCAACACATTATTGCGCTGTAATTTATTGTTAGGCAGGATTCCGGCGGCCTCTGTGGATGTAGCAGAAAAAAAGGCCTGTGTATTTTTGCCGCCGATGCTGGCCTGCAGGTTATTTGACAAGGTGAATCCCGTCTGGAAAAGGTCCTTCACATTATCAGGCTGGGGCGTTAAGGCATAGGTTTCTGTTGCCCTGGAAGGATCGAGCGTCCAACTGGGAACATTCTGGCCTTCCATCTTTGCCCCCCAGGAATATCCCGATCCTTTTTGATAAACACCGCCGGTACCCTGGGCATATTCATTTTGGAAAGGAATGGACAAATCCGCCTGTTGAAACATAAAGGTGTTATTTAGCGACACCTTTATGCCTCCCGGCTGCCCCTGCTTTGTGGTAATGATGATAGCCCCGTTTTGGGCATCGCTCCCATAAAGGGCGGCGGCGTTTGCACCCTTCAAAACATTTAAAGAAGCAATGTTATCCGAATTCAGATACTGGGGATATCCCAGGACAGGTACGCCGTCTATCACGTAGAGCGGTTGGCTGTCCCCGTTAATAGAACGGTTTCCACGCAACGTCACCCGGGAAGGGGCTCCCACGCCACTGCCGCTTTGGCTGATATTCAGTCCGGCCACTTTTCCTTCCAGGGAGTTAACGACATTCAGCTCACGGGCCTGCGTCAGGGATTCCGTATTGACATTCTGGGTAATATAACTGAGGGTCCTTTTTTCCTGCTTGATACCCAGGGCGGTAACCACCAGTTGATTCAGGCTTGTAGCAGAAGCCGCCAGGGATACATTAATGACTGACCTTCCGTTCACCGGTACTTCCCTTTGCGTATAACCGATATAGGAGAATACCAGCGTCCCGTTTCCATCCGGGAGTGTCAGGGAATAACTCCCTTCAGCATCCGTTATGGTCCCGGTCTGGGTTCCCTTCAGAGCGATGCTTACGCCTGCCAGCGACCCACCTGACTGATCCGTCACCTTTCCCCTTACTTCAAATTGCGGCATCTCTATTTTTACCGGAATGGGCAACTTTACCGCCTCCATCAGTCCCGGCAATACCACGACCGTCTTGTTTACAATCCGGTAGCGGAGCGGATAGTTCTTAAAGCAGATTGCCAGTATCTGAGGAACGGTGGCTTCCTTTACCGATACACTTACAGAAGGAGCTTTCTCCACATCCTCGTCATTGTAAAGAAACTGATAATCTGTCTGCTGCTGAATGATGCTGAAAACCTGCGATAGTTTAACGTCATTCAAAGACAACGTGAGCTTGTTACCCTGGGAATAGCCCGTAGCGTAAACATTCACCACACAGGCCAACGTCAGGAAGATTGAAATTCGCATGGCTCGGACGATTAATACTGGTATGTCCGCCAGTGGGCGGACATACCCGCCTTTGAGAGATAGACTTTTTTGCATACCTTTGTATGGTTAATGGTTAGATAATACCTGTCTCGTTTCATTCAACCGGAACAAACAGGTTATTTCAACTTTTGATCCGGGGATGTTGCCGCATTCCCGGTTTTTATAAAAACTAAAAAGATTAAATAAATTAAGATTCCCGAGGGTTTATCGTCCGACATTCGTAGCACTGTCTAGATTACCGGCGTGGAATTTAATCACTCAGTTATTGAAATGGATTTTAAGCTATTTTATTAATTGAAAACCAACTGATCCGGTTTCACATATAATTCATGATCAGTCAAAGTAAACTGGACCTTCCCCGTCAATTCAATCAGGTGCAGGATGCCCGTAATGTTTTCATACCGTTCTATTCGTCCGGTAAAATGAAACAGGGTATCGACGCCTTCGGCATAGGCAACATCCACATTATACCATCTGGACAGTTTTCTAAGTAAGCTACCCAGGGATTCACTATCAAAAATAAACATACCGTTCTTCCATCCCAATGCGGCCTCTACATCGGCCTTCTCTATCTGTATATTATTTCCGTTTTTGTTGATCACCGCTTCATACCCTGGCTTTAGCAAAACACCTTTATGGCCTGTTGCAAGTTGACCTGTCTTACTCACCCGCACCGATCCCTCCGCCAAAGTTGTTTTCTGACGCGGATCATCAGGATAAGAACTAACATTGAATTTTGTTCCCAGCACCCTGATATCGGTGTTTCCCGCATTCACGATAAATGGATGTGCTGCATCTTTGGCCACTTCAAAATAGGCTTCTCCACTCAGAAAAACTTTCCGTTCCTCACCATTAAACTGTGTAGGATAACGTAAGGAAGAAGCTGCGTTCAACCAAACCTTGGTTCCATCGGATAATTTTACCTGGTATTCTCCGCCACGAGGGGTTACAAGCATATTATACAAGGTGGCCGCACGGCGGTTCTTGGACCCTGTTGCATAACTCAAAGCACTCGCCTGGTTACGTACCTTCGTACCGTCTTTTTCCGTAATAGCTTCCTGAACGCTGTCACTCAGGTTGAATACCTTTCCGTTAGCCAAAACCAACTGTGCCACCTTACCCCGCGGCATGACATGAATACCAGCCAATATCTGTGATTGCTCCTCATTATTTTTGCCACGCCGATGATTAAAAAAATAAAATCCTGCTCCAAGAAACAAAATAAATGGCAAGACGACCGCCGCATATCGCAATACCTTCCGAAAGATGATCCTTTTTTGTCGGCGTTTGTGAAAAATTTCATCAGCCAGTTGCTTCCAGTAGAGGTCTTTGTCCTCCTTATCCTCCCAAAACCTCACATGGTCTTCCAGATAGACCGGATCTGTCAGGCGCTGCCAAAGGTCAAGATGCTTATCATCCTCTTCAATCCAGGTTTTCAACCGTTCAGATTCCGCTGCGGTCAATTCTTCTTTTAGGAATTTGCCGATTAATTCCGCCACTTCAACGTATTCCTTGGACTCTTTCATATAGGTAATTATATTAGAAACAACCTTAAAGGCAAAACGGGTGAAAAGAAGATGAAATTAATTTTATTATTGACTGCCTTGCCTGAGCGGGAGGACGAGGGAGCGGGGAAGCAAAATGTAAAAACCGGTGATCCATCACCTCTAACCTTATGGATGTCAGAGGAAAGGGCTCAACAGCAACAGAACAAAAGAATTTTTCAGGAGACTTCTTAACAAATGAAGACCCCTGGTTTTCTGGGTCTTTACCGTATTGATAGACACATGGAGGTGATTGGCAATTGCCTTATTTTTCATTCCTTCAAAATAACTGAGCCGTAATATATTGCGGCAACCGGCGGGTAATTTTTGCAGGGCCTGATATACGGTTTCAAATACTTCGGATTCAATAAAATGCTCTGTCACATCGCCCTGCTGCATCTCATGCTGTAACAGGTCGCCGTATTTTTTCACTACCTTATCATGTTTATAGACATTGAGGCAATGGTTTTTAACCGTAATGTAAAGGAAAGCCTTTACTGACTGCTGATCAGGGAAATCCGTTCTTTTTTTCCAAAGCTTTACAAATGTTTCCTGCACCGCGTCTTCGCATCCCTCGCCGGCAGGCAATAACCTTGATGCAAAATAACACAACCTGGTATGATATTTCTCAAATATCATACGAAAAACGCTTTCATCACCCCGATGTAAACCTGCTATGTATATTTCTTCATTCATTCGTTTTTGTGTTGGAAAATCGGGTGTTTATTTCATAAAGATAAAACAAACAGAATATCTTTCAAAATAATGGTTTGCATCATAAACGAGGTAAATAAGCAAAAGCAAGCTCAACAATTTATACCGGCCATAAATAATGGGTTCGCTGCCGGCTGTGAGACCGATAATCAAATTTTTTGATCAGCATGGTAATAGGAGACGCCCCGGACCCTTTCCCTATATTAAAAATGTTGTTGCACGATCATTATTTCACAGACAAAAGCCGGCTGGCCGCTTTGTCAGGCAGTAAACTAACCGGACGAGATATCCTTTTATGACGGTCCGGCGGAAAGATCTTCGGTCAGCGTGGTTCCGTCCTCCGGTAAGTTGAGGATGAATTTATGCCGGTTGATGATCAGACGTATTTCGCCACCGGTGTGTGTGGGATCACTCAGGTATAACTTATCATCAGCGATCAGCAAAAGGCAGGGGCGGTTCACTTTTATGGAACCTACCTGCTGCACCTGCAACATTCCGGGATGAAAGAATGCGGCCATCAGCACGCCATCAGTGAACCACACGGCCTGGCAAACCGAGTCGTTGCATACGACCACTATGAAGGATGCTCAGCCAATGAGGCGGTTTGTTTTGCCGATGCAGCGTAGGCAAGTACATAACCGGCGGACAGGTTTTGCGGATGCACTCCATGAAGCAATATGGACATAAAAACCGAATCGGTCAGCAGGCTATCGGATGCTGATGTACTGATGGAGGACCATGTACCGGAAACCGTATCGGATAACAAACGCATAGCGGCGGGTTTCAACGGGATATAGGCAAAGGTACCCTGATGCACCCATTTTACGTTTTGCAAAATATGCACTCCCTTCCCGACTTTATGAGATGACGCGTTCACTGTGACAGCCCCCTGCCAGCGGCACTGGTCCAGGGCGGTAAAGATGTTCTCATCCACCTGGGGGGCACTGAGCCCCGCAATCAGGCATATTACCTTGCCGCCATGGCAGGCGCATATTTTATGGGCGTAAACATGCGCCGCCGCCTTTAAGCCCTGCATCTCATCATTCATGGCAGTCAGTCCGTTTTTGTGATCGCTCACGCTGCCTGCAAAGGCTTTGCGGATGATCTGTTCCGCTCCGCGGAAACTGGTAATGCCAGGAAGCGCATTCCAATCCCAGACGGGCAGGAGGTTAAAGTATTCATGGCCATTATGGATCAGATAGCCGTCACCGCTATTGAGCAAATGCCCTTTTAAGTTCTCACCGTTGATGGATTCTGCCGGAAGGCCGCGGGTAGAAATGGTTTTCAGGAAAAAACCAAAGTGCTTGCACTGGTAGGCAGCGAAATCAGAATATGGATAATACCGAAATCCTTCCAATGGCTTTCCCTCACTATTCTGACTGGCGGCAAGGGCGTTTAGCGCCGGTGCCCTGGCCGGACACAACGGTGCTAGCCGCGGGATCAGATCCCGGATATCGGCGG
>DASULB010000580.1:0-19306 GCA_036278455.1 Chitinophagaceae bacterium | reverse complement strand
GATGACCACGCGGATCTCCCCGGAAACGGCTTTTTTAAGATAATTGGCGAAGCCCTGGGTGGCCATGGCGATGGTGTAGCGGTTGATCCTGTTCGTACCCGGGCCCATCAAACCCCTCAAGCCCCCTGTGCCAAATTCCAGGTCCTTATAAAAGGCGTCTTCCAGCGCATCGGGGCTTTCTTTTTGTAACAGCCTGATCCTGGTTTTGGTATCTTCGTCAAAAGGGCCGTTCAGCCACCGTTCCATATTCGTTTGCCAGGTATTATCCATGAGGTAGTCTTTTAGAATAAATATATAAAAATAACCGGACCGTAAAAATAATGCACTTTCCTGAGTATTTTTGTGGCATGCGGAAATATGAAGACACCTGGCGTCACAAAGGAATGAGAACGAAATTGGTGGAGTCCTTGCGTGACAAAGGCATCACCGATGAAAACGTGTTGCAGGCCATCGCATCGGTTCCGCGCCATTTCTTCATGGATACGGCATTTGATGACATTGCTTACGAGGACAGGGCTTTCCCGATTGCAGAGCACCAAACCATTTCCCAACCCTATACGGTGGCCTATCAGTCGCAGTTGCTGGAGGTAAAATCTTTTGACAAAGTCCTGGAGATCGGTACAGGGAGTGGTTACCAGTCCTGTATCCTCGCCGCCATGGGTGCGCGTGTCTTTACCATTGAGCGGCAGCGAAAGTTATATGACTCCTTTAAGAACTTCTTCTTCAGGTCGAAATATCCTGCGATCAAGTTTTTTTACGGAGATGGTTACGAAGGGCTGCCTACTTACGCTCCGTTTGATAAAATAATTGTGACTGCCGCCGCGCCTTATATCCCGGAGAAGTTATTGCAGCAATTAAAGACCGGTGGTTACATGGTCGTTCCCATCGGCGGACAGGAGGGGCAGCGCATGTTCAGGGTGATCAAACGGAATAAGAATGACTTTGACCAGGAGGTGTATGATAATTTCTCCTTTGTCCCCATGCTGAGCGGTAAAAAAGGCTGAACGAAATAACCGGCGTGGCGGGGACGGCATCTGCCGGTTCCATACATTCAATGCTTTTCATTCATTATTTTAGAATTCCTGGTCCTTCGGGCGCCTGCCCCTGATCGCCCTGCGCGGGCTGTCCGGTGTCTTTGCCCGCTTTGCGTTTAAAGAGCTTCAGATCCTGTTTCCCAAAGCTATAGGATATATCGAGCTTCAGGTAGCGGGAGGGCCTTCTGCGGATGCTGGTTTGACTATACACCTCAGGGATCTCACTATATTCCTCCCTTCGCCTGGTATTGAGGATATCGGACATGGCCAGCGTAACCGACAGATTTTTCTTTTCCAGGAAATCCTTTTTGATCCCCACATCCACGCTTCCGCCGTGCCTTTCATGTCCCTGTGGGGTCACTTCGGGTGCCCGGTAACGGCCTGAGAGCTGCACGCTGAAATCGGCGGGCAGTTTCATCTGTGAATTGATCTTCCCCGACCAGCTGAAGTTGCTGTTGGAAAGATTCCGGGATTTTACATTCGCTGATATGTTGGTTTGAAACAGATTCAGGTTAGCGGTCACTGTCCACCATTTGGCGAGCTGGGTCTGGAGGGTGAATTCCCCCCCGTAGGAATTGTTCGTCCTGGCATTGATCGCGTAGGAGATCAGGGTATCCGTTGAGTTGTTATAGGGCTCGGTATAATCGGTGATCTCGTTATTGGTATTCCTGAAGTACAGGGTAGCCATCAGGTTGCTTTGGCCGAAGAACTTGTTATAGGATAATTCAAATGAATTGGTGTATTCCGGCTTGAGATCGGGATTGCCTTTTTCCAGGTTTTGCGGATCGGAATAATCGGTATAGGGGATGCGGTCCCAGAACCGGGGGCGCTCCACCCGGCGGCTGTAATTGAACTGCATCTGATCTTCCTCTGAAAATTTATAGGTAAGGTAAGCGCTGGGGTAGAGGCCGAGCTTATCTTTTTGTGGTTTGAAGTGGAGCCCTTTGCTGGGGATGGAACCTTCATACTCATATTGTTCACCGCGCAACCCCAGCTGATAGCTGAACTTATCGAGCTGGCTTGAGAACTGGACGTATCCCGCGTAAATGGACTCATCGTAATTGTAATCACTTGACAGATAAGGATTGAAAATGGATTTTTGATCGGGATCGACATCAAATACATCATAAACGCTGTTGGAGTTCCTGATGGAGGTCTTCAGCCCGGCTTCCAGCCTGGACTTCGCTGAAAGCGGATTCTCATAATCCAGCTGCCCTGTAAAGTAAGAACTGCTGCCGTTGGTATTATTGGTCTGGGAAAATTGTCCTTCCATGGGCTTCCCGGTGTTATCAAAAAACAGGGTCTGGTAATTTCCGTCACCGCCGTTTTTTGACCTGTTATAGTTCAGATCGGCTGTAATGTCATGGCCTTCTTTCTTAAAGGTATGTTTATAGCTGAGGTCACCTGAATAGAAGCGAAAAGTATGATCGTCGTAAGTCCTTCGGTTGCTGGAGGAATCCAGCGCCTGATCGCCTCCCTGGTAAATGCTGTTGAGTTTTTCATGGGATTTAAACGAACCGCCGCCTATGCCCCCTTCTATGGAAAGTGTATTTCTGTTGTCCAGGAAATAATCCAGTCCGATGCGCCCCATCTGGAACAGACCGCCCCTTTTCCCGTCGTTGTGCTGATGCAGCCAGCTATCGTCAAAAAGATTATGCCGCTCTGTTGTTCCGGTGTATGGGCGGCTATGGTTGTGCAGGAAATAGCTCAGTGACAGGTTAAAGGGCTTGCGGTAGACATTCATGTTACCACCTGCGCTGTACCCGCCGCGGGTGTCCCCGCCTGCCCGGAGGGTGCCGTTCAGGCCGGGCTTTCTATTTTTCTTAAGGACGATGTTGATGATGCCCGACATGCCTTCGGCATCATACTTGGCGGATGGATTGGTGATGACTTCAATTTTGGCGATGCTTTCTGCCGGTATCTCATCCAGGGTAAGGGTAGTGCGTTTGCCATCCACGAAAATGGTGGGACTCCCGTTTCTAAGGGTTACGTTTCCATCAATATCCACGTTGACGGAGGGGACTAATTTCAATACATCCGTAGCATCGCCGCCCACGCTGGTCAGGCTCTTGGATACATCAAACACCTTTTTGTCCAGGCCCATGGTATAAGCGGGTTTCTCAGCCGTCACGTTCACCGTTTTCAGGGTGGAGGTGGCAGGGGAAAGCTTAAAGTTGCCGAGATCCTGGGAAGACTTCCCGGCTGTAAGAGAAAAAGGGTGATAGACGGAATTATATCCGATGTAATTGATGCGCAGAATGAATTTTCCGAAAGGGAGCTTGTCAATGGCAAAGTCACCATTTTCCCGGGAAAGAACCCCGGTGACCACGCTCGAATCAGCAGCATGGAGTACACCCACGGTAGCGAATCCGATCCCTTTGTTCGATGTCCGGTCCAATACTTTTCCGGTTACCTGCCCCGTGGATGACCGGTGACCGTTTAAGGCGCCATGGCTGCCATTTTTTTGTTGAGCGAAAACGATGGCGGGTAGCAGGTAAACTGCTATCCATAATGCTGCTGATTTTTTCATGCTTTTGTCCCTCGATTAAAACTGCTGTCCTTCCGGAGCTAAATCCTGTCCGCTTTGTTGTGTTTGTTGTTGGCTTTTGTTGCTTTTACGGCGGAAGAGCTGAAAATTCTGTTTGCCGAAATTATAGGTGAAATTGAGCCTCAGAAAGCGGGATGCCCGTCTTGCCACGCTATGCTGGGTGAATACATCCGGTATGGTGTAATCCGATTCCCGTTCCCTTGTATTTAAGACATCCGAGAGGCTGAGTGTGAGTGATGCCTTCTTTTTGAAGAGGTCCTTTTTTACTCCCACATCTATGCTGCCGAAATTTTTCATGGTGCCCTGGGGGGTTGCTACCGGCGCGTTGTAGTTGCCCGAAAGCTGGAGGCTGAAATCAGCAGGCAATTTCATGTCGGAATTCAGTTTGGCGAATCCGCTGAATTTGCTGTTGGAGAAATCCTGCGATTTAACATTGGCTGAAATATTGGTCTGAAACAGGTTCAGGTTGGCCGTAATGTTCCACCAGTTGGTGAGCTGTGTCTGGAGGGTGAATTCCGCCCCGTATGAATTATTGGTTTTGGCATTGATGGCATAGCTGATCAGGGTATCCTTTGAGTTGTTGTAAGGCTCTGTATAGGTCGTGATGTTGTTGTCAGTGTTTCTGAAGTACAACGTCGTCATGAAGTTACTCTGGCCTATGATCTTGTTATAGGACAATTCGAATGAGTTGGTGTATTCCGGTTTCAGATCAGGGTTCCCCCTGCGCAGGTTTAACGGATCTGAAAAATTGGTATAGGGAATTCTTTGCCAGAAGTTGGGACGGTCCACCCTGCGGCTGTAGTTGACCTGCACCTGGTCCATGTCCGTGAACTTGTAGGTGAGAAATACACTGGGGTAGAGCCCCAGCTTGTCGCTCTCGGGCTTGAAGGTCAGCCCCTGGCTGGGGACGGCGCCCGAATAGCTGTATTGTTCGGCGCGAAGCCCCAGCTGATAACCGAACTTGTTCAGCTGATCGGAGAACTGCACATAACCCGCGTAGATGTCCTCATCAAAACGATAGTCGCTTGAAAGGTAATCATTAGGGACATAATCGCCCGCTTTAAGGTCAAAAACATCATAGGTGCTGTTGGAATTGCGGACGGACGTTTTTAATCCTGCTTCCAGTTTGGCATTCTCCGTGAGCGGATTGACATAATCCAGCTGCCCCACAAAATAGGTGCTGCTGCCGTTGGTATTGTTCTTTTGCCTGATGGCCCCGGCCATAGGCTTGCCTGTATTGTCGTAAGACTGGCTCTGATAACTGCCATTGGCGGGATTGGTTGACTTTCTGAGATTCAGGTCCGCGGTCAGGGTATGGCCGTCTTTTTTGAAGTTGTGTTTATAGCCCAGGTCGCCGGAATAAAAGTTAAAAGCGAATTTGCTGTTTGTGTTGGCGATGCTGGAGGAGTCCGCCGTTTTGCCGCTGTTCAGGTAATTGCTGTTCAGTACCTGGCTGCTGTTGAAATTGCCCCCGCCCAGAGATCCCTCCACGGAAAGCGTATTTCTGTTGTCCAGAAAATAATCAAGTCCTATGCGTCCTATCTGGAACAGACCGTCCCTTTTGCCGGTGGTATGCTGGTCAAGCCAACTGTCATCAAAGATGTTGTGACGGGTGGTCGTGCCGCTGGAAGGTCCCTTACGGTCGTTCAGGAAATAACTCATGGTCAGGTTGAAAGGGCTCTGATAGATATTCAGGTTGCCACCGCCATTGAATCCTCCGCGGGTATCCCCGCCTGCGCGCAGTGAACCGTTGATGCCCGGTTTCCGGTTTTTCTTTAACACGATATTGATGATCCCCGACATGCCCTCTGCATCATATTTCGCCGATGGGTTGGTGATGACTTCAATTTTTGCGATGCTTTCCGCGGGGATCTGATCCAGGGTGAGCGTCGTGCGCTTGCCATCTACGAATATAGTGGGACTTCCGTTTCTTAGGGTGACATTGCCGTCAATGTCCACATTGACGGAAGGAACCTCTTTTAATACGTCGGTGGCATCGCCGCCGACACTGGTGAGGCTTTTGGACACATCGAAAACCTTTTTGTCGATGCTCATGGAATAAGCGGGCTTGTTAGCCGTGACGTTCACCGTTTTCAAAAGCGAGGTGGAGGGGCTCAGCTTGAAATTACCAAGATCCTGGCTCGCGTTTTTTGGCGTAATGGAGAATGAATGATAAACAGGATTGTACCCGAGATAGTTAACACGCAGGATAAATTGCCCAAAGGGAAGTTGTGCGATGGTAAAGTCCCCGTTCTCCCCGGAAAGTACGCCGGCGACCACGCTGGAATCTTTTGCATGGAGCACCCCAACCGTCGCGTATCCGATCCCTTTGTTCGTCGCGCTTTCCATGACCTTGCCAATCACCTGCCCGATTGCGGGCATGCCGCCACCGGCATTTCTGGCGCCGCGGGGGCCACCCCGTCCATGCGCTCCCTGCTGCGCGAAAACGAGCGTAGGGAGACAGCAAACCATCAGGACCAACGTGACAAACTTTTTCATAATTTCTTCTTCTTTTACGCTGGGATAAACCTGGTAAATAATGGATTAAAATCAGGACAAACGGCCGTTAAGCCTTTGTAACAACTAAACAAAGGCAAAGTTATCGACGGTCAATGTTAATGAGTGTTAAATTGTGATAGAAGGGGAATTACATTCACCGGAACGCTTATGAGGCCTTACAGGAGGTTTTAGGATTTTGTTAACATAACTGTCATCGGAACACATGATGCGATGACCCTTATCCGGCCCAATGGGTGATGAGGACCTGTAACAACCCGATGATGAAACCCAGTACTCCGCCGATGATTTCCACAAACCGGAATTCTTTTTTCATGATGTCATTCAGGATCTCTTCCAATTTATCGCTGGAGAAACCGGATACCTTTTCCGTCACGATCTTTTCCAGGTCCAGGTCTTTACGGTGGCTGTCCACATACCCGTGGATGAGGCCCGGAAGAAGCACTTCCATTTCCTCCATAAAAACTTTCTTGATCTTATCAACCGTATTGTCGCCGATAAACATCGAAAGCACAGGCATGCTTTCAGGAAGTTTACGACGCAAAAAAGTGTCCATTTGATCGGCGATGGCAGGCAACAGACCGTTGATTTTTTCGGGATTGCTGAGTCTTTCCGAAATATCCTCAAAAGATAGCAGTTCCACGGCAACCAGTTTCCCCAGCTTTTCAGCGAATTGTTCCTGTCGTTTGGGAAAAATCCCCTGAAGGGTATAGAATCCCAACCGGACGGGCTTTTTCGGATGAAACAACATCTTGATGGCAATCAGGTTCGTAATCCAGCCTATAAATGCCGAGATAAGCGGGATAAGATAGATAAGCATGAGGCAGTCGCGGGGTTGATGAATTAAAAGTGCAAAGAAAAGCTAAATAATTGATACCCATCAGGGGCGGACAGCGGACCAGTCTCTTTATCCTTGCCGCAGCATAAAATGGCGTTAAAAACAAACGATCGCGACCAAGAGAAATGCGGGAGGGATGGGCTGTGGTGATATGGAGATGACGGCCATAAGTGCAGGGCCTTAATGGGTGCAGTTTTTAAAGGAGGGGACCGGTTAAGGCGACATCTGCACTCCGGTTACCCTGGGTGTCGGGCATAAAAAAGCTGATATAAAACGATATCCGTATTCTATATCAGCATTGTTGGGTGGCCAATGGGGTTCGAACCCACGACCCCTAGAACCACAATCTAGTGCTCTAACCAGCTGAGCTATGGCCACCATTTGAGGGTGCAAAAATAAACTATTTCACCTGCACATTCCAAATACATTTTTTAACTCCCTCAAAATAACGGGAGTGTGGCCTTTTCTGACCCCTCAATGAAGGTGAGGCGCTTGCCAAAGTTGCCCGGGAATGGTCAAATACCGGTTCCAGTTCGAACAGGCGTATGGATGCTGAAGCGGTTGATCGCTTTAAGGAACGACCTTTTCAATCCTTCCTATCCTGCCGTTATTCGCCACTCCTTCAATGATAATGCGCATCCGATGGGTAATGTCTGTGTTGTAAAAAGAAAAGGTAAGCTTATGGGAAGCGCTGTCCGTAGCCAGGTCCGGGTTCCAATAAAGTGTGGCCCGTTTATCCGGTAATTCATTGATCCTTTTCTTTACGGAATAATCCGGTGAGTAAAATTTCCTGACAATGGTATAGCCGGGAATGCTGAGCTTTTCGAAGCCCCGGCCCGGAGAGAAGGTCTGATCGCCCCCTCTTTTGGTATAAATGGCGATGGCGCCGTTGCTTCCGCCCAACCCGCCGTAAAACGGCGGCCGGTAAACTTTTACCAGCGCGATATCATCCACCGAGAGGTTGCCTATCTGCTCGGCGCTGACCGGCACTTCATCCAGAAAAAAGCCCGGGCTGCCGCCGCGCCACCTGACACTGGGATTGGAAGGGTTGCCCGAGATGATCATCCCCGGCACACGGCCCTGTAAATACTGGAAAATGCTGGTATAGGGGAGGGTCTTACCGGTGAGGTCAAAGGAATACCCATTGTCACTTTTAAACATACCGGTGGTATAGCGGTCCTCTGTTTTTTCCTCCTTAGGAATCTTTTTGGCGGTCACCGTAACTTCTTTCAGCAGTACGCTGTGGTTGTTGATGTATTTATCCACCTGGTTGCGTTCGGCGGCCAACTCCAGGTAACGCCGCAGGCTGGTATCAGAAGTGGGAAGGTAAGCGTGGATAGGATGATGCAACAACGCATATTGCTGGCTGGCGGGATTGGACAGGAATTTGACCGTCACGATCCTGCCTTTGTGCGCGGAATCGACGGCCTTGTAATACAGGTAGGCCGTGTCATGGAAAGCGAGGTTGTTTACCGCAAACGACCCGTCGGCCTCCGTGGCGCCGGAAATGAAATAAGTAAGTGAATCGGCGGGCGCGCGCAGGAACATGGATATCTTACCGTTTTTCAGCGGTCCTTTTCTGTCAGTAGCCTCTCCCCTGACATGCAATCCCAGGGTTTCAGGGGCGTACTTCATTTCCGGGTATTTTTGATTGAGCACTTTCTGCCAGGAAAAACGTCGCCAGCCATTGGTGAGCATGACCAGTTCCAGACCCCTCCGGGTGGCACTGTCATCGGCGCTGAAATACCACGCGGGGTTATAAATATTTCCGTTCAGGTCGGAGGTGAGCAGCAGATGCGAAACGATGTTATCCTGGTCGGGAACTTTTTTGACCTGGTCCGCATCCGTTACCGCTACGGAAAAGTTTGCCTGAATGCTGTCAGGAACGATAAGGGTGAACTTGTTTTTTCCACGCGGTTTTAATGAAACGCTGTCCTGGCGAAGGGTGAGCTGCAGGTGGTTTTTCTTATTCTTGACAAAAGTGAGCCTTTCGGCGAGAGGAATCCCCTCCGGGGTGAAAAGCGTCATTTGCATGATGCCACCCGGGTCCTTGTCCACCGGGATCAGGCCGCCGCTGTATCCCTCGGAAAAGTCGATGTCTGCAAAATAAACCAGGTGTCCCCCGATCTGCCCTGCCAGCACCAGCTTGTTGTAGCGGGCCGTATCTTTCGGGCTCCGCCTTGCCTGGAAAAAGACCTTTCCATCGCCGGTAGGGATCACATGCAATACCACGCCATCGCTTTTTGCAGCGGGCAGCGGGAAGGTTTTTGTTTGCCCGGAGGTATCCTTCATGACGGCCTGGTAGGACCTTCCCGGCAACGGCATGAAACTAAAACTTCCCATCCCATCATGGATGGAATGGATGGTATCCAGGGTGTGCCCCTGGTTATCGGTAAGGATCCCCGTGACCTTGGCGGGATATCCTTCCTGGTTAATGGCTTTGAATGCGACGAGGCTTTCCACGGAATCCACCAGGTCCCCTCCCTCGGGAAAGAACTGAACGGCGTAGTCGGTTTTGGCAGGAGTGGCTGGCGGGGAAGGGGTGGACTCAGGGTTGCCCGGTTCAAAAATATGCACGTCTTTGTTATAAAGAAAAGCGGGATCAAAATTCAACATCCACAAAGTATAGGCCCGGATGCGATAGTCACCGGGTCTCAGCTCAGGGGATAACGTAAAATCACCCCATGCGCCCCCATCCTTGACGGGCAGTTTGTTTCTTTGAAGCACCTTCCCTTTTTTATCCAGCAGTTCCACGTACAGGATCGTACTCAGGTTCGTGGGCAGATAATCCCTGGTGATATAGGCTTTGAACCAGATGGTGCTGCCCGAGGCATAATAATCCTTGTCCATCTGCAGGTATATCTTTTCTTGCGGGAAATGGATCAGATAGTCGTCGAGCGCCTTTTCAATTCTGTCTTTTAAAGGAGGAGTCGGTAAAAAAGCGACCATCAGCAGGATGCCAACACCGGCAATTCCCAACAGGTACTTCATTTTTGTTTTCATGTTTTTCCGGGAGTCCTTGATTTGGAAACAAGTTACTCCATTATTTTATAAAAAGAATAAGGCTGTTTTGTTCAGGGACCTGTTGGTGGGCGGTGTTAAGCTGCGGTGAATACACTTTTAACTCAACTTCATAAAATGCCGGCCCGGGGTATAATCCTGCTCCAATGCTGCCAGGATGGCTTCAAATTGTTCGGGTCGGTGCTCGAAATCGGCTTCGGTATTGTCGATGACGAGTGTGGGGGTGGAATGTTGTTTGATATATTCCATATAGGTCTCCTGGATGCGGAATAAATAGTCACCGGAGATATCCTGCTCGTAACTACGGTTGCGTTTTTGAATGTTTTCCCGCAATTTAGAGACGGGCGTATGCAAATAAATAAGCAGGTCCGGGCGGAGGAGTTGGGGGGTGATCATATCGAACAAACGCTGGTACAGGCGAAATTCCTCCTCCGGCAGCGTTACCCTGGCGAACAGCAGGGATTTGGTGAAGATGTAGTCCGAAACAATGCCCGGGTTGAACATATCCCGGTTACGCTGCAGGTCTTTGAGTTGTTTGTATCGCTCGGCCAGAAAAAAAAGCTCTAACGGGAAGGCATATTGTTTTGGATCCTTGTAAAAACGCGGCAGGAAAGGATTTTCGGCGAATTCCTCCAGGATAAGCCTGCTTTTAAAATGCTCGGCGAGCATCCGGGCTAGCGTGGTCTTGCCGGCACCGATATTTCCCTCCACCGTAAGGAATGAATACTGCATGATACAAATGTAATCTCCCCCTGGTAAAAAAACAGGGAGTTTTTTATAATGGGGAAAGGGAAGTGTATTCCTGCCGGTATGAATATCAATACGGGAAATCCCTATACGGGACATCGCCTGCAGCTGTCATCTTTCCGACGGGTCAGTTAATTGACCGCCTTGTTCACCAATTCGGCTGCCTCGCTCAGCAGGATGGCTGATTGCACCTTCAGCCCTGACTGCTCAATGAGGGCTTTGGCTTCTTCCGCGTTGGTGCCCTGTAGCCGGACAATGATGGGGATTTCGATGTTGCCGATGCTTTTATAGGCGTCAATAACGCCCTGGGCTACACGATCGCAACGGACAATGCCGCCGAATATATTGATCAGGATGGCCTTTACTTTTGGATCTTTCATGATGATGCGAAAGCCTGCTTCCACTGTTTGCGCGTTGGCTGTCCCGCCCACATCCAGGAAATTCGCAGGCTCTCCGCCGCTCAGTTTGATCATATCCATGGTGGCCATGGCCAGTCCTGCCCCGTTGACCATGCAGCCGACGTTGCCGTCCAGCTTTACAAAATTCAGGTTGTAACTGCCCGCTTCCACTTCGGTCGGATCCTCTTCGGTAATATCGCGGAGTGCTTCCAGTTCAGGATGACGCATCATGGCGTTATCATCCAGCTTCATTTTACAATCCACCGCCAGCACTTTGTCATCGCTGGTCTTGAACAGCGGGTTGATCTCCAGCATGCTGCAGTCCAGGCCGATGTATGCGTTGTACAGGTTGGTCACGAATTTGACCATGTTTTTGAAGGCAGTGCCTGTTAAACCCAGGTTGAAGGCGATTTTCCTGGCCTGAAAGGGCTGCAGGGGCATGGCCGGATGTACACGTTCCTTAAAGATCTTTTCCGGTGTTTTTTCCGCTACCTGCTCTATGTCCATACCCCCTTCCGTAGAATACATGATTACGTTGCGTGCCTGGGCGCGATCCAGCAGGATTGAGAGGTAATATTCCTTTACAGGACTAGCGCCCTCATAATATACGTCCTGGGCGATGAGCACTTTATTGACCTTTTTGCCTTCCGGCCCCGTTTGGACGGTCACCAGCGTGCCGCCCAGGATATTTCCGGCTATCTTCTTAATGTCTTCAGCATTTTTTCCGACGGCTACGCCATGCTGTTCGGTTCCCTTCACGGTTCCCTTACCGCGTCCGCCGGCATGGATCTGCGCCTTCACGACGGCAAAAGCGTTGCCATACTGAACCTTCAGGTGTTTGTAGGCTTCGGCTGCCGCTTCGGGGGTTTCTACGGGAATGCCTTCCTGAACGGGTACGTTATATTTTCTGAGTATTTCTTTTGCTTGGTATTCATGTAGGTTCATCGGAAAAATTTTTGCGAAATTAACTGATTTTAAGGGAATGAGAAAATAGCTGTCGTAACGATTTTGAGTTAAATTTGCTGCTTTTACCGTATTGACGTGCTTTTATGAACGATTTATTTGATAAGATCCATACCGCCTGCCAGTTTATTGAAGCCCGCAGCCGGCTGAAGCCGGCTGTGGGCATTATTTTGGGCACCGGACTGGGTGAACTGACCCGGGCGATCACCATTGACAGCGCGATCCCTTATGCCGAAATCCCTCATTTTCCGCAGTCAACGGTAAAAGGACATTCAGGCGAACTGATTATCGGCACACTGGCGGGAAAAAGCGTCGTCGTTCTGGCGGGACGTTTTCATTATTATGAAGGATATTCCATGGAAGAGGTGACCTTTCCCGTGCGGGTCATTAAAGCGTTGGGGGCGGAAGTCCTGATGATATCCAATGCTGCCGGTGGGATGAACCCTGATTACCGCGTGGGGGACATGATGATCATCCGGGATCATATCAACCTGATGCCTGAACAGCCATTGCGCGGGAAGAACGACGAGCGCCTGGGTCTCAGGTTTCCGGATATGAGCGAGCCTTATTGTAAAAAAATGATCAGCCTGGCGCAGCAAATGGCGGCAGATAGAAAGTTACGTGTTCATACCGGCGTATATGCGGGGGTCCAGGGCCCCAGTTTTGAAACGAGGGCGGAATATGAATACCTGCACCGGATAGGTGCGGATGCGGTGGGCATGAGCACCGTTCCGGAAGTGATCGTGGCAGTGCATGCCGGGATGAAAGTTTTTGCGCTCAGCGTGATCACTGATCTTGGCATCCGCAAAGAACAGAACGCCATCACTCACGAGGAGGTCCTGGAAGCCGCCGAGGCCGCCACGCCGCTGATGACCGGATTGTTCCGCAAAATGATTACGAAGATATAACGCCCGGGCAGGCGCTTGGGCCGTTTGGAACGGCCTGCGGGCATTCGCCGGGGTGGAGGTGGTCCTTGTTAACAGATTCTAGATTTGAGGCTTTTTGAATGAACCGATTTTTGTTTATAACCGTTTGCTTTTGTTTTTTTGCCGGCTGGGCCAACGCCCAGATCGGACGTCGATTGCAGCAGATGCGCCCCGGCGGTTCGGGACAGGGCCAAACCCAGGGTAACAGCGATTCGCTGATCATCCCTGAAAAAAGACCGGTCATTAAGATTACCATTCGCTACCGTCATCTCGACGATGTGGTGGACCGTAAACTGGATTCCTCCATCAATGATTTTACAAATTACCTGCCGCTTCCCGCTGATTATGTGTATTTGGGAAATTTCGGGACGCCGGCACATTCCCTGATCTATACCCCCGATATGAGGCCCGGTTTTGACGCGGGTTTTCACGCATTTGATCCCTACCGTTTTAAACTGGACAGCACCCGGTTTTTCCGGACGACAAGACCGTATACCCTGCTGAGTTATATGATCGGCAGCAAGCAGGAACAGCTGATCGACGTTTTTCATACCCAGAACCCGAAGCCTAATTTCAATTTCGGCTTTCATTACCAAAAGATCAATTCACCGGGATTCTTTCAAAACGAAAATACCGATGACAACAGCTTTAATATTTTCGGGCACTACAATACAAAGAACAAACGCTATAACGCCTACCTGAGTTTTGTGGCCAATAAGATGCATGCCGGGGAGAACGGCGGGATCAAAAGCGACGCCTCCCTGGAAAACCCCGATCTGACGGACCGCCGCACCATCCCTGTAAACCTTGGGGGCAGCAGCCCTTTTTCGGTGGGGTTCTTTTCTTCGCCGGTGGCGACCAAGTCTGACCTCAAAGAAAGCTCCTGGTTGTTCCGCCAGCAGTATGACTGGGGAAGAGGTGATACCATAAAAGTGAACGACACCACTTTTAATTATGAATTCCATCCTTCCTTTCGTATTGAGCATACCCTCAGGCTGACGCACCAGACAGCGGCCTTTACCGACACGCTTCCGGGAACAGCCAGTTTATATTATTTTAAGCATTACGGGATCGACAGTCTATGGCTGGGAAAGCTACTGGCGTCAAGCGACTGGAAGGACGTCTCCAATGACCTTTCCCTTGTGAAATTTCCCAGCCTGAAGAATGAGGATCATTTTCTGAAAGCGGGGGCGACCTTCCAGTACGTTAAGGGACAGTTTCTGCAGAACAGCCTCAGCTTTTATAACCTCATGGGGCATTTTGAATATCACAACCTGACCAGGAACCGGAAATGGGACCTGGATGCCAAAGGTGAGCTGTACCTGTTGGGAAATAATTTCGGCGATTACAGGGCGACCGCCTCGCTGAGCCGTTACCTCAATGATAAACTGGGGGATATCACGCTGTCTTTTACCAACCTGAACCAGACACCTGCCTTTGTCTACCGCTTTTTTCCAAGCAACCGTTTTGTCAGCACCAATAACAGCCTGAATAAGACGAACATTACCAAAATGCAGTTCAGGGCGGATAATGACCACCTGCAATACCATCTTACGGCAAACTATTACATCCTGACGAATTATACTTATTTTAAGGACTTTAGCACTTCCGCGCAGGAAGCCACGATCTTTAATTTCTGGCAGATCATTTTAGACAAAAAATTTACGGTCGGTCATTTTAACTGGTACCTCGACCTGGCCTTGCAACAGGCCTCCGGCAATGCCCCCCTGCATGTTCCCCATATATGGACCAGGAACAGGCTCACTTATGAAAACACCCTGTTCAAGAACCTGATCCTTTGCACAGGGCTGGAAGGGAAATACAATACGTCTTATTACGCGGACGCGTACTCGCCGGTATTACAGCAATTTGTTGTGCAGAATGATACCAAGATCAGCAATAAGATTCCCGATGTGGCAGCTTTCATCGATTTTCGGATCAAGGCATTCGTGGCCTACATCCGGGCTGAAAACCTGAATACTTTCGCCCAACCCAACATCATCCAGGTGCCTCATTACCCCTACCCGGATTTCACTATCAGGGTGGGATTCGAATGGAGCTATGTGGATTAATGATAAGCCAATGTCATCCAGACAAGGTGTCCTTGTGTCTTGGAAGGGGTATTTGGTTGATTGCTGCTAAACCCCATAAATCCCTTCAATCAATTTCCAGATTTCCAATTCCTTCTCTTTTTTCATAAGTGCCGGTTGTTTTGATCGCCTTAACAAGGGTATATGAAATATCTATATCGTATCCATATTTTATCCAAAAAAAATCAGATTAAGGGACTATATTTTCCAAATTTCTTTCGCCTTTTTGTACAAAAAATTACTCGCTCTTCAATAGTTTAGCGCTTTTATAAAGTTTGTGTCAAAACGATTGGCCATTGATTTATCGGGAAATTAAGTACCCGAAGGAAGGCTTCGCGGTGATAGTTTTTTGTATAATTGTGCGTTTCAATTGCAAGATTGCGAATACGTTTTTAGGGGTGTATAATCTCATGGTTTGTCGCCACCCGTTCACATTTAAAAATAGCCACCCGCACTTGAGAAATGGTCCGATTTCGTGGATGGGAAATGTTAAATTATACCTGCCGGTTCGGGCTGTAGTGGAGCGGGGGCTTGCCGAAGTGAAATTAAACCACCGAGGGCAGCAGGTTCCGGGAACTGTCCCACGTAAATCCCTTTAAGACGCCGTCTTCAAAATGTTAAAAATAAAAGCCTCAAATAAAGGTGGATAACTTATACTTGGTGGCGTTACCTTTGCTAAATGGATGACAGGCATCTTCATATCAAAAACATGGTCTGCGACCGCTGCATTAAAGCGGTGAGGGGTATATTCTCGGCACAAGGGTTGACGGCGGATGAAGTGGGCCTTGGAGAAGTCGTTTTGTCGGCTCCCGTAAAGGAGGATCGATTTCCGGCGTTGAAAGCGGCGCTGAAGGCTGAAGGGTTTGAACTGATCGATGACAAAAGGTCGCGCGTGGTATCGCAGATCAAAGGTCTGTTGGTGGAACTGATCCATTATGGCGACCTGGAAGCCCTGGATCAGAATATCTCGGGTTATCTTTCCGGGAAGTTGCACAAGGACTACCATTACCTGAGCAATCTTTTCTCGGAATCCGAGAACCTGACCATTGAACAATTTGTTATCTATCAAAAGATAGAAAAGGTAAAGGAGTTATTGGTCTATGATGAGTTGTCCCTTAGTGAAATTTCCTTTAAAATGGGATACAGCAGTGTGGCACACCTTTCCGCTCAGTTTAAGAAGATCACGGGCTTTACGCCCACCCGGTTTAAGCGACTAAAAGACCACAAAAGACGTCCGCTCGACAAGATCTGACATTCGGCGTGTTTTTATCGGCAGATCCGTTGAAAATACTATCTTCATCATCCAACTTTCCTTATAGAGACATAATTGATATGAGAAAATCATTGTTTGTCCGGCATATGGTGCTGCCGGCAGCCTTATGCTGGTTATTGGTTTCATGCCATTCCGGACCACCCAAAACGGACGTGGCTAAAAACGTGCAAAGCCTGAATGAACGCGTAGAAAAGGATATCGGTACCTATGTCTCTTTTTTTGAAAGCCATAAGGGGAAAATGCCTGGGGAACAGGGGGATACCATAGAAATTCATCAGTATAGTGCTGTCGGACTGTTTTATGCAAACAGGCATAACAGGGCCGCTTGGTCCGATACAGGCCGGTTGTTACCACAGGCTGACAGCCTGCTGGATATTATCTCCGGCAGTGAGGATGATGGGTTAAATCCCGCCTGGTATCACGGGCCGTCTTTGAGGACGTTGACCCGCCAGGTAAAAACGGATTCCACCGCGCGCCGGGATGCCATTAAATGGTCTACGGTCGATATCCTGCTGACGGATGCTTTTATGCGTCTGGCGGGCGATTTGCATTACGGGCTGTTGCCGCCGGACAGTATTTCATTGCAAAAGGGAACGGCCTATTCCGATTCCACGGTTATCGGGATGCTGACGGGCGCGATCCGCCATGGGAATGTCAGAAAAACGGTGGATTCATTAAGGCCACAGGGCAGACAATACCGCTGGTTGAGCAGGGGGATGGATGCATACAGGCGCAAATATGCCGGCCGCTCCTGGGATACCCTGCCTGTGAAGTACAGCGACACCCCGGTCTTCCGCCGGCAGCTGGCGCAAAGGCTGGTGGAGGGGGGAGCCTTGGATTCCTCCGCCGTCCATTCCGCCGCGGCGGTCACCGGTGCCCTCAAGGCCTTTCAGCGAAGCCATGGGCTCTATCCCGACGGGGTAGCGGGCACGCGCACCGTTGCCGCGTTGAACCTGTCAAAATCATACCGGCTGCGGCAGATCGCGGTGAACCTGGAACGTTGGCGTCATGTGGGCGACAGTCTGCCGCAGGAATACGTGTGGATCAATATTCCTTCCTACAGGATGGAGGTATGGGATCATGATTCTGTGGTGATCACATCAAAGGTGATCGTGGGTAAACCCGGGCACGAGACCCCCCTGCTTAATTCCAGACTCACGAATTATCAACTGTATCCGTACTGGCGTGTTCCCATCAGCATCATCGCCAAAGAGATGTTGCCCGCCATCCGCAGGGACACCGGATACCTGAGGAAACATAACCTGGAAGTGGTGGACCGCCACAACAACATCGTGGACCCCTCCAGGCTACAATGGAATAAATATAACCGCCATTATTTCCCTTATGTGATGCGGCAGATGACGGGGCTGGATAATTCCCTGGGCATCATTAAATTCAATTTCAGGAACAAGTACAGCGTGTATTTACATGACACCAACCTCCGGAACCTCTTTAACATGGCCCAACGCGATATCAGCCATGGTTGCGTCCGTGTCCAGCGGTGGGATACGCTGGCCATGTACCTGATCAGGGGGGATACGCTCAGGCACATGCGTGACAGCGTCCTTTGGTGGCTGGCCACCCAACAGCAGAAATGGGTGCCGCTGAGAACCCGCGTGCCGGTCTATACCCGTTACTTCACATGCGCGGCCGATTCCACCGGGAAAATCACTTTTTATCCCGATGTGTATGGGTATGATACCGTGATGATGCATAAGATGTTCCGCCGGACGGCAGAAAAGTACCTGCCTTTTGCATCTGCGGACAGATAGGCTGCCCTGAAGGCAGCACGGTAATGGAAAGACCGTATTTTTAACGCTCACTTATCTTTGTTTTTTTATGGATAATGACCTGATCATCGCTTCCCTGCTCGACAATGATTTTTACAAATTCACCATGCAGAACGCCGTCATTAAGTTGTTTCCCAATGCACGGGTCCGTTACCGGTTTATTAACCGGGGAAACCACCGGTTTCCTGAAGGATTCGCCGAAGCATTGCGTGGGGAATTGGATAAAATGGCCACACTGAAATTAAAAAGTGACGAGAAGCTGTTCCTGCAGAAGAACTGCTCTTACCTGGCGCCCACTTATCTGGATTTCTTAAGCGGCTTCAGGTATGATCCCACCGAAGTGGCCGTCACCCAGCAGGGCGGGGAACTGGAGGTGCATATTGAAGGATACTGGTACCGGGCGATTCTTTGGGAAGTGCCGGTGATGGCCATGATCAGTGAACTGTATTACAGGCTTATGGGGCTGCAAAGGACCAGTGATACCAAAGTGTCGGAGATCGCCCGGGAAAAGATCCTGCATTACAAGAAGCTGGGTATCAAAATCGCTGAATTCGGTACCCGCCGCAGGCATTCCTACCAGGTCCACCAACTGGTGGTGCAGGCCCTGAAAAAATATGGGGATGGAAGTTTTACCGGCACGAGCAATGTGGAGATGGCCATGCAGTTTGGTATAAAACCCATCGGCACGCATGCCCATGAATGGTTTATGTTCCATGCCGCGCGCTACGGGTTTAAAATGTCCAACGCCCTCGCGCTGGAAAACTGGGTCGAGGTTTACCGGGGAGACCTCGGGATCGCCTTGTCGGACACCTATACGACCCCGGTATTCTTTGAAAGTTTTGACAAGAAATTTTCAAAACTATTTGACGGTGTCAGACACGACAGCGGTGACCCGGTCAGTTTCGCGAGGGAAACGATCAGCCACTACCTGGGCTATGGCATTGATCCGCTTAGTAAGACCATCATCTTTTCCGACGGGCTGAATCCGGATAAAGTGGACCACATCGCGGCCTTTTGCAAGGATAAGGTGGGGATGTCATTTGGCATCGGCACTGATTTTACCAATGATGTAGGATTGGAGCCGCTCAACATGGTCATAAAGATGACCGAGGCACGCCCCGAAGGCCAACATTGGGTACGCGCGGTAAAACTTTCCGATGA
>DASULB010000579.1:0-3386 GCA_036278455.1 Chitinophagaceae bacterium | reverse complement strand
CATTTACAGCATTTTTAAAAGGATAAAGCGCAGCCATTTTTCCCGGTTCCTGATATATTACTGCCCCTGAATGTCCGTTGAGGTTTATATTGGGCGCTGCCACAAAGGCGAAATAGGCACCAAAGAATCTGGAATAATTTTCTTCCGCACCAAAGACAAGTTTTCTGACGGAGGAATGGGTACCATCTGCGCCAAAAACAAAATCAAAATTTCTCCCTTCGCCGCTTCTGAAAGTTACTTCTACTGTGTCTTTATGCTGGATTATTTGTTCAATCCTGTTTTCAAAGAGGATTTCAACCTCATTTGTGGGGATGGCTTCATATAGGGTATCCATCAGGTCATCCCGATGAATTTCAATATCTCCGAGATACTCATCCTGGGAATTTAATGAAAACCTGACCAGCGTCTCATCTTTAGCATTTACCATTTCATCGGTATGTATAAATTCCCTCGCTTTAATCTTGTCCAGAATACCCATTTGCTTTGCCACTTTTAAGGCATCCCCCCGCACATCAATCGGAGAACCACCTTTTCTTAATCCCTTTGAAATCTCAATAACGGTCACTTTATATCCGAATTGGTTTAGCCAATATGCCAACGTTAATCCCGCAATGCTTGCGCCTGAAATTAAAACCTGCTGCTTCATAATATTGACTTTTTAATTTTAATGCAAAGGTATATGTAACTTTACGGTTAAAATAACGGCATAACTAATAAAAATAGTCGTAAAAATCATGGTAATAAATGCAGACAACCAAAATCTTATTCAATTTATAAATAAGATTGGCTACGACGTTGGAAAGGACATGGTGAAGAATATCGAGATGCAATTTCAAAAAAGCTTTGACTTCTCTCCTGATTTCGGTATGTTCATTGCTTCTTATTTGGTAAAGCATACTTTCATACGCCATACGACAGCGCCGACCTCGATCAAAGACTGCATCTGCTTTTTCTTTAAGAACGTATTTGATGATAAGCCAACTAATGGGAAAAATATGCCGGGAATCATCAATGAAAAGCCGGTCGTACGGGTGTTCCCCTCCACGCATTCTCACATAAGTCATTTCAAAAAAGGTTCTCACAGAAAAATTGTATCCGTCTTTATCAGTGCCGGTTACCTCAAAAGCTTTTTGAAGGAAGATGCCGGGCAGTTTCAATTTTTATTCGACACAGATAATATTTTCCTCATTGAGGAAATCATGACGGATGACATCCTGCGTACTGTAAATGACATTGTAAAAAAAGAAGAACCCGGCATATTAAAGAATTATCACTACAAATTAAAAGCAATGGAGTTGCTTTTTTACTTGTTTCAGAGCTTGAGCAAACGCGCACAATCTGTTCACCAAAAGTTAAGCGAAAAAGACATAAAATCTATGTACAAAGTGCGCGACCGACTCATTTCATCCTTACAGAAACCAACTCCGGTAGCAACATTGAAGCAGATTGCCGGAATGAACGAATTAAAGATGCGTAAGCTTTTCACCCAGATCTTCGGTATGGGAATCTACGACTATTTTCAATTTTTCCGGATGAAAGAAGCGGCCAGGCTTATGCGGGAAGAAAAACTATCAGTATCCGAAGCTGGCTACCAAATGGGCTTTGAAAACCTCAGCCATTTTTCGAGGGTATTTGAGAAACACATCGGAAAAAAGCCAAAAAGGTACAGTAGCGAATGGTAGTTGCATATACCTTAAGAATCTATTACAGTCATTTAAAGGCCGCTAATGCACTGCCAAACCCAGATGTCTTGTACGACAGTGCCTGACATTACGCAGCAACGGTAAATGTTGGCTGGTGAAAAATATTGGCGGAAGCCGAAAACAGTTTCGAACCAGGATCCTGGAAATTCCTCCGTTATCAACGCGCACTTTTGAACCAGGTCCGTATGGGTTACCCCATTATCCGGCTTTCGGGTGATATACTGCTGCAGCCACCCGGGTGTCGGCACACCCATAATACAGGTACCATGCCCATGGAAAAAAACAAGGCCCCCCTTTCATGTCAACCTCTGTCTTATCATTTCATGACCCATCTAGTGAACGACTAAAACCCGCTTCAAAAGACACAATATTCACTCCTTTAATTGAAAATGTGTGTTCCCGGTCTGCCATAACGAAAACGCGAACATATTGGCGAAATTTTTAAATGTGACGGATTTATCCTCCGTGAAGTGTCCGTCATTGTAATTTACAGCAAGAAAGACGGGTTTACCCGAAGCGGTGGCGTTTTGGAGCGCGGCTGCAAACTTGGCCGGCTGCCAGGGGGCTACACGCGGATCATGCATGCCGCAAACACAGATCACCGCCGGATATTTTACGCCCTCTTTCACGTGGTGCAGGGCGTCCATCTCATAAAGCGCCCTGCTCTCTACGGAATCCTTGACTGTCCCGAATTCCGGTATGTTTACCGGCCCATTGGGCGTATTTTCCAGTCTCATCGTATTGCTGCAACCCACATTGTCAATGGCTGCTCCGAAAAGGTCTGGTCTTGAAGTAATCGCACGTCCGATGGTGATGCCCCCCGCGCTGGTTCCCATGCCTATTAACCTGGAAGCAGAGGTGTATTTGTTTTTTATGAGGTATTGGGCGCAGGCAATAAAATCTTTCCAGGTATTGGGTTTAGTGGTCTTATATCCGGCTTTGTACCAGGCCTCGCCTTTCTCTCCGCCGCCCCGTGGATGGGCGATCGCCACAATGATCCCTTTGTTCAGCAGGGCCAGTGTCATGATGCTGAAAGAAGGGGTAATGGACATTCCGTAAGCACCATATCCCCTTATCAGACAACTGGCGTTTCCGTTTAATTTGACGTCCTTATTGTAAATGATGGACAGCGGCACCATCGTGCCATCATAGCTTGGGGCCTGCGTCTCCACCACCACCAGATCATTGATGCCCGGGAAATCGGCTTTTACGTTAAAGGTGCTTTCTTTTATTTCCTTTGTATCGGCGTTATAATCAAAACGGGCGTGAGGCTGGTTCCAGGAGGTAAGTTCGATCAAACCATCGTTGGAACGAACATCGTAGGAATATAATTCTCCGTCAGCCGTCATGGGTAATTTTACCGAAGCCAGGCTGTCTGTATGGATATCATAAGTCTTTACCCTACTATTGATACCATCGCTATAGGAGAGAAATAAATAATCCCTGGAGCGGTCTAAATTGCTGATGTGGTCCTTTCCTTCCGGCACGACTACCTCTGCGTCCGCTACGCTGAAGTGCTTCAGATTACTTTTAATTATCTTATAATTGGGCGCACCCTGATAAGTAAGCATATACACGTCATCTCCATCCAACACTAAATTGGTAACATGATCCTCTATCCGTAAAAGGGGCTTCCAGGGGATTACCGGTTTTAACAGGTCGGATGCCGGCGCGTAGAAGCAG
>DASULB010000578.1:0-3578 GCA_036278455.1 Chitinophagaceae bacterium | reverse complement strand
TGGATCCATTGGTCATGAAAAGAAGGTTTTCACTGAAAGAGGTCTTGTTAAGCATGATCGCGATTCTCGGCATTTACATCATCATGCATTTCGACAAACGCTATACTACCGGCATCATCCTGGGGCTCCTGGCCGCATTCTTCAGCGCGGCCTTCACCGTACTCTCCAAACGCCTTACCAAAAAACACGATGCCTATACCCTTTCACTTTATGAACTAGGGACGGGATTTGTTTTTGTCTCCATTCTTCTTCCTTTTTACATCGGGATATTTCCAAATACCCGGATGATCCCCGGCGTCATGGACTGGGTCTATCTGCTGATCCTGAGCATTGCCTGTACAGTGTGGGCTTTCGTGCTGGCTTTCAGCTCGCTGAAAAAGGTCAGCTCCTTTACCACCAACCTTACCTACAACCTGGAACCAGTGTACGGTATCCTGCTGGCTTTTCTGATCTTCGATGAAAATGAACATCTGAACAGGAATTTCTATTGGGGTTTCGCACTCATTGTTGCCTCGGTTGGATTGCAATCGCTGCGTATGCTGCAGATAAGAAAACGCCTGCGTAAAAGAATCCCTGCGCGTTTCAGGATTCCATGGGGATAGAAAACTTGGCCCGGACGGACCTGATCGCGGGAACAGCATTTTGCTGTTTCTCCGGCGATGATCGTATATTTCGCTCAAAGACGGTCATTTACAAACTCACTTTCCCACTCAGGCCGCCTCATCACTGATGTATTTTACCAGGGTTCTCTTGGCTACCGGCAACAGTGTTTCCTCCCATGGAAAAGTTTTATGGGTAATGACACTGTAGGTGGCGGGATTGGGGAGGTGAACCCGTTTACGGATCAGCTCTGATTTGATGGATTCATGGGTGTTCACAAAATTCCACAGCCAGGAATCCACAAAGAGGGTTCTCATGGCCCGGTATTTTTCATGTTGTTTTTCAAACAGGGTGATGTGGAATTCATACACCCGTGTTTCCTTTATCACGCCGTTGTTGACAAACATATAGCCCTCCTCATGGCTCAGGGGAATAATACCTACCGGAGCAATGTCCATCTCCTCTTCCACAAAATCATATATCTCCTTACCGCCCTTAATCGTTCCCTCCATTTCCTCCATGGCATAGCGGATAATATCTTCCAACTCATCCATCAGTTCATCATCGGTCACCATCTTCTCATAGATCACCTGGAGCTTGTTCAGATCGATCTGTGAGAGACGCTTGGGAAATTGCTGCTGCAGGTACTGCTTGTTCTCCCGGAAGGCGATGAGGTTGTTAAAATGAAAAATAATATCCGATAACTGGGGATACAATTTGTTCTGGTCAAAATAGCGGTTTATCGTCTGCAGGTAGTCCAGCAACCTGTATTTTTTCTGCTCAAAATCAATATAACCGTCCACGAACCAGGTTTCAGATAATGATTTCATAAGCGGGTAATTTATAACTAAAGTTACTTATTTTTCAACAAACGGTACGGTGTCACACATACGCATACCGACTGGCTGTGAATCCCTCCACAGCGGGGGTATCCGAAAGGTAAAAGGGAAGAGTTGAAGCTGAATTGCAATGATTTTTGGGGACAAATAACCCGGCAGCCAAAGAGCAGCAACTCCGGAATCGTGCTGGCTTTTTTATGCTCCCGGAAATGCAACTTCCCCGTGTAACAGCAACTTTGCACCGCTTATCACTGGCTTTTTAGCATACCGATACCCTCTGCAATCAGGAAGCTGGCACCGTAATAATATTTATTCTCTTAATGCTATTCTCTGATCTTCAACGGGTTCAGATCTCCCTGTTCGGATCAAACTGCTCCAGTTCATGCGCCACAGCAGTGAGGAAGGTAGCACCCAGTGAGCCGTCAATGATCCGGTGGTCATAGGACATGGATAAATACATAATATGGCGGATTGCGATGGAATCTCCCTGTTCCGTTTCAACGACCACCGGTCGCTTCTTGATGGTGCCCACGGCCAGGATGGCTACCTGCGGCTGGTTGATGATGGGAGTTCCTGCCAGGGAACCAAAGGTGCCCACATTGGTCATGGTAAAAGTGCCCTCTCTTGTATCATCAGGTTGTAGCTTACCATTACGGGCAGCATTTGCCAGTTGATTAACCTTTCGCGCGAGACCGACCAGGTTCAGCATATCGGCATTCCTGATAACCGGTACGATCAGGCTTCCGCCCGGCAATGCCGTGGCCATGCCCAGGTTGATGTCTTTTTTTATAATGATCCTGGTTCCGTCCACAGAACTATTGATCAGGGGGAATTTTTTGATGCATTTGATAATGGCCTCCAAAAACAAAGGCGTAAAGGTGAGCCGTTCTCCCTCCCGTTTTTCAAAATCCTTTTTTACGCGATTGCGCCAGTTGACCATGTTGGTCACGTCCGCTTCACTAAAACTGGTGACATGAGGACTGGTATGTTTACTGTTGACCATATGGTCTGCAATGAGCCGCCGCATCCGGTCCATCTCAATGATCTCCACATTCCCCCCAAAATTTGTCTGGTGCCCCGCGGCAACCATTTCCCTGCCGTTTCCAACTTCTGTTTCCACGGGAGATTGTTTTGTTCCTGTCATCTCCGTCTCAGACGTCTGGCCGGCTTTTTTATCTTTGACGTAAGATAAGATGTCCTTTTTCGTCACCCTTCCTTCCAGCCCCGTTCCCGGGATCTGCTCCAGTTCCGCCATCCCAACGCCTTCATTACGGGCGATGGTCAGTACCAACGGGGAATAAAATTTATTGCCACCCGCGGATCCCTCTTCAAAAGGCTCCGCCTGTTCGGCAGGTTCCGCTTCGGTCTCAACCGGGGTGCTCACGGCCGTAGGCTCCTCATCAGGCACGAACAAAGGCGTATCATCTTCACCATTACCGGAGGTTGCATCGGCCGTATCGATCCTGGCGATGACGGCTCCCACGGGTACGACGTCGTTTTCATTAAAAAGAATTTCGGTAATCTCACCATCCACGATAGAGGGAACTTCACTGTCCACCTTGTCGGTGGCAATCTCCAGGACGGTTTCATCAGTACTCACATGATCCCCCGGCTTTTTGTTCCATCTGAGAATCGTTGCTTCCATAATGCTTTCGCCCATCTTAGGCATGGTCATATTGATGATTGCCATAAAAAAATTTTTCAGTCTGAATTACAAATGTAAGAAAAGGAAGTTAATCACCCGTATTTGGCCTATCCGGGTCTCCCCTGGCGCAGATAACGCGTGGAAAAGGCATCAAAGGGTGGACGGCCAAAATGTTCCGATAACTTGTACCCGCATTCTTTTTTAGGCTGTTCTTTCCAGGACCGCTTCCCGCAGCATATTCAACGCGTAATTGGCCGCTATTTCCTGGTTGCGCGCACGGCTGTAACGCAACTTGAATCGCCTTGCACTCATTTTATCTCCCGAGACCGTGGCAATCCAAAGGGTTCCGACCGGTTTATCCGGCGTGCCGCCATCCGGCCCCATAATGCCTGAGGTGGCCACCGCCAGATCCGTTTTCATCAGATTCCGTACACCGGCTGCCATAGCCTTTACCGTCTCTTCGCTGACGGCACCCTGTTTGCGCAATACGCCTT
>DASULB010000577.1:0-21242 GCA_036278455.1 Chitinophagaceae bacterium | reverse complement strand
ATACATCGGGTTTGTCAAACAATACGAATGGAAGACGGGACTCCAATTAAAACTTTTCTAACAAACCGCCGTATACCGAACGGTACGTACGGTGGTGTGAGAGGACAGGTAGCGAAATAATCGCTACCTTCCTACTCGATTAAATATGGCATTGAAGACTGCCAGGATTGTCTGGTGTAAAGCACCTGTATGTGAATGCAACAGCTTTCCTAATTAATTTCTACCCTCTTGTGGCTACTCCATTTATGTCCACGTATGTCATGCAGCAGCCGGTTAACCGAGCAGGATGGGATTGGATCACGATGAAAAAAAGGTAAAGAAAACGAGGGGGCTAGATAAGGAAATCCGGTTGCCCGAAGGGCCCGGCCCCGGAAAGAAAGTCATCTGTTCCTTACGGCTTCATACAGCTTTAGCAGTGACCGGATGAACGGCCATGAGCTGCATGCGGATACCTTTGTTTGCACCGCGAATGGGAAAGCGGGCTTTCAACAAAGTCAGGCGTTATTTTTTTGCAGTAATGCGTCGATGGAATTTGCAAGCTCACGATCTTTGTCGGTCACCACATCGCCCGCGTCATGTGTACTGAGGGCGATCATTACTTTGTTGTAAGCGTTGCTCCAGTCGGGATGATGATCCCTTTTATCGGCCAGCATTGCCACGCGGACCATAAATGCAAAAGCTTCGCTAAAATCCGAAAAGGTGAATGTCCTGCTAAGCTGGTTATTTTTTTCTTCCCACATGGCGTTGAGTTTTAATTACAAGTTATAAGATCAGGTTTTCCCTGCTTTTTAATTCGGCGGGTTTGAGCCGGCTTACCAGTTGTATGTTGCCCATATTTTTAATGGCATCCGTCAACCACTTTATTTCCTGCTCATTGTAATAATTACCCTTTATCAACCAGATGAAATCTATGTTCTTTAACTCTTGCAATAAGTATTCCCCTTTGTAATGGTTGTTGTAGAGATAATGCGTCGTGAACCGTGTAGGTTCCTCAAATTCGTATACCGGGAAAAAACACTTCTTGTCTTTTTTCAATAACATCACTTCCAGTTCATTGTTCATTTTGAACTTGAATCCCAGGGCACGGTTCACTTCCCAACATAGCTGATATTCCTTCTGACGGGAAATGATACCGATCAGGGAAGCATCGTGGAAGAAATCATCCACCGCCATGAAAGTATTTAATCGGAGTTTTGTTATTGCCATGAGCAGATCAGCTTATCAGGTGCTAATGATACCGGTTGACTTTATTGGCAAGTTTTGAAATAAACATGAACCCGAAATAAAGCAGCCTGGAATTTCTTATCCAAAGGTAAGTGTTATTATCAAATCCTTAAACGCCCTGGAAAAAAAGCCGCCGGTGCAGGGGCATCCGCCTGGAAAGATTTTACGGAGTGATCTTTGCCGTCAGTGCATGGGTTGTTTTTCAAAAACCATTTCTCTTTTTTACATTTACAAGAATAAAGACCTTAATTTTGTTCTGCACCTCTTTTAAATAAAGTTACCATGCAACAGACCGAAAAGGTATTTCTGGCCAAAAGTGAAGTGAAAGCACAGGACCTGGAGCACCGGCGAAAGATCAATTATAACATGAAGCAGTATGAGGCCGCCTTTATCAGAGGACGTACGCAGTTTTCCGATATGGAAACCGCGCGTGAGAAGGCCAAGAACGTTAAATGGCGCGCTATTGATAACCTGGATAAATATCTCGAGGAGTTTGAACGCCGGTTTACTGCCAATGGCGGCCATGTGATCTGGGTCGAAAACACCGAAGAGGCGCAACAGGAGATATTAAAGATATGCAAGGCTAAGCACGCGAAAGCGGTGGTTAAAAGCAAATCCATGGTGACCGAAGAAATTCACCTGAATGAATTCCTTGAAAAGAACAATATAGAATCCATAGAGTCGGATCTGGGGGAGTATATCCAGCAACTGGATGGCGAGCCGCCTTATCATATCGTGACGCCCGCCATGCATAAAAGTAAAGAAGACATTGCCAACCTGTTCCATGAAAAATTGCAGGTGGAGGCAGGCCTCAGTCCGGAACAGTTGACGCTGGTGGCACGGGAAAAGCTGAGACAGAAATTCCAGGATGCCGATATCGGCATTACAGGTGCCAATTTCATCCTGGCTAACATCGGCGGTATCGCCGTCACCGAGAATGAAGGGAATGCCCGCCTTTCCACGACATTTCCCAAAACACATATCGTCGTCACCGGAATAGAGAAAGTGCTGCCTTCCCTGAATGATCTGGAGCTTTTCTGGCCTTTGCTGTCCACCTTTGGCACCGGTCAGCAGCTGACCGTGTTCAATTCCATCTTTACCGGTCCGCGTAAAGGGACGGAAACGGATGGTCCTGACGAAATGTATGTGATACTGTTGGACAATGGCAGGACAAATCTGCTTGCCGATGAAGCGGTGCGGGAAAGCCTTTACTGCATCCGCTGCGGGGCCTGTCTGAATGCCTGCCCTGTATACAAGAACATCGGCGGCCACACCTACGCGACCACTTACAGTGGTCCCATCGGAGCGGTGATTACACCACACCTCAGGGGCATGGAGAACTATAAACATCTCAGTTATGCCTCCTCCTTGTGCGGCAACTGTTCCGCGGTATGTCCTGTCAAGATCAACCTCCATGAGCTTTTGCTGGTAAACAGGCACGAAGCGGTAGAGGCGCATTATACTTCGGGAAGTGAAAAAATGGCGTGGTTTCTCTGGAAGAAAGCCAGCCTCAGCCGCAAAATGATGAATGTGGCCAGTGGCAAGACCAAAAACCGCGTGATCAGCAAGATGTTTTCGAAGAGCTGGGGAGAGCGCCGGGTGTTGCCTGAGTTCGCGTCAAAGTCATTTAACCAATTGTGGAAGGAGAAAAAGCAATAAGACAGAAAAGGCTTTTACAACCACCCTCCCTGCCTTTTCAAAACGCTGCCTGTGTCTATTTTCCTCCGAAAAGTCCTTTGATTGATCCCAAAATACCGTCACCGGAGGAAGCCCGTTCTTCTTTAGCCGCATTACTGACGGCGCCCGCCGCGCCTTCCACATCCGCCTGGTCGTCGGTGCCCCCGCCTGTAAATGATTGGAGAATGCCCCCCAGGTTAAGAGCAGAAGCTTTGCCGCCGGTAAGGCTGCCGAGAATGCCCTCCAGGTTCAGACTACTGTCATTGGGATCATTGGTCTTATGGACCAGCTTGCCCATGATCATGGGTATCAGGGATGCGGCAATTCCTTTTGCGGTGCTGCTGCTGATCCCGAATTTTTGCATGATATTGTTTATGAAATCACCCGAGATGTTGTTTACAACGGGATTCTCCTCTGGGGTGGTGCTTTCCTTCCCACTGAGCGTCTTGATCACGTTTTGAACGCCCCCCGTGCCGCCCGCCAGTTCTTTTTGTAAACCACTCATGATGGATTTACCGGCTTCCTGAATAATCCCCTCATTGTGTTGGTCTGGGACTTCGGGGTTTTTAACCACAGAATCCTGTGCGCTTTCCTTGACAAGGTTCATTAATTGCTCTAACATAGCTTAAAAGTTTTAAGTGTGAAAAAATGACCTTTTTACTGCGTGGGGCAGCAAAACATTTTTGAATTTAACAAAATAAACCGAATGATGCCAAAAAAGATTGGTCCGAAGGCAGGAAAGGAGATCAAAAAACCGGTAGTAATGCCTTGGGGGCAGGCGTTGGCGCTGTGCCCCCCCGCAATCCTCTGGCTGTCGGTTACCACTTACTACAGAATATCTGTTAGTTCTTCCAGGGTCTGGATGCTGTAGGTTGGCTGAATGCCTGCAGCTGGTTTGGCGGGATTAAAATATACCTGGTCAATGCCGGCACCCCGGGCCCCGAGGATATCCACATCCAACGCGTCGCCGATCATGATTGCTTCGGACGCCCTGCAGCCGCTTTGCCTGAGCGCGTGATCGAAGATCTCACGTTGGGGTTTCAGGCTGCCTGTTGATTCGGAAGTAACGATAAACGTAAAATAGTGGTCAATGCCGGAATGACCGAGCTTCAACCGCTGTGTTTTTTCAAAGCCATTGGTAATCAGGTGCAGCGGATAATTTTTAGCTTTTAAATAGTCAAGCACTTCGGTGGTTCCGGGAAACAGATGTGTTTTTGTAGGCAATACTTCCAGGTACCGGAGGCTGATATCCTGCACCAGCCTTTGATCACCGATTTTAAAATCAAGCAGTGTATGGGAGACCCTTTTCCAGCGAAGTTCTTCCCGGGTGATGTACCCTTTGCGATACCGCTCCCACATTTTGTCATTATGCGAAGCATACTTCAAATGAAAGGAGGAAAAATCCGGGATACCTTTTTCCGCTAAAGCGAACTCGATAAACATATCCTGCAGGCTTTCTTTTGAATTGGCTTCAAAGTCCCACAAGGTATGATCCAGATCGAAAAAAATTTGTTTGTACGGCATTTGTTTTATCCACGGCTGTTTGAAGTGCAAAGATACGGGTTCTTGCGTTTTGCTATGTTTCCAGATGGTTTTTAGGATATGTTATATGGCTTGAGCGGACAAAATATTTTATTTTGAAAAGAATGGGCCGGATGCAACCATTTTGTAAAAAAATCATCTGACTGTCCGGACAATCAAAATGATATCTGCCACCCTATTTTGGGGATAACCAAATTTTTAAATGACTTTGTCCGGGAGCCATCATAGAAACAGATTCTGTTCAAACAAATTCAAGACTACCGATGGCAACAGATTTGAACAAAGGGTGGCACAAGGGAAAAGGCAATGAAAGATCTTTCAAAAATGGTTTTCAATTTAACCGTTAAGCACACCTTTAAGAAAAAGGGGTTATGAGGATGGTTTCCCTTTCTCTTTTGCCCAGGTATCCCTTAGGGTAACCGTTCTGTTGAAGACCTGCTTATCAGGGGTGGCGTCCCTGTCCACGCAAAAATATCCCTTTCTTAAAAATTGAAAGGCTTCACCAGGCCCGGCCCCGCCAAGAGAAGGCTCAATGAAGGCCCGGGGGATGGTTTGCAGGGAATCCGGATTTAGCTGATCAGTAAAATTACCTTCTGCACCAGCAGGATCCTCCACCCGAAACAACCGGTCATACAGCCGTATTTCGGCTGTTTTCGCCTGCGAAGCGCTTAACCAGTGAATGGTGCCTTTTACCTTCATGCCGCTGGTATCATTGCCGCTTTTGCTTTCCGGCAGATAGGAAGCATGTATTTCGCTGATGTTGCCGTCAGCACCTTTTTTGAAATCTTCACACTTGATGATGTAGGCTCCTTTCAGGCGCACTACCCTGCCAGGGCCCAACCGGAAGAATTTTTTGGGTGGATCTTCCATAAAATCCTCCCTTTCGATCCATAATTCCCCGCTGAAAGGAACTGTCCTGGAACCCGCCTCCGGATCTTCAGGGTTGTTCTCTATTTCCATTTGTTCCACCTGGCCTTCCGGATAGTTGTCGATCACGAGCCTGACCGGATCCAGGACGGCCATGCGGCGGGGCGCTTTTTTGTTCAGGTCCTCCCGTATAAAGAACTCCAGCAGCCCCAGGTCAATCAGGTTCTCCCTTTTTTGTATGCCCACCCGTTCGCAAAAATTTCGAATGCTCTCGGGGGTATATCCCCGGCGGCGAAAAGCGCTGATAGTAGGCATGCGGGGATCGTCCCATCCATCCACAAAACCTTCATTGACAAGCTGCAATAACTTTCGTTTACTCGTCACAGTATAGCTCAGGTTCAGCCGGGCGAATTCATATTGATGGGAGGGGAATATCTCCAGTTTCTCGATCAACCAGTCATACAATGGCCGGTGGGGAACAAACTCCAGCGTGCACAGGGAATGGGTGATGTTTTCAATGCTGTCACTCTGCCCGTGTGCGAAGTCATACATGGGATAAATGCACCACTGATCACCCGTTCGGTGATGCCGCGCATGCTTGATACGGTATAGCAAGGGGTCACGCAAATGCATATTGGGACTCCCCAGATCAATTTTCGCACGCAGTACCTTTTCTCCGTTCTTGTATTTACCATCTTTCATAGCGGCGAACAGTTCGAGGTTCTCCGCTATGCCGCGATCGCGGTAAGGGCTTGCCACCCCTGGTGTGGTAGGCGTGCCTTTTCCCGCTGCGATCTCCTCCGGTGTGGAGTCGTCCACGTAGGCAAGGCCTTTTTCAATGAGTTGGACGGCAAAGGCATACAATTTTCCGAAATAATCTGAGGTGTAATGTTCGTTTTCCCATCTAAAGCCGAGCCATTTTATATCGGCCCTGATGGAATCCACGTATGCGGTCTCCTCGGTGACCGGATTGGTATCATCGAAGCGAAGGTTGGTATAGCCTCCGAATTTCTCTGTCAGGCCAAAATTCAGGCATATGGCTTTGGCGTGGCCTATATGGAGATAACCGTTTGGTTCCGGTGGGAAACGGGTGACGATACTTTTATATTTACCGCCGTCCAGATCCTCCATGATAATTTCTTCAATAAAATTGAGAGATTTTTCTTCACTCATCATAGGTGATTGTTTAAGGGGAACAAAGGTAAAGGAAAAGCAGCTTCCCGGGCCTAATTTACCTGTACAAAGACCCCCAAATTTTTGCGGGAACATCCTGGCTAAAATCCTTACCAAACAGGTCTTGCAACCCCTGCTTAGAGGATTTTTTACCGCAAGGCGGTTGATGGCCACTGAATTGGCGCGCAGCTTACAGGACTGGACTGCGGTATGGCCACTACGGCTGATCAATAACATTATAACAGGGACGCATCGAAGCGCTCGGGCTACCCGTTGTGGGTTGTCAGGCAAACAAAATGGCCCCATTTTCAAATATTTTAAAATTAACCGTTGTTCCTTCCGGCCTGGCGGGAAACTTGTGACCAGGGAGCCCAATCCGCTTCGTTTTTGTTTTTGACGATGGCTGAATATGCTACGCTTTATAGTGGCTCCGGAAGTCAGCTGCATAACAGCAAAACACATGAACAAGGCCCTTTGAAGCATCATGAATCGCAGGTCTTACAGAAGATTTCCCTGTTTATCAGCCATACAGGATAATTCTTCCTAATTTTACAGGATAACAACAGCTTAGCACCATGAGTCATGATTTCCATCGTCCCATAAGGGTACTGGTAGCCAAAATAGGTTTGGACGGCCATGACAGGGGGGCAAAAGTGATTGCCTCCGCCTTACGTGATGCCGGCATGGAGGTAATCTACACCGGATTACGCCAGACGCCGGAGATGGTGGTGAATGCCGCATTGCAGGAAGATGCGGATGCCATTGGCCTGAGCATTCTCTCAGGCGCCCACATGACCATTTTTCCAAAACTCATCACGCTGATGAAGGAGAAGAAACTGGATGATGTGTTGCTTACAGGTGGAGGCATCATTCCTGAACAGGACCTGGAACATCTGCGGGCCATGGGAGTGGGCCGTCTGTTCCAGCCCGGTACGGACACCCATGAAATAGCGGACTATATCCGCTCCTGGGTAAAGGAGCATCGCCCGGCCTGAATTATTTTAACCCTTGTAACTTTTCTTCCCTGTCATGCGTCACAAAGAAAAGATTTTAGGCAACGGAAGGCCTGAATCATGAAAGGCATGTTGTGATCTGATATAAAATTCAAGGTTATGCGAAAATGCTCCGTTTCCCTGTTACTAATGTGCTTATGTGTAATGGCGCATGCCCAGCACCAGGATACCGCGGAAAGTTCCCATCAGGGGTTTCATTACAAACCACCCGCCGAACGTCATCATCCCGTACAGGGTGTATATGCCGCCGGTGGCAGCGACGGTTCCATCCTCTCATTTGCCCATGTGAAAAATCACGGTGATCGGATCACCAATAGCATGCGTTTTAGCCTGTTCTTTAACATAGGATGCACCGCCAATTATGATTTCAGCAATCATGCGGGTTTTTTTTCCGGGGTTAACCTGAAAAACATAGGTTTTATCACCCGGGAAGATGATCTGAAGATTAAACGCAGGCTTTATAGCCTTGGGATTCCTGCAGGCTTCAAGTTTGGCAACTTCAACGATGATTTTTTCTTTTATCTGGGGGGCCAGTATGAGTGGGCATTGAATTACAAAGAAAAGCATTTTGTGCAGGGAAAAAAGGTCCTGAAATTTAACGAGTGGTTCAGCGATCGCACACCGCTGCTGCTGCCATCATTGTTTGCCGGCATAAAGATGCACAACTTCAATGTGAAGGTGCAGTATTATCCCGGTAATTTCTTCAATACCGGCTTTCATGAAATCAAGGGTGGCCTGGAAACAATGCCTTATAAGGACATCGGGGCGCATATATTCTTTGTATCATTCGGATATTCCTTTAAAATAAAGGATGGCTAAGAAGTCTAGCGCCTTTGGGCCGCCTCCGGAGGGTTTTTGGTGAAGGCTGTGAAATGATTTAGCTTCGGGTCCCGGACCGCATTTGTATGAAGCGAACGATCGTGGTACCGCTTCATGAGCATGATTCCGGATTTTTGAACCGATCGAAGAACAATGTGAAAAATATTTTTCTATGGCCTACCAAACCTTACTGGAAGAAATAAAAGAGGGCATTTATACCATTACCATTAACCGGCCCGATAAGCTGAATGCGCTTAACCAGACTGTGATGGAGGAATTGGCATCAGCGGTGCAGGAGGCTTATGGCAACGATAACATTAAAAGTGTCTTGCTGACGGGTTCGGGCGAAAAGGCCTTTGTAGCCGGCGCCGATATCCGGGAATTTCTTGAATTATCCCCGTCAGAGGGGACCGCGTTATCAGAGCGGGGACAGCGTACGCTTCAGCGTATTGAGGATTGCCCCAAGCCCTTTGTGGCGGCGGTGAACGGATTTGCGCTGGGAGGTGGCTGTGAACTTGCAATGGCTTGCCATTTCCGTCTGGCGTCCACCCAGGCGAAGTTCGGACAGCCGGAAGTGAATTTAGGGCTGATACCGGGGTATGGGGGCACACAGCGACTGACAAGGCTGGTTGGCCGTGGACGGGCGTTGGAACTGATGATGACCGGTGAGATGATTTCCGCGGAGGAAGCGATGCGGATCGGTTTGGTCAATCAGGTGCTGGCCCCCGGTGAACTAATAAATACGTGCAGAAAGGTCCTTTTGAAGATACAAAGCAAGGCGCCGCTTGCCATCCGTAAACTGGTCCACTGTGTCAATGCTTCCTTTAATTCCACCATAAACGGTTTTGAGACCGAGCGGCTGGAGTTCGGCGATTGCTTTAATACAGGAGATATGAAAGAAGGCGCCACCGCCTTTGTCGAAAAACGAAAGCCGGAATTTAAAGGAAAATAACCTCCTGACAAATATCTCCTTTAACAATAGATAACAAAGGTCTTCCATTTATCCGCCATCTGGTCTATTTATCATAATAGACTATGATAGTCCCTGCCCTGGGGATATCTTTACCGCTTACTTTTTTTTACCTAAAGGCTTGATGGATGCATAGGAAACCCCGCCATATTGTTTTTTTGTCTTTAATATTTCTTATTTCCTCGGTTTCCACATCTGTTGCCCAAAAAGTAAAAAGGGGAATAACCGGTATGGTCACGGATGCGCACGACCACACCCCCATGGGATTTGCTTCCGTTTCCATACTGAATGTCGCGGATTCTTCCCTACTGGTGGGAGCCTATACGGACGATAAAGGTAAATTCCAGCTCCGGTTTTCTTCCGGGGACACTGTCCTGATGAAAGTTTCCTATCTCGGTTACCAGTCAAAGGTGAGGCCTGTGCATTTTTCCCGCGGTGTCCCCGACCTTCAGTTAGGGGGCATTTCACTTGCCCCACTGTCCAATACCTTGCAGACGGTGACCATTGCCGCGGAAAAGAAACAGATGTATGAATTTAAAAGGGACAGCGTCGTATTCAATGTTCCGGAAGATTTTATGACCGGCGGGACGGCGATGGATGTCCTTGAATACGCGCCCACCCTGACTTTTGATGCCAATGACAACATCATGGTGAAAGGCCAGGGGAATGTGCAAGTATATGTGGATAGCAAGCCTATTGCGCTGACGGGTATGGATGTCAAAACCTATCTGAACAATACGCCGTCCTTCATGATAGAAAGGATCGAGATACTCAAGACGCCGCCGGATCCCGAAGATGCCGCTGAGGCGTTGGCTGAAGGCATTACGGATCGTTATTATCTGAACATCATCACCCGGAAAATACGGTTTCATGGATACAGTACCGGTTTGACGGGCGGCCTTAACTCCAGAAGGGAACTTACAGGGAGGTTGCGTTTCAACATGAATTTAAGTCCTTTTAAGCTTAATTATTTTAACAACCTTCATTACCGCACGGACAGCAATTATCTCCACCGGACCAGTTTTCTGACGAATAGTGATTCCTCCGTACTCGACCAGCGCAGCTATTCTACGCACATGGACTTTGACCAATACCTGAATGCCCAATACGAGTTTAAGTTTTCCGATAAAGAGCGGCTGCGCCTGGACGCCAAGGCTGGATGGAATCAGAACAAGGGTACCTCCACGAATATAAGCATGATCGACAACCCCAAAGGAACCGCTGACCAGAACCGGATACAAAAAAGCCACAGCCGGTCAAACGGGTATAATGTCAGTACGGATGCCGATTACCGGAAAGAATATGATAAAGAAGGAAAGGAACTGACAGCAACGATGGATTTCTCTCAAAGTAACAGTCGGAATAATACCGTTTCCCTGGGGAGGTACCTCATCAATGATGACACGCTCAATCAACTTAACGAGGGCAATAGCCATCAGATGAACCTCAGGGGGAACATCCAGTATAAAAACACCTTTGGGAATGAAAAATTTTATCTGCTCAATGGCGCCACGAGCTTTGCCGGGCGGCATAACCTGAATAATGTAAGCCGCTCCGATACCGCCTTGTCTTCCTCCAAAATGGAAGCGGATGACCAGTTGTCCACCAATTACTATTCCAGTTCCAGCCACTATTCAGTGCTGGCGCTGCTGGGCAAACATGATCAGAAATTAGGCTGGGTCGCGGCCGCCAGCGTCGCCTATTACCTCCAGGACGGAAGTGATCATTACCAGCTAAGCACCTTTGATAACCGCGCGTTTGTCTCTCATAACGCTATAGGAATGAATTACAGTCCGGGGAAAGACCAGGAGCTGACCTTTCACTTTAATCCCGGTTTTGAATCCTACACGCAGGATACCCGAGCCAACGATACGGTGCCGGAATTAACCTACCGGTATACTAATTTTATTCCCGGAGCGTCCGCGAAATATACCATTGGCGATCATGAACTTACTCTCAGTTATAAACGGGATGTGGACCGGCCCGAATGGGACCAGCTGAATCCTTATATAGACAACCGCGATCCGCTGAACATACGCAAGGGCAACCCCGAACTTCGGCCAACTTTTACCAATAAATATCATTTGAGGTATGAATATAACCACCAGGCCATCTATGTTGCCTTTGATATGGAAAAGGATATCGCCAAGGATGTGATCTCAAGTTATAGGACCGTGGATAGCAGTGGCGTTTCCACACGTACCTACGTAAATCTCAATGACCGTAAGCGTGATAACGCGGGCCTGGATGTGGGGACGCATTATTTTAAGGATATTCCTTCTTTGAAAGGTAACCTGAACATCAATGCGGAAGTGGGAGTGGATGCTTACCATCTGCAATCCACAGACCCCCATGTAAGCAAAGATTATCAGGATGTTTCCGGCTTCAGCAGCCATTTTAAGCTGTGGTCCTCCATTCGTCTCGGTTTCTTTTCCTTGATGGTCAACGGGCGTTACAGTGGTCCGCGATATTTCTCACAAGGCAAACGTCCTTCCAGGTTCTCTTCCGGCCTGCGTGTCAAAGGCGATTTTATGAAAAGAAGGCTAAACATCACCATGGGGATCGAAAACGTGTTTGGTGCCTCCGTAAAAGATAGCTACTACAAAACGGATCGCTATGTCCAGTACAGCAACAATCGGAAGAATGTACGCTACTTCAGCCTTTATATCACCTATAAACTGAGGAAATACAGCAAGCTTGGCAATGATGACAATAATGGGTGAGAACCGGCCTTGGGTAAAATCCAAGGCCTTTTAGGTTGTGCACTCCTGATGCCAATTTCTGTGCATTCCTAAATGCCAATTTCTGTGTAGTTGTAATTGCTGGTTACAATTGATTTAAAGTTTAACCTCTTTTATCACAACCGGATCGCTTCAGACCTCAAAATTATTTTAAAATTATTAATCATAGTAAACTGCTCTAACAGACGGCCTCATAAACGGACACTTTCCATGAATTAATGCGTAATTTTGAACTCAGTATTAAATGCATAAAACAAAATGATGGATTACCGAATAGAAAAAGACACCCTGGGCGAGGTAAAGGTACCCGCCGAGGCTTATTGGGGTGCGCAGACCGAGCGGTCGATTGAGAATTTCAATATCGCGCGCAACATCAATAAAATGCCCATAGAGGTTATCCGGGCGTTTGCCTATCTGAAAAAAGCCGCCGCGCTGACCAATGTGGATGCGGGCGTGCTGCCCGGAGACAAAGCCGACCTGATCGGAAAGGTCTGTGATGAGATCCTGGCGGGCAAATTGGATGACCAGTTTCCGCTGGTGGTCTGGCAAACCGGATCCGGTACCCAATCCAACATGAATGTAAATGAAGTGATCGCCTTTCGCGGCCACGTATTGGATGGCGGAAAACTGACCGATAAACAAAAAGCGCTTCATCCCAACGATGATGTCAATAAATCACAGTCTTCGAATGACACCTTTCCGACAGCCATGCACATTGCCGCTTACAAGATGCTGGTAGAAGTGACCGTACCGGGACTGGAAAAATTACGCGACACCCTTGACAGAAAAGCAGAAGCCTATAAACATGTGGTCAAGATCGGCCGCACGCATTTCATGGACGCCACACCGCTGACCCTGGGCCAGGAGATCAGTGGATACGCCTCACAACTGGATCATGGAATCCGTGCCATCAAAAACACCCTGGCACATTTGAGCGAACTGGCGCTGGGCGGAACGGCGGTCGGCACCGGAATCAATACACCGCCGGATTATGCCAGACAGGTGGCACAAAAGATAGCTGAACTTACCGGGTTACCGTTTATCACCGCGGAGAATAAATTCGAATCACTGGCTGCCCATGACGGCATTGTGGAATCTCATGGTGCTTTAAAGACGGTGGCTGTAAGCCTCATGAAAATAGCCAATGACATCCGGATGCTTTCCTCCGGGCCCCGCTGCGGGATCGGGGAAATAAGCATCCCGGCCAATGAACCCGGATCATCCATCATGCCGGGCAAGGTGAATCCCACCCAGTGTGAAGCGATGACGATGGTGGCCGCGCAGGTGCTGGGAAATGACGTTGCCATTAATGTCGGAGGCGCCACGGGGCAGTTTGAACTCAATGTGTTCAAGCCCATGATGATATTCAACTTTCTGCACAGCGCCCGGCTGATCGGTGAGGCAGCCGTTTCATTTAACGACAATTGCGCCACCGGTATTGAACCCATCCAATCTAACATCAAACGTAACCTGGAAAATTCCCTTATGCTGGTGACGGCGCTGAATACAAAAATAGGGTATTATAAGGCGGCCGAGATCGCGCAGAAAGCCCACCAGCAGGGAAAAACGCTCAAAGCCGTTGCCATAGAACTGGGGTACCTGACCGCCGGGCAGTTCGATGAATGGGTGAATCCCCAGGACATGGTGGGAAAGATCGATTAGGCGATCGCGTGAGTATGTGAGAACATGTGCCTGACCACCCTGTCCGTTTCCTGTACTTTTTAACATGTGATGAGATATAGATACCGGCTTGTTTAGGGTATTTTAATGCTCGTCTTAACGTTAATTAACACACCGGGAGGTTAAACCTTTCTTCTTTTTCCCGGTCAATGGTGGTAAATACTTCAACATATGTCCAGTCGTGACGACAAGGCCAAAGTACAGCATTTAAGTTGGCGGGCCGGATTCGGTGCTACCCCCGCCTTTATCAGCAACTGGGATCACAGGCACTGGGACCGCTTTTTTCATTCGGTCCTGAAAGGAGGTGAAACAAGTCCCCGCATCATTACTGTTCCCCAAACAGATGCGCTTGCTGAAGAGACGATGATGGGCGGTAAGAAAAGATCGGCGGAAGAGCGAAGGGCCATCGGCAAGCGAAACAGGCAGGGCATGAGAAGTCTCAATCTCGCCTGGATCGATGAAATGGCCGCCACGGAGCATCCCCTGCGGGAGAAGATGGCTTTCTTCTGGCATGGCCATTTCGCCTGCCGGGTGAATAATGTGTTGCATAACCAGCTGATGCTTGATGTGATCCGTCAAAACGCCCTGGGAAATTTTGGCGACTTGTTGTCCGGTGTCTCAAAGAGCCCGGCCATGCTGCAGTTCCTGAATAACCAGCAAAACCGCAAACAGCATCCCAATGAAAATTTCGGACGCGAAGTGATGGAGTTGTTTACCATGGGACATGGCAACTATACGGAACAGGATGTAAAGGAAGGATCACGGGCTTTTACCGGGTGGGGATATGACAAAAACGGTGAATTTGTATTCCGCAGACGACTGCATGATAATGGCGTAAAAACGTTTTTGGGGAAAACAGGAAACTTTGATGGCGACGATATCCTGAAAATTATCCTGGAACAAAAGGCCACAGCGCACCATATTACAGAAAAATTGTGCCGCTTCTTTGTCAATGATACGCCCGAGGCATCCATGGTGAACAGGTTGGCGGAAGGGTTTTATCAAAGCAACTATGACATCGCCGCTCTCATGGAGACTATTTTTAAGTCCGCTGAATTTTACCGGCCGGCAAACAGGGGCAATCTCATCAAATCACCGGTGGAATTGCTGGTGGGTATGAGACGCACCATCCCGGTGGATTTTGGCAAGGACCAGGTCCAATTATTGTTCCAAAGGATCCTGGACCAGGTGCTTTTTTATCCGCCAAACGTCGGTGGCTGGCCTGGTGGCAGGAGCTGGATCGACAGTTCCACGCTTCTTTTCCGCATGCGCCTGCCCCAGATCATCTATTATTCCGAAGAGGTGACTACCAGGCCCAAGGACATGCCTGATGAACTGACCGACACTTATTCGGGGAATAACATGGGGGATCAGTTTGTCCGGCGCTTTGCAAAACGGGTCAGGGCCCAGGTGAATTGGGAAGGCTACCTGAAGGCGTTTGACGACCTGGATGTTGACCGGGTGGCTGCCTCTATCGCGGACGCCCTGTTTACAAATGCGCGCAAGGTGGATAACGCACTGTTAAACAAATATGCGGACCATAGCTCGAGGGAACACTATATCAGGTCACTCACGATTGACATGATGAGCTCACCGGATTATCAGCTTTGTTGACAGGGTGAGGCGTTTATTGCAGATCCCATTGGTTATTTTCAATCATTAATTAATTTGCCATGCTCATTGTAAACCGTCGTAAGTTTATTCAGACCGGCTCCCTGGCTTCAGCGGCCATGATGTTGCCTAAATTCTTAAAGGCTTTTGAAAAAAAGAAGCTGGAACAGGAGGGCAAGATATTGGTGGTCGTTCAGTTGTCCGGCGGCAATGACGGACTGAACACGGTTATACCCTACCGAAATGATATTTATTACAAGGTCCGTCCTGAACTGGGTATCAGGCGCTCCGATGCGCTTGCCATGACGGATGAATTGGGTCTGCACCCGGCATTAAAAGGATTGAAGTCATTGTATGATGACGGATCACTCGGGGTATTGAACAATGTAGGTTATCCGAATCCTGATCGCTCGCACTTCAGATCAATGGATATCTGGCAAACGGCCAGCGGGGCCGATCAGCTGCTGACCACAGGGTGGATCGGCCGTTACCTGGACGCGCAATGTGATGGCTGCGGACATACTTCGGGGGCGATCGAAGTGGATGACACGCTGAGCCTTTCCTTAAAAGGGAAAAACATGCGTGGCCTTGCAGTCCCCGACCCACAGCGTTTATATGCCAGCGCGCATGACGGGTTCTTCAAATCACTTGTGGAAGACCATCACCCGCAGGAGCATGACCACAATGTTGACTACCTGTATAAGACACTGTCAGGGACCATGTCCTCGGCGGATTATATCTACAAACAATCGAAGATTTACAAGACCACCGCCCGTTATCCTGATTCGGCTTTTGGCAAAGGACTAAAGACCATCGCGGAATTGATCATCTCCGGTTGTGATACGCGGGTTTATTATATCTCGCTGGGTAGCTTTGATACGCATGTAAACCAGCATCCCCAGCAACAGCGGTTGTTTACGCAGCTGGGTGATGGTCTGAAAATATTTTCCGAGGACCTCCGGAAAAATAATCGTTTCAAAGACGTCATGGTGGCTACCTTTTCGGAATTTGGAAGGCGGGTGGCGCAAAACGCCAGCCAGGGTACCGACCACGGAACCGCCAATTGTATGTTCCTGGTTTCAGAAGGGATGAAAAAACAGGGTGTGCTTAATCAGGCGCCCGATCTGAGTCATCTGGACCAGAATAATCCGGAGCTGGGTGATTTGATCTATCAGGTTGACTTCAGGGATGTATATGCCACCTTACTGCACCAGTGGCTACACACTGACGATAAGACGGTACTGGGTGAAAAGCACAAGTATCTTGATTTTATTTAATTACAAGACATAAAAAAAGACCTTCCGGGCCGCCGGCCTGGAAAGTCTGGTTTTCTTGAACTGCTTTTATACTTAGCTGCCGCTGCTTGCTTTGGCGTTTTCCACCACGAGAGCCTGGACGCCGTTTTTATCGGCATACTTGCCTGTAATGGTCATCTGGTCGGCGGCATGCTTGATCACCGTGTTGTAGGCGTCCGTCTTGTCATGGTCTTCCACCAGAAGGTATACTTTTCCATCGCTTGTCAAAAGACCCGCAGGAAGGCCCTTTTTAAGGCACATCTGTGCACACATCTTATGTCCGGCCCCATGGGCGCCCTCCGCCATATAACAGGACATGTCCAGCACTTCGCCTTTAACGGTCATTGTTTTTTCTTTACTCTGACCGAAAGCGCTTAGGGAAAGTACGGTAAGCCCAGCTACGAGGAAAGAACCGATTAATTTCGACATTCCAATTTGTAGTTTTTTCATAATTATGAATTTTTTTTGTGAAGAATAAAGGCCTTCTTTCGCTGAGGCCGGGTTCTCTGCCATAAAAAGAAACCACGTCCCCTCATTGGAAAACAAGCACCCAACCTTCTAATACAACTTTACCCGGGTGATTGTTTTCAACAGAAAAAAAATATACGGCCACCGCCTCAATGCCAGCTATCCACCTTGGCACGGTCCAGTTCTCGTTGCAAGTGAATAGGTGCCGATCCGTTCAGCAGCGCATTCAGCTCCAGGGATGGATAGATTTCCTCGAAGGTCGCCACCGAATTCATGGATGTACGCCGGTAGACCAGCGAACGATTCACCTGGCACGGTTCGTTCAGGCCTATGGCGGCGATAAGTTCAACGCAGCTGTCAACGGTATCCTGGTGATAATTGGCCACGCGTAGTTTTTTATCCTCGACCACCAGGCCCGCCATTTTCCACTTGTCCTGCGTCGTTACGCCCGTCGGGCATTTGTTGGTATTGCAAAGCAAAGCCTGGATGCAACCCAGAGCCAGCATCATTGCCCTGGCGCTGTTGCAGGTATCAGCGCCGAGCGCCATGGCCCGCACGAGGTGAAAACCCGTCAGTATCTTCCCCGATGCAATGATCCTGGTTTTATTCCTGATGCCAAATCCCGTAAGCGTGTCATGGACAAAGGCCAGGGCATCCATAAAAGGCATGCCCACCGAGTTGGAAAATTCAGGCGGCGCGGCCCCCGTGCCGCCTTCGCCGCCATCCACCGTGATGAAGTCCGGGTAAATGCCGGTTTCCAGCATCGCTTTACAAATGGAATAGAATTCCGGGCGCCGCCCGACGCATAATTTGAAACCCACCGGCTTTCCCTTTGAAAGGGTTCTGAGATGTTCCACAAACTGCATTAATCCCCGCGGGCTGTTGAAAGCGGTATGAAAAGTAGGTGAATAAATGGTGGTATAGGGCTTCACGTGGCGGATCTCAGCGATCTCCGGTGTGTTTTTCTTCCCGGGCAAGATGCCGCCGTGCCCGGGCTTCGCGCCCTGGGAGAGTTTGATCTCTATCATCTTTACCTGTGGATGCCTGGTCTTTTCGGCAAAGAGATCGTCGTAAAAGTTGCCATTATCATCCCGGCAGCCAAAGTAACCGGTGCCTATTTGCCAGATGATGTCACCACCGGGCTTCAGATGGTAGGGACTTAACCCCCCTTCGCCGGTATTATGGGCAAAATTTCCAATACGGGCACCAGCGTTCAGGGCCTCAACGGCATTGGCGCTCAATGCGCCGTAACTCATGGCGGAGATATTTAATATGCTGGCCGAATAGGGCTGTGTACAGGTACCGGTGCCAAAAACAACCCGCGGATCTTTGTTTAACTGGTGAAAATCGGTGGGGTTGACTGAATGCGCCAGCCATTCATATCCTTCTGAATAGACGTCGAACTGCGTCCCGAAGGGCTGGGTGTCCAACTCCCGTTTGGCCCGCTGATAGATGGTGGAGCGGTCAACGCGATTAATGGGGCGTCCGTCGGTGTCGCTTTCTACAAAATATTGATAAATCTTGGGTCGCAGGTCCTCCATTACATAACGCAATCTGCCCACAACCGGATAATTTCGCATGATGGCGTGCTTGGTTTGCAGCATGTCGACCAAGCCTAATAAGGATAATGGAAGCACCAGGACCATCAGCCACCATACCCACGGGAAGCGGATACCCAATACAATAACGGCCACCAGGGCCACTGCCATGGCGATAATAAAACTTTTACGCATGTTTCATATTCTCTGGTCCGGCGCCAAGGTAATGATTTTTCAGGCAATCTCCCTGACCGGGTGTTCACGTGAGACTATATTGAACGGAAGGTTGCCATGCTTATGTAAAAAAAGTCTTTTTCAAGAATAAATTTAGTATTATAGCGGTTTCATTAAAGTCTTTTAAACTACCATAAATTCGTTTTTATGAATTCATCTGTCCGCTTCAGGCTTTCCACCATGATGTTCCTGGAGTTCTTTATCTGGGGAGCCTGGTTTGTGACCATGGGCGCCTATTTATTACAGCCTGCCGGCGAAGGCGGGCTTGGCGCTACCGGCGTACAGGTGGGCGTGGCTTTCGCCACCCAGTCTATAGGCGCCATCATCGCACCATTCATTGTAGGGCTTATTGCAGACAAATTCTTCTCGGCACAAAAGATAATGGGGATACTGCATCTGGTGGGCGCCGTGCTGTTGTGGCTGGCATCGGCGGCCAATAACTTTGATTCCTTTTATGCGTATATATTGATCTATATGATCTTGTTTATGCCGACCCTTGCACTGGTCAACAGCATTTCAATGCGGCAGATGACGGATCCTGAAAAAGAGTTTCCATTTATCCGGGTATTGGGCACCATAGGCTGGATCGTTGCAGGACTGCTTATCATGTTTTTAGACTGGGGAGATTCCAATCAATTAATGTTCACTTTTAAGATGGCTGCCATTGCATCGGCCGTGTTGGGCATTTATAGTTTTTCATTGCCCGCTACCTTGCCGCTTAAAAAGAATGTGAAGACTTCCGTCGGGGAGCTTTTAGGATTAGACGCTATCAAGTTGCTTAAGGATAAAAACTTCCTGATATTCTTTATTGCCTCCGTCGCTGTGTGTATTCCTACGGCTTTTTATTATGCTTTTGCCAATCCTTTTTTGAAAGAAGTGGGGATGCATGGTGCGGCAGGTAAGATGACCATCGGTCAGGGATTTGAAGTAGTCTTTATGTTATTAATGCCCTTTTTCTTTAGAAAACTGGGAATAAAGAAGATGCTTGCACTTGGAATGCTGGCGTGGGCGATACGGTATGTTTGTTTCGCATATGGCTATATCGGTGGCAGTGGAAGTGGGTTGTGGCTACTATTGTTTGTGGGAATTGCCATTCACGGGGTATGTTATGATTACTTTTTTGTTTCCGGACAGATATACACCGATAATCATGCAGGGAAGAAATTCCAGAGTGCAGCGCAGGGCCTGATCACCCTGGGAACCTATGGCATCGGCCTGCTGATCGGATCACTGATTGCCGGTGTCGTTGCCCAGCATTTTGAACTGGGTGCACACATGCACGACTGGAAAGCGATCTGGTTGATTCCCGCGGGTATTTCCGTCGTGGTTTTAATTCCATTTATGCTCTTTTTCCATGATAAAGGTAAAAAAGAGGACAGGGAGCTACCTGTAGAACCGAAAGTCGCCGTTTGATTAAAAAAACCTTAAAATAAACTTGAAAAAAACAGATAGGTATGGGACAAAAGATTGCAATGCTCGGATCAGGATTTATCGCCCGTTTTTATGCGGACTCCATTCAGGGCAGCCGGACAAAAGATAAGATCGTCAGCGTGTATTCGAGAAGAGAAGAAAGCGCGAAGAAATTCGCGCGCGACTACGGCGTGGGGCATTTTACCACGGCCATGGAAGAAGCTGTTAATCACCCCGACGCTGATATCGTCTGCATCGCCTTGCCCAATAATCTGCATGAAGCGGCGGTGATGGCTTGCGTAAAAGCTAAAAAAGCGGTGATTACCACCAAACCTTTAGGCAGAAATGCAGAAGAAGCGCTTCGGATGATGAAAGCAGTGGAAGAAGCCGGTATTTTCAACGGCTACCTGGAAGACCTTTGTTATACTCCCAAGTTCTTAAAAGCCCTGGAAAGTGTGGAAGGCGGCGCCTTGGGACGCATCCTCTGGGCAAAATCCCGTGAAACGCATCCAGGCCCGCACAGCGAATGGTTCTGGGACCTGGAACAGGCCGGTGGCGGCGCTGTTTTGGATCTGGGGTGTCACTGTGTGGAGATTGCACGCAGTTACATCGGGAAGGACATCAAACCCGTAGAAGTGATGTGCTGGGCAGATACGCAGGTGAAGCCCATTCCGGCCGAGGACCATGCCATCGGTTTGGTGAAATATGAAAACGGGGCCATTGGCCAGTTCGAAGTAAGCTGGACCTTTCGTGGCGGGATGGACCTGCGCGACGAAGTAATGGGCACCGAAGGCACCCTTTGGATCAACAATGCCTTACGCACAGGTTTTGAAATGTTTACCACCGGGAAAGGGGGCGATTATCTGGCTGAAAAAGCGGAAAGCAATACAGGCTGGCTGTTTCCCATAGGCGATGAGGTGAATGATTTCGGCTACAACCATATGTTTGCCGACATGTTTGATTCCATTGAACAGGGGAAA
>DASULB010000576.1:0-14925 GCA_036278455.1 Chitinophagaceae bacterium | reverse complement strand
GGTGGTTCGCATGCCGAGGTTGAGCAGTTTCTCGTTGAGCATCCTGGTAAGCGAGGGATCCCTGTCGTGTATGGCCTGCAATAAATCTCTTTGGGTGCTTAACAGCTCAGGACTGTATATGGCCATCAGGGGTTGACCCTTCCGGATGGTCTGGTTCATATAGTTTACATACAACTTCACGATACGTCCGCTCACCAGGGAAGCCACTGTATTTATATCGCGCTGGTCAAACCCGATAGCGCCATCGGCTTGAATGGTATCGTTGGAAACAGTTCTTACCGGGGTAAATACCTTAAATGATCCTGCCACTGTCCGGGTAACCGGTTCCGTGAGATAGATTAGCGCGGTATCGAGCGGCTCATGCGGTTCTTCCGCACCCCCGGAAGCCGTCACCTTAATCAGCTTCATGCCGCAAATCGGGCAGTTGCCCGGTTTATCTTCATGTACCTGCGGATGCATAGGACAAGTGTAATATTCAGTCGCTGACACCGGAGCCTTTCCTTTTTTTGAGTGGCAGCCTTCCAGCATGAGGCCCGCCATCAGCAATACCGTGGCGGCAATCCTTGCCATGCTTCGCACTATCTGTTTTTTTTTCATGATCATTTATTTAAGGATACGCTTAATCTTTGTCTTCCTGTTTGCGGTACACAAAACCTGCCTTCAGTTCCGGGTGCTGATCCATCCGCCTGATCGCTTGCAGTCTAAGGCTGTTGCATTTCTGTTTCCAGCATCACGCGCAGGTTCAGTAGGCCTGCCAGCTTATCATAATATTCCATTTTTTTCATCGTCAGGTCATTCCATGCCATCAGGGTCTCGTAAATATCCCCGTTGTTCTCACTGAAGGCGTTCAGGTTAGCCTGGTAGGTTTTGGCATAAGCGGGGATGACTTCCTCCCGAAATATTTGCAGATCCTCCTTGGCCGACCTGAGTTTCAGCCAGTCTTTCCGGATATTACCCAGCGCCCCGGATACCTGGTTTTCCTTCCTCTTTTCCATGGCCTGTATCTGAAAGTCCATGGCGGTTATCTTTGATTTATAGCCTTTCGAGAACCAGGGTGCAATAGGAATACTGAGAGATGCCATCGCACTGTACATGTACATGCCACTGTTCATGCGCATGTTATCCCAGGTAATACCGAAGGTGGGCTTGCCCATAGCTGCAATGACCTGTTGTTTTAATTCCATGCTGTGGATCTCATCTTGGGTGTGCTTAATGTCGCTGCGGTTTCGCTGTACATAAGCAGTATCAATTTGAAGGATCGCTACCTGGTGTTGTTGAAAATTTGCGGTGGTATCTATTTGTAAAGGATGGTCCACAGGCAGATTCATCAAAGCGTTGAGGATGGAGATTGCCTGGTCCGTCATGCCTTGCAAGTTGATGCGCGTGGACTTTAAATCACTTAGCGTGGCCCTTGCTTTATAAATATTGGGCAAATCAGCTTTGTTATAGGCAAGCCGGCCTTCGGAAATCTTTATCAGCAGCTGCAATTGTTGCTCCTGCACCCGGAGAACGGCCAGTTTCTTCTGGGCAATGAAAGCATCGTAATAGGCCATTTTTGCTTTGGCAAAAAGCATGTTTTTCATGGTCGCCCTGTCATCCTTGTTTTGGTTGGCATAAGAGCGCTCATAGGTTTCCGCTTTACGTTGCTGGCTAAAATTGGGAAACATTTGCTCAAGACGCAACATCAGCATTTTTCGCGGCATCGGCCCGCCGTTCATTTTCCTCCCGGATGAATATGGGAATTCACTTAAGCCCACGCCGGCCACCGGCGCCATCCAGGCTCTTGCCGCCGTTCCGCTGGCAAAACTAGCCTGTGTTTTCAGGGCATATTGCTGCAGTCCGGGATTTCTCACCTCAATGCTGTCCAATACCCGGCCCAAAGAATAAGTTTGAGCCTGTGACATACTTCCCGCCAGCAGAAGCGCTACACCCGTTGTGATTGTTTTCCATTTTTTAATCCCGATCGCAAATGCATATTTCATGACAGAATTTTTTGAATTTTTAACCCACTTGTTTTGAGTTTATCGTCGGAGGAATTTTTTTTAATCAATGGCCGGGCGCTGCCAGCTTTATTTTTCCCTGCTTTTTTAATTCTCTTTCTTTAAACCATTCAAAGAGGATGGGCATCACTACCAGGATACTGACTGCAGAGGTGATGATACCCCCAATCATGGGCAGCGCGATGGGGCGCATGAGTTCAATACCTGTGCCATGGGACCAGAGCACCGGCACCAGCCCTAACAGGACGACGAAGACGGTCATCAGCTTGGGACGTAACCGCTTTACGGCACCTTCCATGACATAATGCCTTAAAGTGGGCAGATCTACCGTCGCCCCCTTTTCCTTGACCATCCTTTGCATCGCTTCTTCCAGATAGATCATCATCACGACCCCCGTCTCCACGGCAATGCCAAAAAGGGCGATAAAGCCCACCACCACCGCGACTGATAAATTTTCACCCCACAGGAACACCATGAATACGCCGCCGGTAAAGGCGAAGGGGACACTCAGGAACGTATTGAGCGCATCGCGTACATCATGAAAGGTGAAATACAGGATGAAAAAGATTAAAAAGACAACGATGGGCAGAATGATCTTTAAGGTATGTGCAGCATGCAACTCGTTTTCCCATTGTCCGCTCCACTGCACGTAATACCCTTTGGGTAAGGTGAGGGTGCTGTCCAGACGGTTCATCGCCGCCCTGACGGTACTTCCCAGGTCGCGGCCACGGACATTAAACTGTACTGTCCCGCGCAACATCGCGTTTTCGCTGTTGATCATGGAAGGTCCGTCTGCGATCGCTACCGTTGCCACATCGGACAGCGGGACAGGACCGTCAGGCGTCTGCACCAAAGTGCGTTCGATGTCCTGCAAACTGTTGCGCCAATCCTGTGCCAGGCGCACATTGATGCTAAAGCGTTCCCGGCCCTGGATAACTTCGCCGATGTTCATACCGCCCAGGGCGCTTTCCACGACGGCGTTCACATCATCGGCTGTGAGCCCGTAACGGCCAATAGCCTCTTTTTTGACCTTGATGTCTAAATACTTGGCCCCTCTGACCTGCTCGGGATAAAGGTCGGCGATGCCTGGAATACCTTTAAGGTCACCGGTGATGGTTTGGGCAAGCCGCCCCAGTGTGTCCAGGTTTTGTCCGAAGATCTTTACCCCTACATCCGTGCGGATGCCGGTGGAAAGCATGTTGATGCGGTTGATGATCGGTTGGGTCCAGCCATTGGTAACACCGGGTATTTTCAGTTTCCCATTCAGCTCGCCTATGATATCCGCTTTGGTAATGCCCGGACGCCACTGGCTTTTTGGCTTCAGCAGAATAATGGTTTCAATCATGTTCAGGGGCGCATTATCGGTCGCCGAACTGATGCGACCGGCTTTCCCCAGGACATTTTTCACTTCGGGGACGGTCGTGATGATCTTATCCTGAACCCTGAGGATGCGCGCGATCTCCCCGCCGGAAACATCCGGCAGCGCGATGGGCATGAACAGGATGGTGCCTTCGTTTAAAGGCGGCATGAATTCATTGCCCAGGCGGAACAGCAGGAGTACCGAAAATGCCAGGCCAAGAATGTTGATGGTCAATACGGTTTTTTTCCACCGCATGCACCATAACAATACCGGGCCGTAGAGGCGGGTAAAAAAATTACTGACAGGGTTCCTGCTTTCAGGACGCATCTTTCCCCGCATCAGCAGCACCATCAGTACCGGTACCAGGGTGACGGTGAGCAGCATCGAACAGACCAGCACCAGTGTCTTTGTCCAGGCCAGCGGGTGGAACATTTTACCTTCCTGTCCGGTAAGCAGAAATACCGGCAGAAAAGAGACTACAATGATGAGGATGGCAAAGACAATTGGCTTTCCCACCTGCCGGGCCGATTTTTCAATGATGGAGATCCGCCGGGGGTTATTATATTTTTGATTTTTAGGCATATTCGGTGTTCATTTTGGATTCACATCTGATAGGATGTCGTTTAAGGCTAAGGGCTTTCCTCCCTCAGCTTTGATCTTCGGTTAAATGCCGGTGCGCGTTCTCCACCATGACGATGCCATTGTCCACGATCACACCGATGGCGATGGCGATGCCGCTGAGCGACATGATGTTGGATGTAAAACCTAAGAAACGGATTAAAATAAAACTGAGCACTATGGCGACAGGAATCGTGAGCATGACCACGAGAGCGCTCCGGAAATGAAATAAAAACACCAATATCACCAGGCAGACCAGAATGATCTCCTCCACGATGGTGCGGCTCACACTCTTCACAGAAGCTTCGATGAGCTTGCTCCTGTCATAAGCCGTTTTAAACGTCACGCCAGGTGGAAGGCCTTTTTGTACCTCTTTTATTTTTTTCTTTACCGCTCCAATGACCGCATCCGCGTTTTCACCGTAACGCATCACAATGACACCCCCGACAACTTCGCCATTCCCGTTATCATCCACAATCCCCAGTCTTTGATCGCCTCCTATCTGTACCTGCCCTAAGTCCCTGACGCGAATGGGGATCGTACCCTGTGTGGCTACCGTGATATTGGCGATGTCTTGCCGGTTTTTAAGATAGCCTTCCCCCCGCACGATATAATTGGCGTCATTCAATGCAAACACCCGTCCCCCCACGTCATTGTTATTTTCATGGACAGCCTTCAGGACATCGGTCAGTTTAATGTGATAATACTCCAGTTTGTGAGGATCCAGTGTGATTTGGTATTGTTTCTGGAAGCCCCCGAAAGATGCTACCTCGCTTACACCGGGAACAGTTTGCAAAGCAAATTTTACGTACCAATCCTGCAAAGCGCGGAGGTCCCCTAAACTGTATCCCGGCGCATGCAACGTATACCAATAGACCTGCCCTACACCCGTAGCATCCGGACCAAGGGTGGGGGTAACCCCGGCGGGTAAGAACTTCTGTGCGTAATTGATCCTTTCCAGCACGCGGGTACGCGCCCAATATAGATCTACGTCATCCTGAAATACCACAAAGACAAAGCTCATCCCGAACATAGAGGTGGCGCGGACGTCTTTTACCTTTGGAATGCCCTGGAGGTTGGTCACGAGCGGAAAGGTCACCTGGTCTTCGATGAGCCCGGGATCCCGGCCCGTCCATTTGGTAAATACAATGACTTCCTTGTCTGAAAGATCAGGAATCGCGTCTACCGGTGTTTTGGTCAGGCAATAAACACCATAACCTATAAGGCCCAGGGCGACGACAATCACGATAAGGCGGTTGTGTATGGACCAGGAGATCAGTTTGTTGATCATGATCTATAAGTCTTGACAAGCATTATTATCAGTAACCGATCCTTTATCTCCCCGGAACGGGCAGGGCTGTGATCGTTACTTTTTTGGAAAAGTATTTTTTAGAAGTTTACGGGTAGTTTCTGGCATGGGAATGCCCGGCCCCGTAAAGGCGGTAAACATGTTTGACAGGAAATCAGATCAGGAAAACCTCATGGCGAAGGAACAACGGCGTGGTTGCTTGCCAGGGTGGTGAGTGGGTAATGGAAGAATGGCTCCACACGTTCTGTTCCGATGCAGTCATCAGTGAGATGGTCTGGAAAAGCAGGGGAATCTGAAGGGTGGGTGGATTAAAGCTGAAATCTGATACACCAGCCTGTTGTGCATCATGGATTTTAAAGAAATGGGTAATGTTGTCGCAACAGTTAGGCTGTGTGTTTGCTGAAGTCATATGAGATTCAGCCGGGTTATAGGTGAGCTGGACCGAAGCGATCTCGCCACAGCAGTAGTGGGAGGTTATGCCGATCCCGGTAATGCCAAACAAGTAAAACAGCAATAATGATATGGATGCCAGTTTCTTCATTTATCGTACAAAAGTATCAAAAGTTTTTGTAAACAGGCAGTTGATTTTTGAAGGTGAACAAAACTGGCATCCCGGAGGCCGTTATGGGTCATCATTGAACTATTTTCTGCGTGCGGCGGAAATTTCAATAATTTGCGAGTCTGGATCTGTACACACAATATTGACCACTAATGCCTTCTTAATTAAAAGCCGCTCCTTGTCAGATTCGCCACGGGACATAAAACCCACGTTCAACGGACCCCGAATTATTCCGTTTGCCTGAGCTATTTTCCCTATGGCGACTATTATTCGGATACATCTCGTCAATATGATGTAGAACAGTTATTGCAACAGGTCGATAGAACCCGCAGTATGGAGAATTATCTCAAATTGAAATTTGAAGCATAAAGCAAATAATACCCGGGCAGGGAAGAAGGGATTACCAATGCGCTTATGCCTTGCTCTCAACTAGTGGTCTTACAATTCCCGGTGAGATGCTGTTGTCTCTATTAATATATTGCACCTGGTCAAACACACATACTTTCCCAAGCGTGTTTGCCAAACTTTATAGTGTCTGCCAGAATGGAAACTACCTGCACAGATGCAATCATTTTTTATCCAGATTGGCTTCCCCTGGGTTAGTAACAGGCAGGCGAAATCCAGATCAATGCCCTCTACTCCGGGAATAAGACACCGCATGAGATGCCATTCAGACGCTGTTCCTCCTGTGCACCGGCCACGGAACAGGAGAAAGGACACGGCAGGCCGGGGTGACGGACATCCACATCCGGCCAGCAGGAGCTTTAGCACCGCTGTGGAAAAATAATTTTGATCTGAAACAACTTGTTCTAATTTTACTTTTATTTAAAGTTAAGATTTTGGGCATGAGCAAGAAGAACATTTCCCGTAAACAGGCATTAAAGCAACTGGGTGGACTGGCTATGGGTTCCCAGCTGATGTTTCCCTTCCTGTCATTTAACAGAGGGGACGATAGAGAGGTGGCACCGCTATCATCGTCTCAAAAGAAGCCTTTGGTAAAAAACTCAAAGCAGCCCCACATTATTTTTATTATGACCGATCAGCAAAGGGCGGATGCACTTGGCTGTGCCGGAAACCCGGCTGTGAAGACACCTCATATAGATATGCTGGCTGGCGAGGGCGTTCTTTTTAGCCAGACTTACAGTCCTGTTCCGAGCTGTACCCCTGCAAGGAGCTGTTTACTGACCGGTATGACACCCTGGAATAACGGTATGTTGGGCTATGGGCGGGTAGCACGCCAGTATAAGTATGAATTGCCGCGCATGTTAAGAGAAGGTGGCTATTATACCTTTTGCGTGGGTAAAAATCATTGGTTTCCGCAGAAAAGCCTGCATGGTTTTAACGGTACCCTGGTTGATGAGAGCGGGAGGATAGAGCAGGACGGGTATGTAAGTGATTATCGCGACTGGTTCAGGTTTAACGCGCCGGGAAAAGATCCTGATAAAACAGGTTTAGGGTGGAACAGCCGCCTGGCCAAAGCCTATGCCCTGGACGAAGCATTACATCCGACAAGCTGGATCGGAAGCAAGGCACTGGATTTCCTGGACAGTTATAACCTGGACGTTCCGCTCTTCCTGAAAGTGTCGTTTGAGCGGCCACACAGCCCGTATGATCCGCCCCAGGCCTGCCTGGATCGTTATAAGGATACCAATGTGCCGGGCCCGGCCACAGGGGACTGGGAAGGAGAAATATATAATTATCCCGATAAGAATAAACCCATCCCTACAACAGGTCCGCCGACTGCGGCTTTTGGCAATTTCGGGGAAGAGCAGGTAAAAGAATCCAAGAAGCATTATTATGCCAATATTTCCTTTATTGATGACCAGGTGGGAAAGCTCATCGCTAAACTGAAAGAGCGTGGCATGTACGAAAATGCGGTTATTTGCTTTCTTTCCGATCATGGCGATGAAATGGGTGACCATTATCACTGGAGGAAGACATTTCCTTATCAGGGATCGGTGCATATTCCTTTTATCCTGCGTTGGCCCGACAACTTCGACGCCGCCATCCAAAGGGGGAGCCAAATAGAGGAGCCGGTGGGTCTCCAGGATATGCTGCCGACTTTTCTGGATGCCTCGGGCCAGAAGATACCGGAAGACATGGATGGCATGAGCGTGTTGGATCTCGTGAGAGGCGATGCCAAAGGCTGGCGTAAGTACATTGGGATGGAGCATGCTACCTGTTATTTCGAAAATAATTACTGGTCATCAGTGACTGACGGGAAAGCAAAATATATCTGGCATTTCCGAACCGGGCAGGAACAATTTTTTGATCTGACAACGGACCCGCATGAGAATAAGGACTTGGCAAAAGTACCTGCCCGAAAGAAAGAAGTGCAATTGTGGCGCAGCAGGTTGGTGCAATACCTGGAGGAACGCGGCCCCGGCTTTGTTAAAAATGGTATGCCGGTTAAAAGATCGAAGACCATGCTCTATAGCCCCCACCATCCTCAATCTGATGAGAACGATCCCAAATGGTTACGTGATTGGCGGAAAAAAGAAAATGGCAGCTTCACACCGGGAAAGGGATGAGGCTTATTAAACTTAAAGTTGCAGTGCTGTTTGATGGCGTTAAAATATGCCGGGGAATGATCATGCCCATATACAAGATCGTCAATAAAGAGTGGATGCCGGAACCCATAACAGCAGGCTGATGAGCAGATAAATGCTACAGGAATTACTATTCCGTAAAAGAATCCTTACAGGTTAATTCGATTCTGAATGGCTGAAGGCTATCAACTCGGGCATTGCCTCCTCTATCGTAGCACATCTCTTGCAATAACGATCTTTTGTATTTCTGAGGTCCCTTCACCAATGGTGCATAGTTTGGCGTCCCTGTAATATTTTTCTACCGGATAATCTTTGGTGTAGCCATAGGCACCAAAAATCTGTACGGCTTCGGTGGCTACCTTCACCGCTGTTTCAGAGGCATAGTATTTTGCCATGGCCGCTTCTTTGGTCATTTTCATTCCCTGCTGCTTTTTTACCGCAGCCTGCATGGTCAGCATTTCAGCGGCTTCTATCTCCGTTGCCATGTCGGCTAATTTAAAAGCGATGGCCTGAAAATTAGAAATGGGCTGTCCAAACTGATGCCGCTCTTTTGAATACCGGCGAGCCGCTTCATAAGCGCCTTTGGCGATGCCAAGGGACAGGGCGGCAATGGAGATACGTCCCCCGTCAAGCACTTTCAGGGATTGAATAAAACCATCGCCTTCATCACCGATGATGTTGCCTCCGGGAATATGGCAATCATCGAAGATCATTTCGGCTGTTTCACTGGCACGCATACCCAGTTTATTTTCCTTTTTGCCTCCGCTGAAACCGGTTGTACCGCGTTCCACGATAAAAGCGCTCATCCCATGGTTGTCACCGGGTTCCCCCGTCCGCGCGATGACCACCGCCACATTTCCCGATTTGCCATGGGTAATCCAGTTTTTGGTGCCGTTCAGAACCCATTGATCCCCGTCTTTGCGGGCAGTACATTTCATATTTCCTGCGTCAGAGCCGGTGCCTGCCTCCGTGAGTCCCCAGGCGCCGATCCATTCGGCTGTCGCCAGCCGGGGAAGGAATTTTTGTTTTTGTTCTTCTGAGCCAAATTGCAGGATATGACCTGTGCAGAGTGAGTTATGCGCCGCGACACTCAAACCGATGCTGCCGCAAAATCTGGAGATTTCGCTTACTATGGTTACATAATCAGGGTAGCCCATGCCGGAACCGCCATATTCAGCGGGTACCAGGACGCCCATCAGTCCCAACTTCCCGAGTTCCTTAAATACTTCCAGGGGAAAGACCTGCTCTTCATCCCATTCCATGACATATGGCTGAATAGCGGTCTTCCCAAAATCACGGATGATCTGGATAACCTGTTGTGTTGTTTCACTTATTTGAAGGTCCATAAATGTTGTTTCTTACTTTGAATCGGCTTTTAGGCAAGTTTACGGCAAATTTGGACATTCTCCAATTGCGGTGGTTTTCAGTTCATTGCTTTTTTCGGAGATGGAAGAAAGGTCTGTAATCCTTGACAGCAGCTGCTTTGAATAACCTGCATTTGAATGTAATTTCAAAACGTCAATCATAATAAGTCGCCCTTTGAGTTTTTTTAAATCAAAACCGTTAATTTTTAATCAATCTTGAAAACCCACTGCATTTGGCGGAGATCATGGTGTGTCCGACATGTTTATCAGCTATCGGGTGCAAGTTCAAAATATGCCATAGTGTTGCAAGCATTGGTCAAAGGAAAGGGTGGCGGGGTAACTACAGAACTGCAAATAGAAAACGATATAAAACCGGGTGGTGGAGATAATATTGTTAAACAAGCATAAGTCCAATACCCTAACGACCCCGGTACGTAATTACACAACGGCCACATGAACGAAAGCTGATCAACTTACCGGGAGATTTGCGCCCTTAAATTTTCGGATGCGCGGGCGTACTCCGGCGGCAGCGGTCGCAATGATGTAACTGGCTATCAGCAGTATTTATAGCAAGTCGGAAACGGGCCGTCTTCGAAGGCGGGATAAATCGCAAGTCTTACCGAAGGAGGAACGTCGAATGGTAAATAACCTGTTCGTCAGGTAAGATCAAAAGGGCAACGGCGAAGAAATCTGAAAGCTTGTGGGAAAGCGGCAGCAAATATATATGAAGACATAGGGGACATCCGCTAACACCATAATGAGATACTTTATACCTTTGATATTGATCTGGTTATCCCGGGAGGCTCCGTCAGATATGGCTGGTCTCATTTTGACAGAACCAGTGGTCATGTATCGGAGGGTTAGTGTATCCCCGGCCGGTAGATTGTCTATGAAGAATGCTGTCTGAACCGGAAGACGCGGCATACCGGGCGCTGCTTCCCTTTGTTATGATTCCTCAAGCTAAATAATCTATATATCTAATGAAGATTTTAATTTCAGACTCCTATGAATCCATGTCAAAGAATGCTTCGGATGATGTAATACAGAAGCTACAGTCAACAGAACAGCCCTTATTTTGTGTGGCTTCGGGTGAATCGCCCAACGGTTTATACAAAGAACTGGTTGACCGGCATCATCAGAAATTACTGGATGTTTCCGGTTGGTATTTTTTGGGGCTGGACGAATGGGTAGATTTGGATAAAAACGACCAGGGAAGTTGTCGTTATGTGCTCGACCGGCATTTGTTTGATCCTTTAAAAATAAAGGAAGAACGGATTTGTTTTTTTAATGGTAAATTTCGTGACCCCGTCAGTGAATGCGAGCGTGTAGAAGAGTTTATCCGCCTTAATGGACCGATTGATCTAGCGGTACTTGGATTGGGCATGAATGGGCATGTAGGGTTAAATGAACCTGGTGTATCACCTTTTCTACGCTGTCATGTTTCAAAAATTGACGAAATGACCAGAATGGTTGGTCAGAAGTATTTTACCCACCCGCAGCTGTTATCTAAGGGTATCACTTTAGGAATAGCTACGCTCATGGAAGCAAAACATCTGATCCTATTAATAAGTGGAGTAAAAAAGGCAGCCATTACCCAGCGGGTTTTGAAACAGGAGATAAGCAACGATCTCCCCGCCTCATTGTTACGAAATCATCCGGATTTCACTGTATATTTAGACAAAGGTGCTGCAAGTCACTTAGATCCTGGATAGTTGCGGGTTAACATACTGATAAAATATCAGCTGTTGCCGGGAAGGCAAAATGCATTAGGCAGGGATCACGAGTTAAGGAACTATTGTCGCCGGTAACATCACTGGATCTTTCCCGGTTATTTTGCAGGGCCGATGCCTAGTGCTCCGCTTACTGCCCGTGCGGCAAATGACCGGCATTTCGGGGATAAACGTTCACTCCCTGTTCTTTGTATCCATGATGATGGTAACCGGTCCGTCATTGAGCAGGGCCACTTTCATATCCACCCCAAACACGCCGGTTTGAATTTCTTTCTCCAGGTCCAGGCTAAGCTGCACGGTCATTTTCTCATACAGGGGAATCGCCACCTCCGGCTTGCTGGCGCGTATATAGGAAGGTCGGTTCCCTTTTTTGGTCGCTGCATGCAGGGTGAACTGGCTCACCAGCAGTATTTCACCGCCGATCTCTTTTACCGAAAGGTTCATCACATCATCGGTGTCATTAAAGATCCGCAGATTGACGATCTTCTTGCTCAGCCAGGCTATGTCTTCGGCCGTATCAGCGTCTTCAAAGCCGACGAAAACCAGTAAGCCCGCATGAATGGAAGATTTGACCCTGTGGTCGATGGTGACAGAGGCCTGGCTAACCCTTTGAATGACCGCACGCATGAGAATCCGTTTGTTTGTGTGGCAAATGTAGGGAAAAAGTGCTCCAAAGATGAGGCCCTGTCATGTATACCGGGCTGCCGCAACAAAGAGCCCGTCGTCAAGCAGAGGTATTAATGGCAATGGCCGCCATGTCATTTCTATGTTTGTTTCCTTTTTTGAATAAAATCTTTCCCGATCTGAACCGGATATGAATTGCTGCATTCGCACCTTTGCGTCTTTGGATGGCGGCCTTTTGCCGGTTTTCAAAACTGTGTTTTACCTATGTTACAATAAAAAAAGTAAGTAGCTCATGAAAAGTGTCCTTATTCTGATTGGCATTTTAACTTCATCTTTTATCACATTTGCACAAACCGGTGTCCTGATAGGCAGGGTGATCAGTCCTGCCGGAGAAGTAGCCGACCATATTTCAGTATCGCTCGAAGGTACCGCTTTCACCACCCAGACAAATCCTGACGGATCATTTGTACTGAAGAGTACCCCGGGCAATTATCGGCTGGCGGTTCATGCCGTTGGTATGCAGACGCAGGTCATGGCTGTGAACGTCCAGGCACAGGATACCACGATCGTTCAGAAAATAACATTGGAAAAGCGAAAAGAGCAGCTTCGGGAAGTGGTTATCCAGAGCCAGCGAAAGCGTTATAAGGCTGATGAGGTCTCCAGTTCGCTTCGTTTGATCACGCCATTACAGAAGGTGCCGCAGAATATCCAGGTGATCACCTCGAAAGTTCTGGATGACCAACAGGTGATCAGCCTGGCGGACGGCGTGATCCGCAATGTCAGCGGCGCTACAAAGCTGGAACACTGGGATATGTACACCCGCATCAATATGCGTGGCGCCCGGGCCTCTGAATTTCGTAACGGAATGAATGTTACTTCCAACTGGGGACCGCTTTCCGCAGATATGAGCATCGTAGACCGGATAGAGTTTGTGAAAGGGCCTGCCGGTTTTATGATGTCCAATGGCGATCCCAGCGGTATTTTTAACATTGTCACCAAAAAGCCGACCGGCGGGCCTACCAAAGGCGAGGCCTCTGTCATGTTCGGCAGCTTTGATCTGTACCGGGCCACCCTGGATCTGGACGGCCATTTCGACCAGGACAAAAAGGTGCTCTACCGGCTGGATCTCATGGGGCAGACGCAGAATTCATTTCAGAAATACCGGTTTAACAAGCGTTACACTATTCATCCTGTCATGACCTATAAACTGGACGACAAAACGGATCTGACGGCTGAATACACCCTGCAATACGCCAAAATGTCCAACGTGGGGGCACCTTACGCATTTTCAGCCAGAGGCTACGAGGACCTGCCCCGTAAGTTTACGGCGTTGGGACCCGGCAATGCCCCGACAACCATCCATGATCAAAGCCTGTTTTTATACCTGGAACACCGCTTTAACAAAGACTGGAAATTAAGTGTGCATGGCGCCTGGTTGCATTCCAGCCAGGTAGGAAGTTCCCTGTGGCCGTCCTCCGTGGATTCAGCCGGCAATATGATCCGCACGATTTCCATGTTTGACGCGCTCAACGAATCCCGGTTCGGCCAGGCATATCTCAACGGCAGTGTGCAAACCGGAAAGGTCCATCACCAGATCCTGGCGGGTCTTGATATGGGCGACAAAGAGAATTTCTATAACTGGAGTCAATTCCATGATCTGGATGATGCGGCCCATCCCTTTAATATTTATCATCCCGTATATGGTAATCCCGCTGGCGGTTTTCCGGCTTTCGACCGTTCAAAGCCATTGCGTCAAAGACCAGGATTATCCATTTTAGGCCAGTCTTATACCGGCCTTTACGTGCAGGATGAGCTGGGCTTTTTACAAAACAGGATCAGGCTGACCTTCGCGGGACGTTATACTTATGTCAAGCAATCGGATTACGGAACGGATTACCATGCTTCAAAATTCTCCCCACGATTCGGGCTGAGCGTTTCCATTGATGAAAACACCTCTGCTTATGCTTTATTCGACCAGTCCTTTCTGCCACAGTCGGGGCTCCTGCGCGGCAATAAATCGCCCAAGCCGCTGACTGGCAACAACATGGAAGTGGGTATCAAGAAGAACTGGTTCCAGGATCACTGGAGCACTACCTTGTCCGTTTATCGTATTTTGGAAAACGGCAAACTGGTGAGCGACCCTGACACGACGGGAAATCCCAACAACCGTTATTCGCTTCAGCTGGGGCAGAATCAGACCCAGGGCGTAGAGTTGGATATCAGGGGTCAGATTACCCGGGGGCTAAACGTAATTTTGAATTATGCCTATACGGATTCCAAGATATCAAAGGCACTCGATAAAACCATAGTCGGAGATCCTATTCCCGGTTTTGCCAAACACGTAGCCAACGGTTGGCTGACCTATCAGATCCAGGGCGGTGCATTAAGAGGAGTTGGATTTTCAGGAGGCTTTACCTTCCAGAAAGACCGCAGCACCTGGGACTGGGGTTCGGCGAATCAAATGCAGCTGCCGGATTACTTCAGGACGGATGCAGGGATATTCTGGCAACATAAGAAAATGAAAGTCAACCTCACGGTGAACAATGTGCTTGATAAATATCTTTATTCGGGAGCGCCTTATGGCAATTATTATTACTGGCAGGTTGACCCTCCGCGTAATTTCAAGCTAAGCATCGCCTACCGGTTCTGAATACGACCATCCGATGTCCTGAATGCGAGCTTTCCGGGTTTTTAAAAGCCCGGGAAGTTTAAAAATGAACCGATGCCGATCAACAACAAATCAAAGATAAACAACTTCATCACCTGGCTGCATTTATGGCTGGGCCTGGTGTCGGGTATTATTGTTGTTATC